>JAUYFG010000159.1 GCA_030690985.1 Pseudomonadota bacterium
TCGAGGCGGCGCTCGATGAAATCAGGCAGGGCAACGGCAGCCACTACGATCCGACCGTGGTGGAGGCGTGCATCCGGGTGGTGAGCGCGCATGACATGAAACTGCCGCAGTTGTGAGACGCGCATATGTTGGGCACGCTGCGCTTTGCCCAACCTACGAGAGGTGTAAACGTGCAGCGCGACCACAAAAGAGTAGGTTGGGCAAAGCGCAGCGTGCCCAACATGCAAGAGGTGTAAATGTGCAGCACGGCCACAAGATACGTAGGTTGGGCAAA
Source organism: Pseudomonadota bacterium (assembly GCA_030690985.1). Classification (GTDB taxonomy): domain Bacteria; phylum Pseudomonadota; class Gammaproteobacteria; order Burkholderiales; family Thiobacillaceae; genus PFJX01. Next base: position 275 of record JAUYFG010000159.1, read on the forward strand.
GCGCAGCGTGCCCACCAGATACCGGTTGCCTGTTGGGCACGCTACGCGTTGCCCACCCTACGCCACTACGCTTCTACCCCGGCCTACGCCTCCAGCGCCGCCAACTTTTCCGCCAGCGACCGCAATGCCTGGCCCCGGTGGCTGATGCCGTTCTTGTCTTCCATGCTCATCTCGGCGCCGGTCTGGCCGAAGGCGGGAACCAGGAAATAGGGGTCGTAGCCGAAACCACCGGCACCGCGCGGTTCGTCGATGATTTCGCCGTGCCAGGCGCCCTCGGCGATGATCGGGGTGGGGTCGTCGGCGTAGCGCACGTAGACCATCACGCAGTAGTAGTGCGCCTTCCGGTTGCTCTGGCCTTGCAGGGCTTCGATCAGCTTCTGGTTGTTGCGCTGGTCCGACTTGGGTTCACCGGCATAGCGCGCGGAATAGACGCCGGGAGCGCCGTTGAGGGCGTCCACGCAAATGCCGGAGTCGTCCGCCAATGCCGGCAGGCCGGTATGGGCGGCGGCATGGCGGGCCTTGGCGATGCAGTTCTCGATAAACGTGACATGCGGTTCCGGGCACTCGGGCACACCGAAAGCGGCCTGCGGCATGGCTTCGAGGCCCATCGGCTCGATGATCCGGGCGATCTCGCGCAACTTGCCGGCGTTGCTGGAGGCGATGACGATTTTTTTCATGGGGTGTCCTTAGGTAGCGCCGGCATCCTTGCCGGCGTCTTTGGATAGCCGGCTGGAAGCCGGCGCTACAGCGAGGCGCGCTGCGCGGCCATCAGTTCGCGGATGCCTTTTTCGGCCAGGTCGAGCAGCGCGCCCAGTTCCACGCGGGTGAAGGCCACGCCTTCCGCCGTGCCCTGTACTTCGATCAGGCTGGTTTCGCCCAGCATCACCACGTTCATGTCGGTGTCGCAGGCGACGTCTTCGACATAGTCGAGGTCGAGCACCGGCACCCCGTTCCAGATGCCCACCGAAATGGCGGCGACCTGGTCGCGCATGACGTTGTTCGGCAGCTTGCCTTCGCGCACCAGCCATTCCAGGGCGTCGTGAACCGCCACCCAGGCGCCGGTGATGCCGGCGGTGCGGGTGCCGCCGTCGGCCTGAAGCACGTCGCAATCGACATGAATGGTGCGTTCGCCGAGCTTGCCCAGATCGACCGCCGCGCGTAGCGAGCGGCCGATCAGGCGCTGGATTTCCTGGGTGCGGCCGGACTGCTTGCCGCGCGCGGCTTCACGGTCGCCCCGGGTGTGGGTGGCGCGCGGCAACATGCCGTATTCGGCGGTGAGCCAGCCGGCGCCGCTGCCGCGCACATGCGGCGGTACTTTTTCCAGCACGCTGGCGGTACACAGCACCTTGGTATCCCCACATTCCACCAGCACGCTGCCCTCGGCATGCTTGGTGAAATTGCGGGTCAGGCGCACGGCGCGCAATTGATCGGCCGCGCGCCCGGAGGGGCGTTGTTGTTCAGACATCGTATTTCCTTCAGGGAGTTGATTTGTGCCGCGCCAGGGCCGTCTGTATTTCCGCCAGGGCACGTTCGAGTTCGAAGTCGCTGCCGGCTAGTTCTTCCATTTCCTTGTTGCCGAGGCGCTTCAATTGGGTCGTGAATCCGTCCAGGCCGAGATCATCCGCCTGCACCAGTTCGTCGTCGTCGAAGTGTTCTTCGCCGAAGCGCATGGCCACGACCGAGAGATTGTCGGCGTACTGGCCGGCGCGGAATTCGGCATGGTCGAGCATGTTCTTCACCGCCCGTTCGAGCGGATAGGCGCGCAGGGTGGAGAGCATTTCCTGCGCGTTGAGCTCGCCCCAGACCCCGTCGGTACACAGATACAAAACATCGCCTTCGTTCAGCTTGACCGGCTCTTCCAGTTCGATGTCCGGCAGCATGTAGCCGCCCACCGAGTTGTAGAGTTTGTTGCGATCCGGGTGCGTTCCCATCTGGTCTTCGTCGAGGAGGCCGTCGTCCACCAGTTGCTGCACGGCGGAGTGGTCACGGGTGCGGAATTTGAGCGCGCGCCGATTGAAGTGGTAGAGACGGGAATCGCCGACATGCGCCCAGCAGGCCTGGCCTTTCTGCACCACGCAGACCACGCAGGTGGTGCGCGGCGGCTCCGACAATTTGTGACGCATGGCGTATTCGTTGATGGCGTCGTGGGCGGCATAAATACCATCCAGCAGGAACGAGGCCATGTCCACCAGCAGGGGCTTGGCGCGCGCATTGAACAGGCCGGTGATGACCTGCACGGTGAGTTGCGAGGCGATCTCGCCGCGCGCGTGGCCGCCCATGCCGTCGGCCAACACCATGAGCAGCGCATCCGAGGTATAGGCGTAGCCCACCCGATCCTCGTTGTAGGGACGGCCGCCGCATCGGCTGGCCTGATAGACGACGTATTTCATACTCTTCGGGTTATGCGATCTTTGATCACGGCCAGCAAGCTGGGTTTGTGCTCGCGCGACACTCTGGCCATTTCTATCAGGCGCTTTTGCACCGCGAACACGCTTTGCGGGCGTTCGGTATAGTTGAGTTTGAGCATGGAATCGACCAACTCCAGCAACTCGCTGGAAAACAGCCCGGCATGGGTCTTGCTGACCGGCAGCAATTTATCCTTGTCCTGGCGCTGATCGGCCGGCAGCGGCGGGGTCTTGGCAATGCAGGCATAGAGGGTGGCGCCCACGCTGTAGATGTCGGTCCATGGCCCCAGGCGCTCACGCTGGCTGTACTGCTCCGGCGCGGCAAACCCCGGGGTATACATGGGGGAGGCCGACTGAAAATCGTAGGTCAGCGCATGCCGCGCCGCGCCGAAGTCGATCAGCACGGGCGAGCCGTCGGCGTGGATGTAGATATTGGAGGGCTTGATGTCGAGATGCAGGATCTTGTGGGCATGGACTTCGCGCAGGCCATTCAGCAACTGCACGAACACGCCACGGATGAAAGACTCGCGCATGGGCTCCTTGAGGCCGGTGATGTGGCGCTGCAGGGTCTTGCCCTGCTCGAACTTCATCACCATGTACACCGTCTCGTTGGCGCGGAAGAAGTTGGTCACGCGCACCACGTTGGGGTGGCGGATGCCGGCCAGCGCCCTGCCCTCCTCGAAAAAACACTTCATGCCGTAGCGAAACGCGGCTTCCTTGTCTTCCGCCAGCGGATGCACCGTACCCAGCTTGCCGCGTTTCACCACGCCGCCGGGCAGGTACTCCTTGATGGCGACCGGCCGCCCTTCGCTGTCATAGGCCAGATACACCAGCGAAAAGCCACCGCCGCCGATGCTGCGGTCGATCTCGTACTCGCCCAACAGATATTTCTGGGGCAGTGGTTCGGTGGATTGGAGGGCCATGTAAATTAGGCTGGGGGGCGGGGTAAGATGCGCCGGTTTGAATTCCACGAAGGATAACCAAGATCGTGGCAGCCATGTTTCAATCCGCAGCCAATCTCATCTATCGGCTGAAAACCCGCCGACAGATGGAGGTCAGCGGATTGATCCACTCCCTGAAGGAAGTGGTTACATCGTGCCACGATTGCATCGTGGTGTCAGTCCCACGAATCCCCCTGAAGGGGGAGGTTTCAAACCGGAGTTAATTGATGAAGGAAACTCTACGCAGCATGACCGGCTATGCGGCCGAATCCGCCGATATCGCGGGTGCCCACGTCACGCTGGAACTGCGCGCGGTCAATTCCCGCTTTCTCGACCTGACGTTTCGCATGGGCGAAGACTTTCGCGCGATGGAACCGGGATTGCGTGAGCGCATCACCAACCAGGTGAAGCGCGGCAAGCTGGAATGCCGCCTCAACCTGGCCGCGTGCGCCAACGCCGCATTGCCGTCGGAACTCAACAGCACGCTGCTCGACCAGCTTGGCGCGCTCTCCGCCTCGGCGCGTCGCGCCTTTCCGGAAGCCAGCACGCTCTCCGTCGCGGAAATTCTGCGCTGGCCCGGCATGCTGGGCGACAACACCCTGGATGGCGATGCGCTGCAAGCCGGCACCCTGGCCATGATTGAGCGCGCCCTGGCGCAATTCAATGCCAGCCGCGCGCGCGAAGGCGACAAGCTGAAAACCCTCATCCAGGAACGCCTGCAGGGCATGCGCGATCACGTCGCCCGCATCCGCCCGCGCACCCCGGAAATCGTCGCAGCCTACCGGGAAAAACTCGGCTTACGCCTGGCGGAACTGCTGCCAAATTTGTCAAATTCGCTGGACCACGACCGGCTGCACCAGGAAGTCGCCCTGTTCGCGCAGAAGATCGACATCGACGAAGAACTCGACCGCCTGCTCACCCACCTCGATGAAGTCGAACGGGTACTCAACAGCGGCGGTGCCGCCGGCAAGCGCCTGGATTTTCTGATGCAGGAACTCAACCGCGAAGCCAACACCCTGGGCTCCAAATCGGTTTCCCTGGAACTCACCCAGACCGCCGTGGAACTCAAAGTGCTGATCGAGCAGATGCGCGAACAGATCCAGAACGTCGAATAAGTCGAGCCAACCATGTCGGGAAACCTGTTCATCGTCTCCGCCCCCTCCGGCGCCGGTAAATCCAGCCTGGTCAACGCCCTGCTGGAACGCGACCCGGCGATACGCCTGTCGATTTCCTACACCACGCGGGCACCACGACCGGGTGAAATCGAGGGTGTCCACTACCACTTCGTCAGCCACGAGGCGTTTCAGGAACGCCTGGGAAATGGAGAATTCCTGGAATGCGCCGAGGTGTACGGCAACTACTACGGCACCTCGCAGCGCTGGATCGACGCCGAGCGCGATGCCGGGCGCGACATCCTCCTGGAAATCGACTGGCAGGGCGCAGCCCAGGTGCGCCATCTGGTACCCGACGCCATTTCCATCTTCATCCTGCCACCCTCCATCGAAGAACTGCGCCGCCGCCTGCAAGGGCGCGGCACGGACAGCGAGGAGGTGATCGCGAGGCGCATGGCGGCGGCACGGGAAGACGTTTCACACTGCCTGGAATTCGACTATCTGGTGGTCAACGACCAGTTCGATACCGCCTTGGCCGATCTCCTGGCGATCGTCAGGGCGCAGCGTCTGGACATCCGGGTTCAGGAAAAGCGTCTGACCGGTCTGCTGCTGGATTTGTCGATCTGATCCTGTGCCGCCGTAGTAGAGCGGGCTTGCCCGCGATAGCCGCCGCGGTATCGCGGGCAAGCCCGCTCCTACGGCGACCACACGGATTCAGCCGAAGTGGCAGACGTAGTGGTACGCCTCGCCCGCCGCTACCTCGATCTCGAAGCTGGAGTTGCCCGGCACGGAGAAAGATTCGCCGGCGCCGTATTCCTTCCACTCGGTTTCGCCCTTCAGCAGCGCGCGGCAGCGGCCATCAACGGTTTCCATGATTTCCGCCACGCCGGTATTGAAAGTCAGGCGCGCCGGCAGCTCAGTTGGCAAAATCACGCCCACGGATTTCCGGGTGCCGTCGGCGAACTGGACGGTGTGGGAGACACATTTTCCGTCGAAGTAGACGTTGGCTTTCTTGATGACGGCGACGTTGTCGAATTGGGACATGTTTTTTCCTTTCAGCGATAAATCGCGGGCATACCCTCAAGGGGCACAAGAGCCCGCTCCTACAGGGTTATCCGCGTTTTGCGTCGAGCTTCGCGGCAATCCGCATGCGTAGCGCATTGAGTTTGATGAAGCCGCCTGCGTCTTTCTGGTCGTAGGCGCCGGCATCGTCCTCGAAGGTGGCGATGGTGGAGTCGAACAGGGAGTCGTTCTTCGAGTCGCGGCCGACGACCATGACGTTGCCCTTGTAGAGCTTCAACCGCACCGTGCCGTTGACGTTCGCCTGGGTGTGGTCGATCAGCACTTGCAGCGCGCGGCGCTCCGGTGCCCACCAGTAGCCGTTGTAGATCAGGCTGGCGTAGCGCGGCATCAGGTCGTCTTTCAGGTGGGCGACTTCGCGGTCCAGGGTGATCGATTCGATGGCGCGATGGCCTTTCAGCAGGATGGTGCCGCCGGGGGTTTCGTAGCAGCCGCGCGACTTCATGCCGACGTAGCGGTTTTCCACCAGGTCGAGGCGGCCGATGCCGTGCTTGCCGCCCAGTTCATTCAGTTTCGCCAGCACCTCGTGGGCCTTCATGGCGATGCCATTGATGGCCATCACGTCGCCACGCGCGTATTCCAGTTCCAGATATTCAGCTTGATCCGGCGCCTTTTCCGGCGACACGGTCCAGCGCCACATGTCCTCTTCGGCTTCCGCGTTGGGGTCTTCCAGATGGCGGCCTTCGTAGGAGATATGCAGCAAATTGGCGTCCATCGAGTAGGGCGAGCCGCCGGCCTTGTGCTTCATCTCGACCGGGATGCCGTGGAGTTCCGCATAGGCGAGCAGCTTCTCGCGGGAGAGCAGATCCCACTCGCGCCAGGGGGCGATGACCTTGATGTCCGGTTTCAGCGCGTAGGCGCCGAGTTCGAAACGCACCTGGTCGTTGCCCTTGCCGGTGGCTCCGTGGCAGATGGCATCGGCGCCGGTGGCGTTGACGATGTCGATCAGGCGCTTGGCGATCAGCGGCCGGGCGATGGAGGTGCCGAGCAGGTATTCGCCTTCGTACACGGTGTTGGCGCGGAACATCGGGAAGACGAAGTCGCGCACGAATTCCTCACGCAGGTCGTCGATGTAGATTTGTTCCGGCTTGATGCCGAACTTCAGCGCCTTGGCGCGCGCCGGCTCCAGTTCTTCGCCCTGGCCCAGATCGGCGGTGAAGGTGACGACTTCACATTGATAGGTATCTTGCAACCATTTCAGGATGACCGAGGTATCGAGGCCGCCGGAGTAGGCCAGCACAACTTTTTTGATCGCTGTTTTTTGGATTTCGCTCATGATTTTCCTAGAGACAAACTGCGGTGCGGCATGAAAACTCGCGCCGCAAAATAGTTTCAGTGTGCCGAACCTTCCACGGCATGAACTTCACCGGGAAAGTCGCCTACACGAAGAAGAGAGAGATCCGCTTTCTGGCTGGCATGTTCGATCTCGATGCCAATCACGCGGCCATCTGCGCTCAGATTGATGACGATACCTTCCTGCGCCTCCCAGGCATGCGCCGCATCTTCTGGCGAAAGCTCAAGGTAAAGCGAGTCGGTATCCTTGAAGTAAGCAAGATTCATGGATTAATCCTCGACCCGGCCGCGCAGCAGGTATTCAAGCAGGGCCTTTTGCGCATGCAGGCGATTCTCTGCTTCGTCCCAGACCACGGATTGGCGACCATCGATGACTTCGGCAGCGACTTCTTCGCCACGATGCGCAGGCAGGCAATGCATGAACAGGGCATCCCTGGCTGCCACAGCCATCATTTCTGCGTCGACTTGCCAATCGGCGAAGGCCTTCAAACGCTCCGCGTTCTCGGCCTCAAAACCCATGCTGGTCCACACGTCCGTGGTGACCATATCCGCGTCTCGGCAGGCATCCATCGGATCGGCAAATTCTTCGTAATGCGTGGTGGAGAACAACCCTGCTCGCTCAGGTTCAACCTCGTAGCCCGGCGGCGTGGAAACGTGGACGTTGAAATCCAGCAGTTCAGCCGCTTGCAGCCAGGTGTTGCACATATTGTTGGAGTCGCCCACCCAGGCAACGGTCTTGCCCTGTATCGGGCCGCGCTGCTCGATGTAGGTGTAGATGTCGGCCAGAATCTGGCAGGGGTGGTATTCGTTGGTCAGGCCGTTGATGACCGGTACGCGCGAATGGGCGGCGAAGCGTTCGATGATGTTCTGCTCGAACGTGCGGATCATGACCACGTCGACCATGCGGGAAATGACTTCGGCAGCATCTTCCACCGGCTCGCCGCGGCCCAATTGGGTATCACGTGTATTGAGATAAATGGCCGAGCCACCCAACTGGTGCATGCCGGCTTCAAAGGAAAGCCGCGTCCGTGTCGAGCTCTTTTCGAAGATCATCGCCAGGGTGCGGTCCGCCAAAGGGTGGTAAGGCTGATAACGCTTGAAACGCTCCTTGAGCGCCCGAGTGCGGGCGAACAGATGCTCCAACTCGCTGCGGGTGAGATCCTTGAACTGCAGAAAATGTTTCAGCGGCGCGACCATGCTGTTCAGCCCAGAAATGTGCGGATCAAGCGCGCCAATTTCTCGGTGAGCAACTCCGCATCGGCACGCGTCATCACCAGCGGCGGGAGGAGACGCACCACGGTGTCATTGGTGACATTGATGAGCAACTTCTCGGCCAAGGCGATCTTCACCAAATCGCCACAGGGGCGATCCAGCTCGATACCGATCATCAGACCCTGACCACGAATCTCGCTGACCCCGGCCTGGCCCTGCAAACGTTCGGCAAGATCGGCGCGAATAAAGGCGCCAAGCTGGGCAGCGTGATCGAGCAAACCTTCGGATTCCATGACTTCCAGCGTAGTCAGCGCCGCTGTACATGCCAGCGGGCCGCCGCCAAAGGTCGAACCATGTTTTCCGGGAGTGAAGGTTTCAGCCGCAATACCCCGAGCCAGACAAGCGCCGATAGGCACCCCTGAGCCCAACCCCTTGGCCAGCGTCATGACATCGGGCAGCACGCGGGTATGTTGGAATGCGAACCAGGCGCCCGTGCGTCCGACACCCGTTTGAACTTCATCCAGCATCAGCAACCAGCCTTGCTCATCACAAATACGGCGCAACTCGGCCAGATAATCCACCTGGGGAATCTGCACCCCACCCTCGCCCTGATAAGGCTCGACCAACACGGCAACGATATTCTTGTGGTGCGCGGCTAACGCCTCGACTGCCGCAGCAGAACCGAACGGAACCCGCACAAAACCGGAAACCAGGGGTTCAAACCCGGCCTGCACCTTGCGGTTGCCCGTTGCCGACAGTGTGGCCATCGTACGGCCATGAAAACTCTTTTCCATGACCACGATGGCGGGGCTATCGATGCCCTTGTGGTGGCCATGCAAACGCGCAATCTTGATCGCGGCCTCGTTGGCCTCGGCCCCTGAATTGCAGAAGAAGGCGCGCGAAAGCCCGGAGAGTTGGCATAAACGCGCCGCCAGCTCTTCTTGTTCAAGAATGCGATATAGGTTCGAGGTATGAATCAGCTTTGCGGCCTGATCGCACAACGCCTTGGCCAACCTGGGATGGCCATGACCCAGACCATTCACGGCAACGCCCGCCAGGGCATCAAGATACTTGTCGCCATTTGTATCGAACAACCAGGCCCCCTCGCCACGTACAAATGCGACAGGTTGCCGAGCATAGGTTTGCATCAGATATTCAGACATACAGGTTCCAACCGCTTGAAAAAACACAACGGCGGCAATAGCCGCCGTACGAAGAGGCGGAAACATACCATCATTTCAACTGGAGAAAAATCCCGACATGCCTACGAAAATGAAGCGAGCAGGTAGACTTTAGCGTTGTTACCGCACCCGCCCCGAACATCCATCGTGTCTTCCATAGCTGACGTCATCACAGTAAGCGAGTTGAATCGACTCGCGCGGCTCGCAATCGAGAAATCCTTGCCTTCATGCTGGGTTAGCGGGGAAATCTCGAATTTCACCCGTGCAAGTTCGGGACATTGGTACTTCACGCTCAAAGATCAGCATTCGGGTGTCAGATGCGCGTTCTTTCGTAATCGAAGCCAATTTCTGGATTGGATTCCATCGGAGGGGGACAAGGTCGAGGTTCGCGCTCAAGCAACGCTTTATGAGGCCCGCGGGGACTATCAGCTTCTGGTGGACGCCATGCGCCGAGATGGACAGGGCGCCTTGTATGAAGAATTCCTCAGGCTTAAATCGAAGCTTGAGGCAGAGGGCCTGTTCCGCCCGGAACAGAAACTAAGGCCGCCACGATTTCCAAAGCAGTTAGGCGTTGTCACCTCTCTCCAGGCTGCGGCCCTGCAAGATGTACTAAAAACCTTGGAGCTACGCTGGCCGAATTGCCCAATCGTCATCTATCCAGCTTCGGTACAAGGTTCTGACGCCGCAGGAATGATCAGGCAAAGCCTGAGCGCCGCAATCAGTCGAAATGAATGCGACGTTATTCTGCTGATCAGAGGTGGTGGCAGCCTCGAAGACCTGCTTCCATTCAATGATGAGCAGCTCGCCAGGACAATCTACTCATCACCGATTCCTGTCATCACAGGCATCGGCCATGAAACGGACTTCTCGATAGCGGATTTCGTTGCAGATGTTCGCGCGGCCACCCCTACTGCAGCAGCTCAACTGGCCGTCCCAGATAGACAGGATATCAACGTGCAGATACGTAGCTTGCTTGCACGCATGAACCAAGCCGGAACAAGGCTGATGTATCAACGGATGCAACATCTGGATGGTTTATCGAGACGTGTATTGCACCCAGGCAGCGCAGTAACCAATAGCCAAAAACACGTCGCGCAGATAAAAAGGCGACTTACGCTAAGCGGCGCGAGTCATTTATCTCAAGGAAAACAAGTACTTGAAAATAGAATATTAAGTCTTATGGCACATAGCCCAAAACTTGACGCATACCGAAATGAGATCGAAAACCGCGCTGTTTCATTAAAGACAGCCTTGGTTCAAAGACTTGGCAATCGAAAAACAAGGGTAGATAAATGCTTTAACGCTCTTCAGCAACTCAATCCGGACAATGTCCTTTCCAGAGGATATTGCATCGCCCTTAATGAAACAGGCAGCGTTATCAGACACGCTCAGGCGCTTTATGTCGGGGACAAAGTGAAGATAAAACTGAAATTGGGTGGCTTTGATGCAACTGTCGATCAGGTAACGACAGCGTAAATCGTGATCGTGCTCACGATTTACGATACGTCAGTGAGTATCAGAAGTCTAAAAGGGAACGCCCCATCGAATGATGGGGCGTTGGGGTTGGGAGTCTGGCGATGACCTACTTTCGCGGGCGAGATGCCTACTATCATTGGCGCTGGGGCGTTTCACGGTCCTGTTCGGA
>JAUYFG010000160.1 GCA_030690985.1 Pseudomonadota bacterium
GCGATGCGCCGGCAGGCGCAAAGGGACGACGCTCGCCAAGGTCACACGTCTCACCTTTGCGCCTGCCGGCGCATCGCGGCCGAGGCCGCTCCTACGGCGGGTTTCATTTTCCGGGGTGGCCATCCGGCCATGACGGTTAGCCGACCGTTGCGGCGCGCGCCAAAAAAAACGGCGGGCCAGGCCCGCCGAAAAGGGAGATTACCGCTGGAAAATTGCTTACCGCCGAGTTACACGAAACTGTCCGCGAACAGGCTGTTCGCCCAGGTGAACATGTCGTTGTAATTGCCGCTGGTTACCTTGTCGGCCTCACCCAGGTCGACCCGGTGCATGCCCTTGCCCTTCACGACTCCGGCGGCGTCGTAGATGTCGCCGTAGTTGTAATTGGCGGACAGCCAGGAAGAAGTCGTGGCGGTAATCGGGCTGTAACAGGCCGAGTTGGTGGCGACGTTCTGATCCGGGGCTTCGCCGGCCAGCGCCCGCACGATGGCATCCGCGCAGACTTTGGCTTGCGAATTGGCCATGTGGCCGGACTTCGGCACCGCCTTGCCGTCACTGGCGGGCACCGCGCAGGCATCGCCGATCACATGGATGTTCGGGTAGGCGGCGACGCCGTAGGTGAGCGGATTCACCGACACGAAGCCGTTCGGCGTCAGCCCAGCGGCGATGGCGCCCGCCTTCTGGTTCGGGATGTAGTTCAGAACCTTGGCGTTGTTCACGGTGCGGGCGCTGGTGACGATGCTGCGGCTGGCGGAATCCACCGATTGCACCGTCGCGTTGGGCACGTACTCGATCACCCCGGCGTGGGTCACGTTGAAGGCATTGCCGAAAGCGATCGGCTCGGCCTGGATGCTGGCGTTGGCATCCAGCACGATGACTTTGGCGCCGGTACGTTTCTTGGTCTTCAGGTAATCGGCCACCACGCAGGCGCGCTCGTAGGGGCCGGGCGGGCAGCGGTAGGGTGACTTGGGCACGGTCATGACGAAGGTGTCGCCGTTGCGCATGGCCGCCAACTGGGTCTGCAACAGGGTGGTTTGCGGGCCCGCCTGCCAGGCATGCGGCGTCAGATTGGCATCCCAGGTGCCGGCCGGCGGGGCGATGAAGTCGATGCCGGGAGACAGGACCAGATGGTCGTAGGACAACACCTGATTGCCGCCGGCAGTGCTGACGGTGACCGTATTGCCGGCGCCGTCGATGCCTACCGCGCGGCCTTGCACGACGGTAATGCCGTAATTGGCCTTCAGTGCGTTGTAGCCCAGGGTGATGCGGCTCATCGGCAGGGCGCCGGTCAGCACCAGGTTGGAAAGGATGCAGGAGATATGGTTGGCATTGGTGTCCACCAGGGTGACCTGGACGTTGCCGCCCCACATACGGATGTATTTCGCGGCGGTGGCGCCACCGAAACCACCGCCCACCACCACGACCCGGGCGGGTGTGGTCGCGGCGCCGACGGCGCGCGGCAGTGCGGCCAGGGCCGATGCGATACCGGCCAGCTTGAGGAATTGCCTTCTGTTCAGGGTTTGCATGTCATGTCCTCCCTTGGTTAATCGCGACGAGTGCTGCTGGTTTTACTGCTGCTCTTGTTGCTGTCCTTTGCCTTCGGTTTTGCCTTTTCCTTTTCCTTCGGTTTTGCCTTTTCCTTTTCCTTTTCCTTTTCCTTTTCCTTCTTCTTGTCCTCGGTCTTGACGCTGGAGCTGTCATCGCCACCGTTATTGCTGTTGCCCGTTCCCGTTCCCGTTCCCGTGCCAGTGCCAGTGCCAGTGCCAGTGCCCGTTCCAGTGCCAGTACCGGTACCGGTACCAGTGCCAGTGCCAGTGCCAGTGCCAGTGCCAGTGCCAGTGCCAGTGCCAGTGCCGCTACGCACACCGGAGAGGTAGTCCGCGATCAGTAGAATCTGCGCATCGGTGTAGCCATGTGCCTGACGACCCATGATGCCCTCCGGGACGCTGCGGTACTTCATTTCAAGCATTTCGTTGTTCAACTCGCGGGCACTCATGCCGGACAGCTTGTCGAAACCGGGGCCGTTGCCGTTGGTGCCGTGGCATTGCGCGCATTGCGAGGCCAGAAGCTGGCCGGCGGGCGGGGCGGCCAGTGCGCCAGTCGCTGCCGTCAGGCCCAGCGCCAGGGCGAAGGGCAGATAGAATTTAGGCTGCATGTTCAATTCCTCCTGTGGTGGAACACTACTTTCAAAGGACCATGTAACCGGGTCGGTGTCATGGGTGAATTCACGATACGTGTAAAAAAAGCACACGTCAAATGGTTGTCCATGAAATATCGTTGTTATTTGTTTCTAACCATATGAATAGTAATGAGTTATTTTTTATCGGTGTCGTGTTACGTTTGCACACGTGATATTATTTCAACATGGATGCGCCCTCCCGCCTCTCTCTCGTCGCCTCGCCCGCCCTATTACGGGCGGTGCAACGCCTGTTGCGTCCGCTGGCGCGTCTGCTGATGTCCTATGGCGTCAATTACGTGGCGTTCTGCGACCTGGCCAAGGGGGTGTTCGTGGATGTCGCCGCGCGCGATTTTCCCGATGACGGCGCCTCGGTCACGGATAGCCGGGTGAGCCTGCTGTCCGGCGTGCATCGCCGCGAGGTCAAGCGCCTGCGCGAGGAAATGCTGTTGCAGACGCCGCCTTCGCCCGTGGTTTCCCTGGGCGCCCAGGTGGTTTCGCGCTGGTGCGCCGATGCCGCCTTCCTCGACGCCCAGCGGCATCCTGTGGCACTGCCACGCCAGGCCAGCCAGGGCGGCGAGGTGTCGTTCGAACGCCTGGTGGAAAGCGTCAGCAAGGACATCCGCCCGCGTGCCGTGCTCGACGAATGGCTGCGTCTGGGGGTGGTGACGCTGGATGCCGATGATCGGGTGCATCTGGTCGAACATGCCTTTGTGCCGGCGCGCGGGTTGGACGAGAAAAGCTTCTACCTGGGCAAGAACATCGGTGATCACCTGGCGGCGGCGACGCACAACCTGCTCGACGGCCAGCCGCCCTTCCTGGAGCGCAGCGTGTATTGCGATGGCCTGTCGCCGGAATCGGTGGCGACGCTGCGCGCCCTCTCGCGCGAAATGGCGATCAATGCCATGCAGGAAATCAACCGCCGCGCGCTGGAATTGCAGGAAGCGGACCTGGGGCGGGAGGCGGCCAGCCAGCGCATGGCCTTCGGCGTCTATTACTACGCGGAAGACGCCATGCCGAAGCGAGGGGAGGGGCGTTGATGCGATTTCTGCGCCTGCTGCTCGGCCTGATTTCTCCGCCCAATCGTAGGTTGGGCAAAGCGCAGCGTGCCCAACATCGCGGTGGTTTGTTGGGCACGCTACGCTTTGCCCAACCTACTGTTCTGCTGCTGGCGGGCTTGCTGCTCCTGGCGGGCGCCGCTCACGCCAACCCCTGCGCGCTGCCCGGCCTGAATCTGGACGGCTCCGGCATGGGCGGCAGCGGCCACGATGGCAGCGGCACGGGAGGAACCGGCCACGACGGTGATGGCAGCGGAATCGGCGGCACCGGTCTGCGCGCGGACGGCAAGGGCATGGGCGGTACTGGAATCGTGGGCGTCATCACCGGCTTCGGCAGCATCTGCGTCAACGGCCTGCGCGTTACCTACGATGCGAATACCCCGGTCAGCGTCGATGGCGAAAGCGGCCACAGCGGGCAACTCGCCATCGGCCAACTGGTTTCGGTGGAGGCCGTGGGCAGTGGCAACACGCTGCGGGCGCGCCGTATCGCGCTGATTTCCGCATTGGTCGGGCCGGTCGACTGGGTATCGCCCGATGGCGATGGCTTCATGGCGATGGGGCAGCGGGTGCGCATGGCGCCGGAAGGCGCGCCCCTGGGCGGGACGCGGGGCCATCTGCCCAAGGTGGGCGAATTCATCCGGGTCAGTGGGATGCGCGATGCGACGGGCAACGTGCAAGCCACCCTGGTGCAACGCATCAGCCCCGGAACGCGGGTGTCGGTGACGGCGCCGCTGGACTATCAAGCCGGCAACGTGGCGCGTATCGGCCAGCTCAATGCCATCGGCGCGAAGCCGTTACCGCCCGGTCAGGAGGTGCGTCTGTCCGGTGTGCTGGAAAACGGGATACTCATGGTGCGCCAGGCCCGCGTCGCACCCGCGCTGGAATTCCTGGTGAAGCCGGAGCGGCTGGTCTTGCAGGGTGTGGTGCAGCGTGGTGTGGGCCCGGCGGTGCTGGATCTCGGCTACGCTCGCATGGCCGTCAAAGCGGGGGTGGCGATCAGCGCCAAGCCGGGCCAGTGGGTCAGGGTGGACGTTGTAGCCCATGACGGTGGTGTGCTGGAAGCCGTGCGCTTCGATGCCCTTCGCCCTGACGCGAGCCGCTATGAGGGGCAGCGCAAGCGGGAAGGCGATGCCGCCAGGCAGGAACGCGAAGTGGCCGGCGAAAAAACGGAGAAACGGGAGACGCCGGAAAAAGCCGAGTTCGAGAAGATCGAAACGATGGAGAAGGTCGAGAAGGTCGAGAAGGTGGAGAAAGTGGAGAAAGTAGAGAAAGTGGAGAAGGTGGAGAAGGTGGAGAAGCCTGAGAAGATCGAGAAGATCGAGAAGCCTGAAAAAATAGAGAAACCGGAGAAGGTGGAAAAACCCGAAAAGGTTGAAAGACATGATTAACGACGAACAGTGGAGGTTGAGATGAACCTGGAAACCTTGGTTGGTAGAGAAATTCATGACGGTTCAAGCCGTTGCGCGATGTTTGTGCGAATAAATTCGCACCTACAGATCAAGTCTTCACATTTCATGAGCCGATTGGTAGCCCGGATGAACAAGCTCTATGCCGTGGCCGTGCTGCTGGCCTTGCCCACCGTGCCGGTCGGCGCGGGGGATTTGACTCTCAGCAGCGGGCTGGATTACAGCAGCGGAAAATACGGCGCCAGCCAGTCCACGGAGATTTGGTACGTCCCGCTGACCGCCAAGTACGAAACCGGGGCATCCACGTTCAAGCTGACCGTTCCCTATGTGCGCATCAGCGCTCCGGCCGGCGGCAATCTGATCGGGGTCGATGCTCAGGGCCGCCCCATCTACGACGGCACCGGGGCCAGGGCCAGCCAGGAAGGCATGGGCGACGTGGTGGCCAGTTTCAGCTACAGCCTGTTCGCACAGCCGGTAAACGGGTTTCTGCTGGACCTGACCGGCAAGGCCAAGCTGGGTACGGCGGATGTCGGCAAGGGTCTGGGCACGGGCGAAAACGATTACACCGTGCTGGCCGATCTCTACTACCTGGCCGGCGCCTGGACGCCTTTTGCCACCGTGTCCTATCGCTTCACCGGCGACCCGGCGGGCAGGGATCTGAAAAATGTCTGGGGCGGCACCCTCGGCCTGGGCTACAAGCAATCCGCCGAGAACAGCCTCGGCCTCATGTGGGACAGCCGCCAGGCCAGCACCGCCACGGGCGTCGCCGGCAACGACGCCACCGCCTATTGGGTGCATAAGTTCGGCGGCGGCATGAAACTCCAGGCCTATGCCGTCAAAGGTTTCTCCGATGGCAGCGCCGACTGGGGCCTGGGTGCCATGTTCAGCAAGACATTCGATAAGTGAGCACCATGAAACAACAGCAACCGCCCCGCGCCGCCGGCTTCACCCTGCTGGAATTGCTGGTTGTCCTGGTCATCCTCGGTCTGCTGGTCGGCTATGTGGCGCCGCGTTATTTCGCCCAGGTGGGCAAGTCCGAGGTGAAGGTGGCGCGCGCACAGGTGAAAGCCCTGGAAGACGCGCTCGACCAATACCGCCTCGACGTGGGGCGTTACCCGGTTTCCCAGTCGGGGCTCGCCGCGCTCAACGAACAACCCTCCGGGGAGAGCCGCTGGCAGGGGCCGTATCTGAAGAAAGCCGTGCCCAACGACCCCTGGGGACATCCTTACCAATACCGCGCACCGGGTGAACACGGCGAATACGACCTCTGGTCCTTCGGCCGCGACGGCCAGGCCGGCGGTGCCGGCGAAGACGCCGACCTCACGAGTTGGCAATGAAACCTGGCTACGCCCCCCTGCTTCGCGACGGCGTTTCCCCCCTTTTTTCGAAAAGGAGGGCAGGGGGGATTTGCAGCGGCCGGCCTGGCGTGGGGGCCGTGGATGCAGGCGAGACGCCCGCGCTACATGGGCAGGCGGCCGGCCTGGCGTGGGGGCCGTGGATGCAGGCGAGACGCCTGCGCTACATGGGCAGGCGGCCGGCCTGCCGTGGAGGCCGTGGATGCAGGCGAGACGCCTGCGCTACATGGGCAGGCGGCCGGCCTGCCGTGGGGGCCGTGGATGCAGGCGAGACGCCTGCGCTACAGGGGCGGTCGGGGATTCGCGGCGGCCGGGCGCGGACTTCGCCGTTTCAGCTCGACCAATCCCCATGATCTTCCACATCCGCGCCCTCAACGCCGCCGGCCGCGTCAGCTTGCGTCTGGAAGCGGCCACGGCTGCCGAGGCGGCGGCGCAGGCGCGGGGTGAGGGGCTGACCGTGCTGGCGGTGCGTCCCGACCGGGGGCTAAACAAGCTGTTCTCCCGGCGCACGCATTTCCCGCTGCTGCTGTTCACGCGCGAACTTCTGGCCCTGCTCTCCAGCGGCCTGGCACTGATCGAAGCCCTGCAAACCCTGCTCGAAAAAGAAACCCGCAACGAACCCCGCCAAGTGCTGGCCGGGGTGCTGGAACGGCTCAATCAGGGCGAAGCCTTCTCCGCAGCACTGAGCCATTTCCCCGCCGTGTTTCCCGCCCTGTATGCCGCCAGCGTGCGCGCCGCCGAACGTAGCGGCGATCTGGCGCCCGCGCTGGCGCGCTATGTGGCCTGGCAGGAGCGGGTGGACACGGTGCGGCGCAGCGTGATTTCCGCGTCCATCTATCCGCTCATGCTGATGCTGCTGGGGGGGCTGGTGGCGCTGTTCCTGATCGGCTTCGTCACGCCGCGCTTTGCTTCCATCTACGCCGATAACCTGGAGCGCCTGCCCTGGGCCTCGCGCGCCTTGATGGGCCTGGGGGTCTGGATCGACGCGCACGGGCTGGGTGCCGCCCTGGGTTTCGCGGGCCTCTCGCTCGCTTTTGCCTGGGCCGCCAGCCGCCCCGCCGCGCGCGCCGCCGTGGCGCGCCTGGCCTGGCGCCTGCCCGGCCTGGGCGAGCGCCTGCGGGTGTTCCAGCTCACCCGCTTCTACCGCACCGTCGGCATGCTGCTATCCGGTGGCACCCCCATCCTGCCTGCCCTGGACATGGCGGCGGGCCTCCTGACGCTGGAATTGCGCTCGCGGGTGGCGGTCGCCGCCGGCCACATCCGCGCCGGCCAGCCCATTTCCGAAGCCATGCAACAGGCTGGCCTCACCACCCCGGTGGCGGCGCGCTTGCTGCGGGTCGGCGAAAAAAGCGGACAGATGGGCGAGATGATGGAAAACCTCGCCAGTTTTCACGACGAGGAAACCAGCCGCTTCGTGGAAAGTTTCACCCGCATCTTCGAGCCCCTGTTGATGGCCGTCATCGGCCTCCTGGTGGGGCTGATCGTCGTGTTGCTGTATCTGCCCATCTTTGAACTGGCCGGGAGCATCGAATGAAGCCGAACCCCTGTAGCCGTAGGGTGGATAAGCGAAGCGCATCCACCTTTGGCGCGCTCTTGGTGGATGCGCTTCGCTTATCCACCCTACCCCTGGCCATCCCATGACCCTCACCTCCGAGCTCGTCCGCCAGGCCCGCGAACAGGCCGTTGCCCACGGCGAAACGTCGCTGGCCGCGCTGGAACGCCTCTCCGGGCTGGACCCCAAGGCCTTCATGCGCGCGCTGGCCGACGCTTTCTCCTTCCCGGCGCTGGACATGGCGAACTTGCGCGATATGGCGCCCGCCTTCGATCTGCTGCCGTTCGCGCAGTCCCTGGCACGCGAGTGTGCCGCCTGCCGCGATGGCGACGGCAACCTCTGGTTCGTGTTCGCCGATCCGCTCAAGCCCGAGCTGCTGGAGTGGGCGGAACAGCGCCTCAGCTTCGCTTTCCGCCCCGCCCTGGCGCGGCGCGACGACATCCTGGCCTGGCTGCATCGCCTGGAAGTGAACCTCAAGGCGATGGATAGCGCGCTGGGCGAAGCCGCCGTGGGCGGCGACGACGGCCGCGCCGAAGAACTCTCCCTGCAAGCCATCGGCGCCGACGCTTCGCCAGTCATCAAGCTGGTGCATTCCACCCTGTATGACGCGCTTTCCAGCGGTGCCTCCGACATCCACCTGGAAAACGACGCCCAGGGCTTGACCATCAAATACCGCATCGACGGCGTGCTCAACCGCATCGCCCAGCCGGCCGGGCGCGAGATGGCGGAACAGGTGATTTCAAGGGTGAAAGTGATGGCCGAGCTGGACATCGCCGAGCGGCGCATCCCCCAGGACGGCCGCTTCAAGGTGAAGCTGCGCGGCCGCGAGGTGGATATCCGCGTTTCCATCATGCCCGGCGTGTTCGGTGAGGACGCCGTGCTGCGCGTGCTCGATCGCCAGCAACTCGACGACGAACTCTCCGGCATCACCCTGGAGCGTCTTGGTTTCGCCGGCGCGGCGCTGGAATCCATCCGCCGCCTGGCGCGCGAGCCTTACGGCATGTTCCTGGTCACCGGCCCCACCGGTTCCGGCAAGACCACGACGCTTTATGCGGCACTGTCCGAGATCAACACCGGGCGCGACAAGATCATCACCATCGAAGACCCGGTGGAATACCAGTTGGCCGGCGTGTTGCAGATTCCGGTCAACGAGAAGAAGGGCCTGACCTTCGCGCGCGGCCTGCGCTCCATCCTCCGCCACGACCCGGACAAGATCATGGTGGGTGAAATCCGCGACCCGGAAACCGCGCAGATCGCCATCCAGTCCGCGCTCACCGGCCACCTGGTGTTCACCACCGTGCATGCCAACAACGTGTTCGACGTGATCGGCCGTTTCATGCACATGGGGGTCGACCCCTACAGCCTGGTTTCCGCCCTCAACGGCGTCCTGGCGCAGCGCCTGGTACGGGTCAACTGTCCGCAGTGCAGTGTCCCGACCACGCCGGATGCCGCGCTGCTGGCGCTCTCCGGCATCGGCGATAGCGGCGCTTACCACTTCCGTGCCGGCGCCGGCTGCGCCCACTGTCGCGGCAGCGGCTACAAGGGCCGCCGCGCCATCGCCGAACTGATGCGGCTGAATGATGAACTGCGCGAACTCATCGTCGCCCGCGCCCCCATTCGCCAGGTCAAGGAAGCCGCCGCCCGCGCCGGCGTGCACCTTTTGCGCGAAGCCGCCCTCGATCTGGTGCGGCAGGGCGAAACCACGCTGGAGGAGGCGAACCGTGTCACCTTCGTGGGGTAGTTCCATCCTTTATATCGGCCCTGATCGGGTTGTCCTGCGCGCGCGCGGCGCGGTGCACACCGCCGCGACCACCGAACCCGGCTGGGCCGGCGCCTTGGTGGCGCTGCAAAGCCTCCTGGATGGTCGTAGGTTGCGGCGTAGGTTGGGCAAAGCGGAGCGTGCCCAACAACCCGCCGCCATGTTGGGCACGCTGCGCTTTGCCCAACCTACAGCACCACCGAGCGGCCGCGTGGCGGTCGTGCTGTCCTCGCATTTCGCCCCGCTCTGGCTGCTGCCCGGCGCCCCCACCCGGTTGAATCACGAGGAAACCCGGGGCTGGGTGGAAAGCCAGGCGGCGGAACGCTTCGGCGATCTGGCGGCGAACTGGCGCCTGGCCTTCCGCCCCGCGCCGGCGGGCGAACCCATTCTGGCCAGCGGCATCGACGCCGGGCACTGGGCGGAACTGCTGCACACCCTGACGGCAGCGGGCCTCAGCGTCGCTTCCGTGGTTTCCTGGCCGGCGCTGGCCCTGGCTCGCTATGGAAAAAGCGGCGGACGCGGCAGCGCGCGCCTGATTTTGGCGGAAGCCGGGCGCCTCACCCTGGCCAGCCTGGTCAGCGGCGAACTGGCCGCGCTGGACAGCGTGCGTGGTGAGCCGGACGCCCTGACCGGCCTGTTGGCGCGCGCGGCCCTGGTCGATGGCCTCGGGGACGCACCGCTACTCCTGGTCGGCAGCGGCGTGGCGGGCGACTGGGCCGGCGCTGTCCTCGCCAATAGCCCGGAGGCCGCCGTCCTTTCCGGGCGCGCTGAACCCGATTTTCTGCAAACCCGGCCACGCCCGCCGCTGGTCGCCTGGCTGCTGCTGGCGGCGGGCCTCGGGCTGGCCGCTCTGGCCGGCACTCGCTATGCGACGCTAACGGAACAACTCGCTACCTTGACCGTCGCGGAAACCCCCGTGGCTGCCAAGCCGCGCCCTGAGCGCGGCATCGTGGCTACCCCGGCGCGGCCCTGGGGCGAACTGCTCAACCGTCTGGAAAGCCAGCGGCCGAAGCAAATCGCCCTGTTGTCCCTGCGCGGCGACGCCGCACGCGGCGACGCGCGGATCACCGCCGAAGCGCGCAGCGCCGCCGACATGCTGGCCTGGTTCGATAGCTTGCGCGCGGCCGGTTTTGGCGATGCCAGCCTGGTCCAGCATGAGGTTCAGCTCGAAGCCGAGCAGCAGCCCGTGCGCTTCGAGATTCGCTTGGATTGGGGGACGCCATGAACCTGAATAGCCGTAGGTTGGGCAAAGCGCAGCGTGCCCAACACACCGCCACCATGTTGGGCACGCTGCGCTTTGCCCAACCTACGGGTGTGATGAGTATTTCAGGATGAAAACCGCACGCATCCAGTTCCACGTCATTTTCCAGTTCACCCGTCTCGGCTGGCCCGGCGCCCTTGGCGCCGTGTTGCTGCTGGCCGCCCTGGCGACTGATCTTCTGGTCAACCTCGGCCTGGAGGAAGAAGTCGCGACCCGGCAGGCACAAGCCGCCAGCCGCGCCCTCCTGCCGGCCGCCGCCGAGCGTCAAAAGAAGCCGATTACCCTGCCGCGCGAGCGCGCTGAAATCGCTTTGCCGCGCCTGTTCGCCGCTGCTCGCCGGCACGGTTTGAGCCTCGACGAAGGCCGCTACGCGGAGACCGGCAAGCCGGGGGAAAGCCGTTTTCTGCGCATCGACCTGCCGGTGATCGCCCGCTATTCGACCCTGCGCGCCTTCCTGGCGGAAGTGCTCGACGAAAACCCGGCGCTGCTTCTGGAAAGCCTGGAACTGAGGCGCGACGACATCGGGGCGACAGAACTGGATGCGCGCCTGCGCTTCATGCTGAACCTGGAGACGGCCCGATGAAGGCGCGCCAGTCTGTAATGGTGGATGCGCTTCGCTTATCCACCCTACGGCACCTGAACCTGGAGACCGCACGATGAAGCCGCGCCACATCCTGCTCGCCCTGGCTCTGGC
This sequence comes from Pseudomonadota bacterium, assembly GCA_030690985.1. Lineage (GTDB taxonomy): Bacteria > Pseudomonadota > Gammaproteobacteria > Burkholderiales > Thiobacillaceae > PFJX01. Next base: position 11,259 of record JAUYFG010000160.1, read on the forward strand.
GGTGACCCTGGCTGCGGTTTTCTGGCCCGCCCCCAAAGCGCCCGAGGTGGTGGGCGCCGTGGTGAAACAAAACGGTAGGGTGGATAAGCGGAGCGCATCCACCATTCCGGGCGTGGCGGGGGTGGATGCGCTTCGCTTATCCACCCTACGGCAACCGGACGCTTCGCTTGGCGCCCTGCGCGCCGACCTGTTCCCGGCGCAGACCTGGCGGCCGCCGCCGCCGCCGGCGCCGAAGCGGGTGGCCCTGCCGCTCCCGGCTTCGCCGGCGCCGCCGCTGCCGTTCCAGTATCTGGGACACTGGCGGGAAGGCGGCAAGGACGTGATTTTTCTGGCTCAGGGTAACCAGGTGCTGCAAGTACAGGTCGGTGACGCCCTGGCCGGGTGGCATCTGGATCAGGCGACCGATGCGGCCCTGACCTTCACCTGGACCGCTTTGAACATGCAGCAAATATTGAGGATTTCGCCATGAACCGGCTGTTGTTGATCTTGAGCCTCGTCCTGGCCGGTTGCGCCGGCGACCCGGCCTTCCGCGAAGGCGAAAAACTGCTGGCCGAGGGCAAGGACGCAGCCGGGGTGGCCGCGCTGGAAAAAACGGTCGCCGCGCATCCCGGCAATGCTCAGTACCGCACCGCCCTGGTCCGGGCGCGCGAGGCGCTGTTGCAGAAGGGGCTGCGCGATGCCGAAACCCTGGCCCGCGCCGGCAAGCTGAAGGAGGCTGCCGCGTCCTATCGTGAATTGGCCCGGCAGTATGGCGACGATGCCCGCATCGTCAGCGCCCTGAACGAAATCCAGGTGCGCCTGGACAACCAGACGCTGGTGCAGGCGGCGAGGGAAGCCCTGGCCAAGAACGAGCCGGAAGCTGCGCGCGCCCGTCTGCGCGCCGTGCTGGCGCGGGAGCCGGGCAATCCGGAGGCGCTGCATCTGCTCAGGCAGGTCGAGGAGAAAGTGGGGCAGATGCGCGGCGTCGAGGTGCCGCAACTGGGCGCCAGCTATCGCCGCCCGGTCAGCCTGGAATTCCGCGATGCGCCGCTGAAGCAGGTGTTCGACGCCTTGAGCCGCCAGTCCGGCCTGAATTTCGTGTTCGACAAGGACGTCCGGGTGGATCAGAAAGCCACCGTGTTCGCGCGCGATACCGCCATCGCCGATGCGCTCGATGCGCTGCTCGCCGGCAGCCAGTTGGCGAAGAAAATCCTCAACGGCAACACCGTGCTGATCTACCCCAACCAGCCCAACAAGGTGAAGGACTACCAGGAACAGGTGGTGAAAAGCTTCTTCCTCGCCCACGCCGACGCCAAACAGGTGATGACCCTGATCCGCACCATGGCGCGCATCAAGGACGTCTATGTGGACGAAAAGCTGAACATGGTGGCGGTGCGCGACACCCCCGAAGTGGTGCGCCTGGCGGAAAAACTGGTGCAAATGGCCGACCGGCCGGATGCCGAAGTGATGCTGGAGGTGGAGATCATGGAGGTGAAAAGGAACCGCTTCCAGGACCTGGGGGTGCAGTGGCCTAGCCAGTTCAGTGTGTTGAACATCGGCACCCAGACCACCACCACGGTGGGCACGGGCGTCAGCGTCACCACCGGCGCGCAGGTCACCAATCAACTCACCCTGAACAGCCTGAAAAACATCACGGACAGTTCCATCGCCATCAACGCGGCGGCGCTGAACCTGCGCAAGGATGCCAGCGACGTCAACCTGCTCGCCAACCCACGCATCCGGGTGAAGAGCCGGGAGAAAGCCAAGGTCCACATCGGCGACAAGGTGCCGGTGATTACTTCCAACGTCACTTCCACCGGGGTGACCTCCGAATCGGTCGCCTATCTCGATGTCGGCCTCAAGCTCGACGTGGAGCCGCAGGTCGGTCTGGACGGCGATGTCACCATCAAGGTCGGCATGGAAGTTTCCAATATCGTGCGCGAGGTGAAGAGCGCCACCGGCACGCTCACCTATCAGCTCGGCAGTCGCAACGCCAACACCGTGCTGCGCCTGAAGGACGGCGAAACCCAGGTGCTCGCCGGCCTGATTTCCGACGAAGACCGCGCCGGCGCCAGCAAGGTGCCCGGCCTCGGCGATCTGCCCATCTTTGGCCGCCTGTTCTCCAGCAACCGCGACGAACTCAACAAGACCGAGATCATCCTCACCATCACCCCGCGCATCCTGCGCAACATCGAGCGCCCGGAACTGGCCGACGCCGAATTTTTCGCCGGCACCGAAAGCCAGACCAGCGACCAGCCCCTGCGCGTGCGCGCCGCCCGCCCCGCGCTTGGGCAGACTGCGGTGGAAGCCAGCCTGGTGCCGGATGCGCCTGCCGAAGTTCCACGCACCATCGCCCAATGACCTCCCCGGCTGGCGTCGTAGGATGTGGTGAGCGCAGCGAACCGCATCGCCCCCGTTCGCGCGGCGTGGTGCGGCCCTGTAGCGCCGGCGCCTCGCCGGCGGGGTTAAAAGACGCCGGCGAGGGAGCGTGGTTGTTGCCGCCAGGGTTTCGGCGGCACTACAACCACGGCCTACCCCTTGCGGGTGCGCCGGCGCTACAGCGCGGCTTCACCCTGATCGAACTGGTGGTGGCTGTCGCCATCGTCGGCGTGCTCGCCTGGATGGCCGTGCCGCTGTTGGAAGTGGCGCAGCAACGCCAGAAGGAAGGCGAACTGCGCCTGGCCCTGCGCCAGATACGCGGCGCCCTCGACGCCTACCGCCAAGCTGTGCTGGACAAGCGCATCGAATCGCCCGCCGACGCCTCCGGCTACCCGCCCGCGCTGGAACGTCTGGTTGAAGGCGTGCCCGACATCACCCAGCCCGACCGCCGCCCCATCTACTTCCTGCGCCGCCTGCCGCGCGACCCTTTTGCCCTCTCCGGTGCCGCCGGCGAAACCTGGGGCAAACGCAGCTACGCCAGTCCGCCGGACGACCCCAGGGAAGGGGATGACGTGTTCGATGTCTATTCCCTGTCAGCGAAAATCGGCCTTAACGGCGTGAGGGTTCGGGAATGGTAAACAGGGTGGCAAACAAGCGTGGCTTCACCCTGGTCGAACTCCTGGTGGTGCTGTCCATCATCGCGCTCCTGCTGAGCATCGCCGCACCGCGTTATTTCCAGCATGTGGAGCGCTCGAAGGAAGCCGTGCTGCGGGAAAACCTCGCCACCCTGCGCGATGCCCTCGACCAGTACAACGCCGACAAGGGCCACTGGCCCGACAGCCTGGAAACCCTGGCGCAGGAGCACTACCTGCGCGCCGTGCCGACTGATCCCCTCACCGAGCGAAACGACACCTGGACGACAGAACCGGGTGAGGAGGGCAGCGGTGTGCGTGACGTGAAAAGCGGCGCGGAGGGTGAAGGCGCGGACGGCAAGCCCTATGCCGGTTGGTGAACACTTTGCTTTTTGAGCGGGGGCAGCGTTTGAGCAAGCGCCAAACCGGTTTTACCTTGCTCGGCCTGCTCTTCCTGGTGGCCGTGCTGGGGCTGGGGCTGGCCGCGCTGGGCAGCGTCTGGAGCACGCTGAATCAGCGGGAAAAGGAAGCCGAACTCCTGTTCATCGGCGACCAGTACCGCCGCGCACTCATCAGCTACTACCGGTTGGGGCCGGGTCTCGACAAGCACTACCCGAAGAAGCTGGCGGACCTGCTGCGCGACCCCCGTTTCCCGAATACCGTGCGCCACCTGCGCCGCCTCCGGCCGGACCCGATCAGCGGCGGCGACTGGGCGCTGCTGCGCGACGAGGAGGGCGGCATCAAGGGTGTGCATAGCATTTCCACCGCACTCCCGAGAAAAACAGCCGGCTTTCCGCGTGAGAACGCCGCATTCGAAGGTGCCAGCCAGTATGCGGATTGGCAATTCGTGGCGGACAAGTAGCCCGTGTAGCGCCGGCTTCCTGATAAAGCCCCTGATAAAGCCCCTAAGCGAACGACTAAGCAGCCAAAAAACGGCTGCCAAGTCGCTGCTAATACCCTTCGGTAACCACATCCTACCGGTTCACATCCACCACATAACGCCCAACCATCCGCCCCGCGAGCAGTGCCTCGGCGGCGGGAAGGGTTTCCCCCAGGGCAATTTCCCGAACGATGCCACCCAGCAGAGTGCTGTCGAGGCTGCCGGCAAGCCGGTTCCATGCGGCCTGGCGGCGCGCCTGGCTGGCATACACCGAATCGATGCCATAGAGGGTGACGCCGCGCAGGATGAACGGCGCCACGCTGGTCGGGAAATCCATGCCCATCGCCAGGCCGCAGGCGGCCACCGCGCCGTTGCGTTTCACCTGCGCGCAGGCATTGGCCAGGACCTGGCTGCCGAGGACGTCCACCACCCCGGCATAGCGTTCCTTTTGCAGCGGCTTGCCGGGCGCGGTGAGTTCGTTGCGGTCCAGCACGCTGCTCGCGCCCAGTGTTTCCAGATAAGCGTGATCCGCCGCCTTGCCGGTCGCCGCCACCACTTCGTAGCCGGCGCGCGCCAGCAAGGCCACGGCGATGGAGCCGACGCCGCCGGTGGTGCCGGTGACCAGGATCGGCCCATCGTCCGGCGTGATGCCATGCCGTTCCAGCGCCTGCACGCACAGCGCCGCCGTATAGCCGGCAGTGCCGATGGCGGCGGCATCGCGTGATGTGAGCGGTGGCGGCAACTTCACCAGCCAGTCGCCCGGCGCCCGGGTTTGCTGCGCAAGCCCGCCCCAACGGGTCTCGCCCAGGCCCCAGCCGTTCAGCACCACCGCGTCCCCAGGCTGAAAGCCGGGATGTGTCGAGCGCTCCACCACCCCCGCCGCGTCGATGCCGGCCACCATCGGCCAGGTCCGCACGATGGGACTGCGGTTGGCGATGGCCAGGGCGTCCTTGTAATTGAGGGTCGAATAGGCGATGCGCAGTTCGACATCACCTTCCGGCAGATCGTCCAGTTCAGCCACGCGGACGGAAAACTCGGGGGTGTTGCTGAGTAACAAGGCGCGGTAAGACATGGTGCCTCCAGGGTGGTCGGGGCAGCGGGGTGATCGGCCCGCAGCCGCAAATCGAGTCGAAAAAACATGCACCCCTGTAGCGCCGGCTTCCAGCCGGCGTCTTTTTGAGGTCTGTCGGCTGTTCTAAAAATGCCGGCTGGAAGCCGGCGCTACACAAGGACGCCACCGTGCTTCCTGCCAACGACTTGCAGGTTCAATGGGTTGCGGGGTGTTTCCCGAGAGGGATGCCATCACGCAGCATCGGCTCGATTTCGGCCGGCGGCAGGGGGCGGCAGAAATAGTTGCCCTGCGCTTCCTCGCAGCCGAGGTGACGCAGGAAGTCCAGTTGTTCCCGAGTTTCCACCCCCTCCGCGATCACGCCGATACCCAGGCTGTGCGCCAGTCCAACGATGCTGCGCACGATGGCGGCGTCGTTGGCGTCATGCGCCAGGTCACGGATGAAGGACTGATCCACCTTGAGTTTTTCGATGGGAAAACGCTTGAGGTAGGCAAGGCTGGAATAGCCGGTACCGAAGTCGTCGATGGACAGGCGCACACCCAGGTCATGCAGGCGGGTGAGGATGGCTACGGTTGCGTCGGCCTGATTCATGACGACGCTCTCGGTGAGTTCCAGTTCCAGCAGGTGCGGCGACAGCCCGGTGGCGGTCAGGATGTCGCGCAGGCTGTCCTCCAGGCCGGCGCGGCGGAATTGCACGGCAGACAAATTGACCGCGATCACGATGGCGGGCAGCCCGGCCGCCTGCCAGGCCAGGCTTTGCCGGCAGGCCTCGTGCAGCACGCCCTCGCCGATGGGCACGATCAGGCCGCTGTCCTCGGCGATGGCGATGAAGCGCTCGGGCGGCACCAGGCCCAGTACCGGGTGCCGCCAGCGCAGCAGCGCTTCGAGGCCGACGATGCGTCCGCTCGCCAGCTCGATCTGCAGCTGGTAGTGCAGCAGCATCTCGCCGCGCTCCAGGGCGCGGCGCAAATCGTGTTCCAGGGCCAGGCGCTCCGAGGCGCGTTCATTCATGTCGCCGGTGTAGAACTGGTAGGCGTTGCGGCCGCCCTCCTTGACCTGATACATGGCGATGTCGGCGCTTTTGATGAGCGTGATCATGTCCGTGCTGTCGTCGGGATACAGGCTGATGCCGATCGAGGGCGTGACAGTCAGTTCGTGGCCGGCCACCCAGCAGGGCTGCGCCAGCAGATCAAGCATTTTCTGCGCCACCCGCGCCGCGTCGTCCGCGCTCTCGATCTCGTCCAGCAGCACCAGGAATTCGTCGCCGCCCTGGCGGCTCACCGTATCCGAGACCCGTACCGTGGCTTGCAGGCGGTGCGCGACTTCCTGCAACAGCGCGTCGCCGACCGGGTGGCCGAGGCTGTCGTTGACCAGTTTGAAGCGGTCCAGGTCGATATAGAGCAGGGCGAGGCGACTGCCCGCGCGCTCGGCGCGCGCCATCGTCTGGATCAGGCGATCCTGCAGCAGGACGCGGTTGGGCAGCGCCGTAGGTTGGGCAAAGCGAAGCGTGCCCAACGAACCGCCGCGATGTTGGGCACGCTTCGCTTTGCCCAACCTACGTCACTACCGGTAGTGGGCTTGGGAGACAACCGGATAAGCACGGTTCATCCGTCGCCCGGCGCGAGGCGCGCACGCTCACCACCACGCCGACGAACAGGTAAATGATGACCAGGGCCAGGGCCAGCATCCCGGCGACGTTCCAGCCGAGTTCCCGTTGTTGCTGCTCCTGACGGGTACGCAAAGACCGTTCAGCCAGGGCCAGGGTGCGGTCGAACAGGGCGTAGCCGCCGCCGATGGCCGTGCTGGCCTGCTCGAAGAACGTCTCGGTGCTCAGTTCCGAACCGGGTGCGACCGCATGCTCGCGCACCAGGCGGCGCAGCGCACGCGTCGATTGCTCCAGCCGTGCCGGTAGATCGCCGAGTTCGGCCGCCAGGTCGGGCCGATAACGCAGCAAGGTGGCAACATGATGGCTGACCAGCTTGCGTTCGTCGTCCAGCGCGGTGGCGCACACCACCAGTTCGCCGCGCAGGCGCGGGTTGGTGCCGCCGCCGGCGAGCAGGGCGGCATAGAGGCCGCGCAACTGGGCGGCGCGTTCCAGGGTGAAGCCCAGCATGACATCGAGGACGCCGACCAGATGGTAGGTGCCGGCGTCGGCGTCGAGGGTCAGGCCGCTGTCGTCGATGATTCGGCGTGCCAGTTCCAGCAGTCGGTCGATCAGCGCGCTGTGTTGTTCAAAGCGATCCAGGTCGCCGATCGCTTCCTTGAGCTTGTGCCACTCGGCTTGTGTCTGGGTGGCCTCGGCCGCGTGCTCGGGCGCCGGCATCTGCCGCGCCAGCAGCGCGGTGAAAGTGGCATCCACCCGCTTCTCACTGGCCGCGCGCCGCGCCTCCAGCGCCGGGTCGCCGAGGAAGATCGCATTGTCGAGTCCACGATGCTCCTGCAGCGGTTGCAGCACGGCGCGTATCCGCGCCACGCCGGCGAGACCGGCGATTTCCTGTTCGTTGGCATCCATCTGGCCGAGGATGCGACCGAAAACATCCTGTGCCAGGCCCGCCAGCAACCCCGCGATCACCAGTCCGCACACGGCCACCACCCAGGGACGGTGAAACCGGGACAAGAGCAGGCGGACGGGGTGAAACAAATGCTGCACCAGAGTCTCCGGGCGGCGGGGGAGCGGCCATTATCCCCAAGCCGCAACCAAACAGGTAGCCCGCCCCGTAGGGCGGAAAAGCGGCCTTATCGCGCCTTCCGCCGGGTTTGTCGGAAGGCGCCGGCTTTTCCGACCTGGCTTATGGGTTGCCCTGCGTAGTCAGGCCGGCAATGGCCTGGCGCATGCGCCAGACCATCCAGAGTCCGGGCACGGCGGCAACCGCCGAGAACAGGAAGAAGGCCGGCCAGCCGACCGATTCCGACAGCACCCCGGACACCGGGCTGACGTAGATGCGCCCCACCGCCGCCAGCGCCGACAGCAGCGCGTAGTGGGTGGCGGTGTATTTGTGGTTGCACAGGCTCATCAGCAGGGCCACGAAGGCGGCCGTGCCCATGCCGCTGGTGAGGTTCTCGGCGGCGATGGCGGCCATCAGCAGGCCGTCGATCTGGGAGGGTGTGGCGAGTGCGACGAAACCCAGATCGAACGGCGCCAGGGTGAAGCTGCCCCAGGCGCCACGGCCCAGCACCGCCAGCGCGTAGAAACCGAAGTTGGAGGCCAGTTGCAACACGCCGAAGCTCAACAGCGCCTGAAACAATGACAGCCGCAGCATCAGCGCGCCGGCGAGGAGGGCGCCGATTATGGTCAGCCAGATGCCGATGATCTTGTTGACGATGCCCACTTCCGCCTGGCTGAACGCCATGCCCTTGATCAGGAAGGCGGTGGACAGGCTGCCGGCGAAGGCATCGCCCAGCTTGTAGAGCACGATCAGGGCGAGAAAGGCCCAGGCGCCGGGCAGGCTGAAAAAATTGGCGAGCGACTGGTTCAGGGTGGCGAAGCCGACCCGGCGGGCCGCCCAGGTGCCCAGCGGCAACGCCCCGGCAATACCGGCCAGGATGAAGAGCAGTTGTATCCATTTGTTGCCATCGTTCGGGTCCAGCCCCAGGCCGATCAAGACCCAACGCGACGCGAACGCCCCCGCCAGCACCCCGGCCAGCATGGCGAGAAAGCCCAGCACCTCGCGCTTAGGCTCGCTGGCCAGCGGCTTCGCGGCGCTGCTCGCGCGCGGCAGGGTGAGCAGCGAGACCGCCGCCGCCGCGACCATGATGCCCGCCATCACCCGGTACACCTGGCCCCAACTGCCCCACTGTTCCGCCCAGATCAGGGCGATGCCGCCGGAGAGAATCATCGCCAGGCGGTAGCCGAACACCGACATCGACGAACCCAGGCCGCGCTCGCGCGGCTCCAGGACGTCGGTTCGGTAAGCGTCGATCACCACATCCTGCGAGGCGGAAAAGAACGCCAGCGCCACGGCGGCGGCGGCGAACAGCAGCGGCGTCTGTGCCGGTGAAATCGACGCCATCCACCACAACACCGCCGCCAGCCCCAGTTGCGTCAACACCAGCCAGCCGCGCCGCCGCCCCAGGAATGGCGGCTCGAAGCGGTCCATCAGCGGCGCCCAGAGAAACTTGAAGGTGTAGGGCACGCCCACCAGGCCGAGAAAGCCGATGGTGGCGATGTCCACGCCATCGACGCTCAACCACGCCTGCATGGCCTGCCCGGTGAGGGCGAGCGGCAAGCCGGAGGCGAAACCGAGGAAAAGGACGGCGACGAGACGGTGAGTGGCGGCTAAAGACGAGGGCAACTGAAGCTCCGGTGTAGCGCCGGCATCCTTGCCGGCAATCCAATCGACAAAACAGCCGGCTGGATGCCGGCGCTACAGTAAAGCGTCGTAATCGACAGTCAGCGGCGCGTGGTCCGAAAAGCGCTGTTCCTTGCGTGCTTATCCGGTTGTCACAGACAACCACTAGATGTAGTGGCTCGTGATTTCGCGGCAGGGCGCTGTAGGTTGGGCAAAGCGTAGCGTGCCCAACATCGCGGCGGTTCGTTGGGCACGCTTCGCTTTGCCCAACCTACGTCGCTACAGTAAAGCGTCGTAATCGACAGTCAGCGGCGCGTGGTCCGAAAAGCGCTGTTCCTTGTACACGCTCGCCGCGCGCGCTTTGGCGGCAATGCCGGGGGTGGCG
>JAUYFG010000163.1 GCA_030690985.1 Pseudomonadota bacterium
CATCATGCGTTGCCACGCCTTCGGGTCGGCGTAAGTGTGCAAGGCACGGTCGATAGCCAGCCAGAGCGCATGCGGAGTGGGTTCGTGGAAGACGAAGCCGGTGACGCCGTCTTCCACGGTGTCTTGCAGGCCGCCGGTGGCGTGGACGATGGGCACCGTGCCGTAGCGCAAGCTGTAGAGCTGGTTGAGGCCGCAGGGCTCGAAGCGGGACGGCATCAGGAAAATGTCGGAGCCGGCCTCGATGCGGTGCGACAGCCCTTCGTCATAGCCGATCACTGCCGCGACCCGGCCTGGATGCTGTGCGCCGAGATCGCGGAAAGCCGCTTCCAGGGCTTTCTCGCCGGTACCCAGCAGGGCGATCTGGCCACCCCGGTGGAGGATGCCATCGGCCACCGCAAGGATCAGGTCGAGGCCTTTCTGCTGCGCCAGGCGGGCGATGATCCCGAACAGCGGGGTGTCGTGGCCGGGTTCCAGGTTGAGATCCTGTTGCAGTTTGAGTTTGCAGTGCTTCTTGCCGGTGAGCGCGCGCGAGGAAAACTTGCACGGCAGGTGGTGATCGGATGAGGGATTCCATTCGCCGCTGTCGATGCCGTTGAGGATGCCGACGAGGTCATCGCCGCGCGAGCTCAGCAGCCCCTGCATGCCCATGCCCAGCGCGGGCTGGCGGATTTCCTCGGCATAGGTCGGCGAGACCGTGGTGAGGCGGTTGGCGTAATAGAGGCCGGCCTTGAGGAAGGAAAGATTGCCGTAATACTCGACGCCTTCGACCGCGAAACTTTCCGCCGGCAGCCCCACCGTGATCAGGTCAGCGGGCGGGAAGATGCCCTGATAGGCCAGATTGTGCACGGTCATGATGCTCGGCGTCGTTTCCCCGGCAAGGCGCAAGTAAGCCGGGGCCAGGCCGGTTTGCCAGTCGTTGCAATGGAGAATTTCCGGGTGCCAGGCTAACGGCGAATTTTTGGAAAACTCGCTGGAGGCAAGGAGGGCGGCGGCCTTGGAAAACACGGCAAACCGCAGGACGTTATCCAGGTGATCGTGGCCCGCCACGTCCTGATAGGGGCCGCCCGCGCGTTGAAACAACTCCGGGGCATCGAGGATGTAGAGGGGCACCTCGCTGTCGGGCATGGTGGCTTCCAGCAGGGTGGCCACCGTGCCGCCCGGCAGCCCGTTCAGCATGCACACGGGCTTGGCGTCCTTGACGCCGGCCAGCACGGCCGGGTAACCAGGAAGCAATAGGCGGCAGTCGAGACTGATCGCGCGCAAGGCGACGGGGAGTGCGCCGGAAACATCGGCCAGCCCGCCGGTCTTGATCAATGGTCTGGCTTCGGACGTGGCGAACAGGATGCGCATGGAAAGTCCTTGAGTAGGAGGCTGCGGGCCGAACTGCCACGCCCGCGATGGCCATTAAAGAAATAATCCTAAAAACCGCAGTTAGCCGCGCCGTAGGAGCGGGCTTGCCCGCGATAGCCGCCGCCACTCGCGGGCAAGCCCGCTCCTACGGTCGCCACGCGGATTCACCCAAGCGGTGAGCGTCCTTATGGCCTCAGGTACCTGTAACCATGCGGCACCCCGGTGACCAAGACGCAGTCAACTGCCGTTTCTAGCAGCCTGTCGGACTTTGGTCGTCGATAGCGAAAAGCGGCCCCAGCGAGGCCAGTTTTTGCCGGATTTGCCGCCGCATAGCCCAGCTATGGGGCAAAAATCCGGTAAAAAATGGACCGCTGCGGTCGATTTGCAGCCGACGATTCCAAAGTCCGACAGGCCGCCAGGATAATCCGGTTTCCCGGTAACCCTACCGGAAAGCGGCGCCCGCTTGAAGGGCCGTAGGGCTACGCGGCAGGGCTAATTTGCCCCATCCCAAATCCATAAGTGACACAACGGGTTAAGCGAGGTTGCTGGACAAGCGCCATGCTGAACGGTATAAGAAGGGGATGGCGAGCGCCCCCTTCCCCG
>JAUYFG010000181.1 GCA_030690985.1 Pseudomonadota bacterium
GCAATCAGAAGTCCGAAACCTGCTAAACCTGCCTTCTACCTGGCTCCATTAAGCCGCGATTCGGGTGGCTCCATTAGCCCGCGATTTCAGTGGCTCCATTAAGCCGCGATTCAAATGGCTCCATAGGGGCGCGAGATAACACCGCCGCGCTGTACGGGCGGTCGGCCGCGCTGCTGTCCGACAGTCTCGACAATCTTGGCGATGCGTTCACCTACGGACTCAGCCTGTATGTGGTTTCCCGGGGCGCGCGGGCAAAAGCCAGGGTGGCGCTGTTCAAGGGCGTGCTGATATTCCTCGGCGCGTGTGTGGTGGCTGGGCAGATCGTCCATCGGCTTTACGTGCCCGAGACGCCGCTGTTCGAGGTGATGGGCGTATTCAGCCTGCTCGGCCTCGTCGCCAACGGCGCCTGTCTGTTCCTGCTCTGGCGGCATCGCCATGAGGACGTGAACATGAGCTCGGTCTGGGAATGTTCACGCAACGACATCGCCGCCAACCTGTCGGTTTTCATCGCCGCCGGCGCGGTCTGGCTGACCGGTTCCGGCTGGCCTGATCTCGCGGTGGCGGCGGCGCTGGTGGCGTTGCTGCTGCGTTCCGCCTGGCGGGTGATCGCCGCCGCCCGCCAGGAACTGCGCGCGGCGGTCTGACCGCCCTTACGCGAAGGCGATCAGCGCTTCCAGCCGCTCCCGCGCGGCGCCGCTGGCCAGCGCTGCGCGCGCCAGCTTGACTCCTTCGGCCAGGCTCTCCGCGCAGTCGGCGGCGAGCAGGGCGGCGCCGGCGTTGAGGGCGACGATGTCCTGTTCCGGGCAGGCGGTGCCCGAGAGGGCGAGGAGCAGGCGATCCTTGGCTGCGGCCTTCTCAACACTGAAGTAACTTGTGTCACAGCGGCTGAGGCCGAATTGTTCCGGCGTGACCGTGTATTCGTGGATTTCGCCGTGGCGCAATTCCGCGATCCAGGTTTCTCCAGCCAGGGAAATTTCATCGAGGCCGTCGGCGGCATGCACCACCAGCACATGGCGGCTGCCGAGTTCACGTAGTACCTCGGCCAGCAGACGGGTGAGGTCGCGCGCGAACACCCCCATCACCTGATGCGGGGCGCCGGCCGGGTTGGTCAAGGGGCCCAACAGGTTGAACAGGGTGCGCACACCAAGTTCGCGCCGCACCGGGGCGGCGTGCTTCATGGCGCTGTGGTGGTTGGGCGCGAACATGAAGCCGACGCCGATTTCGCGCACCGCCTGGGCCACCTTTTCCGGGGGCAGGTTGACGTTGACGCCGAGGGCCTCCAGTACATCGGCACTGCCTGAAGATGAAGAAACTGCACGGCCGCCATGTTTGGCGACCCGGGCGCCGGCCGCAGCGGCGGCGAAGGCGGCAGCGGTGGAAATGTTGAAGGTGTGGGCGCCGTCACCGCCGGTGCCGCAGGTGTCGACCAGATGTTCGACATCGGCCAGCGGCACCTTGGTGGAGAGTTCGCGCATGACGCTGGCGGCGGCCGCCAGTTCGGTGACGGTTTCGCCCTTGCAACGCAGGGCGACGATGGCGCCGGCGATCTGCGCGGCGGTCAGTTCGCCGGTCATGATGGCGCGCATCAGGTCGAGCATGTCCTCACGCGCCAGGTTCTGGCGGGCGACGAGCCGGTTGAGCAGGGCGGGGTAGTTCATCAGCGGTTCACCAGCAGGAAGTTTTTCAGCAGCGCATGGCCATGTTCGGTGAGGATGGATTCCGGGTGGAACTGCACGCCCTCCACGGCCAGGGTCTTGTGGCGCACCCCCATGATTTCGCCGTCCTCGGTCCAGGCGGTAATTTCCAGACAGTCGGGGAGGCTTTCCCGCTCGATCACCAGGGAGTGGTAGCGGGTGCCGGTGAAGGGGGTGGGCAGGCCACGAAACACGCCCTTGTCGGCATGGTGGATGGGCGAGGTCTTGCCGTGCATGAGTTGCTTGGCATGCACGATCCTGCCGCCGAAAGCCTGGCCGATACTTTGATGGCCGAGACAGACGCCGAGGATGGGAATGCGCCCGGCGAAGGTGTTGATCACCGGCACGGAAACGCCTGCTTCATTGGGTGTGCAGGGGCCGGGGGAGACGACGATGCGGTCGGGCCGCATCGCCTCGATGGCGGCAAGGTCGATTTCGTCGTTGCGGTGTACGCGGACGTCTTCACCCAGCTCCCCGAAGTACTGCACGAGGTTGTAGGTGAAGGAGTCGTAGTTGTCGATCATCAGCAGCATAAGAAACGTATCCTATTGATATTCAAGTAACTAATGTTACTAAGTTCAATTTCATACCCGCTTTATTTGTTGCTGGGATCTAGCGCGGAGGGTATGAATTTCTGACGTTGATTATCTGGCAGCGTGTCAACAAACACAAAACTGAAGTGGACCCCCGCGTCAAGACAAAAAGCCACCTGATTTAAGCTGCGCATTCGACTTGACTAGCAGCTGGACGGCGCTGCCCCGGTTTTGCTTTTGACTTGGCTGTGGCCGCTGCTTCTGGCTTTGCTTCTGCGGTGGAGGAATCCCCTGAGGAGCGTATCGGATCAGGGGATTCCGCCACCGCGCCGCCGAATTTATCCAGGATCATCGCCCCGCCACCCACTGCGGTTCGATACACGACTTCGGGCGTCTTCTGACCCAGCGACTGGTGCGGGCGTTCGCCGTTGTAGAAGGCGAAGTACTCGGCCAGGCCGACCGTCAATTCGCCCATCGTGGCATAGCCCTTCAGATACACGTCCTCATGCTTGACGCTGCGCCAGAGCCTCGACTGCGATGTTGTCGAACGCGCGCCCGCGGCCATCCATGCTGATGACAACGCCTTCCCGTTTCAGCACGCCGGTGAAGGCCTCGCTGGTGAACTGCGCGCCTTGGTCGCTGTTGAAGATTTCCGGCTTGCCGTGGACGCGCAGCGTATCCTCCAGGCAGCGGAGTCGTTGCCGCTTCAGCGGCTTACGAATCCGGCGTGCCCCTTGCGGGTGCTGCGGAGTCGTTGCCGCTTCAGCGGCTTACGAATCCGGCGTGCCCCTTGCGGGTGCAA
>JAUYFG010000184.1 GCA_030690985.1 Pseudomonadota bacterium
GCGCTTGTACATCGAGCCGGACGGGCAGGACGCGACGCAGGCCGGGTTGATGCAGTGGTTGCAGATGCGCGGCAGATACATGTGGAAGGTGTTCTCGAACTGCTTGTAGATCTCCTTCTCCAGGTTATGCATGTTGCTGTCTTTGGAGCGCTTCTCGAACTCGCCGGCGAGGTCGTCTTCCCAGTTCGGACCCCAGGTGATCTTCTCCATCCGATCGCCGGTGATCTGCGATACCGGCCGCGCGGTGGGCGCAGCTTCGGACAGCGGCGCGTTCTGCAGATGGGCGTAATCGAAGGTGAACGGCTCGTAGTAATCGTCGATCTCCGGCATGTCCGGGTTGGCGAAGATATTGAGCAGCCGGTCCAGCTTGGAGCCGGATTTCAGTTGCAGCTTGCCGTTCTTCAATTCCCAGCCGCCGCGCCAGATTTCCTGGTTTTCCCATTGCTTGGGGTAACCGATGCCGGGTTTCGATTCGACGTTGTTGAACCAGGCGTACTCGACGCCCTTGCGGTTGGTCCAGACGTTCTTGCAGGTCACCGAACAGGTGTGGCAGCCGATGCATTTGTCCAGGTTGAAGACGAAGGCGAATTGCGCTCTGACTTTCATTTCACTCTCCTTGTAGGGTGCGCCATGCGCACCATTTCAAGTGGTGCGCATGGCGCACCCTACAAAATTTGTTAACCACCGAGGCCCTCGGGAAGCAGTACCCAGCCATGAGACCCGTAACCGTTGAAACCTCGGCGGTTAAACCCTTTGCTCCCCTCCCCCGCGAGCGGGGGAGGGGCTGGGGGAGAGGGGCTTTTAAACCTTCCCTCACCCCGGCCCTCTCCCGCTTGCGGGAGAGGGCGGAATTCATCATTTCGGCCCCACGCCCGGCGGGTTGCGCTGCGCTTCCCGTTCCGGCGTCAGCGCCCGCTCCAGCCAGTCGATGTTCTGATCCTCGACCTTGTGCAGCACCACCACTTCGTCACGCTGACAGCCGACCGTGCCGTAGTAGTTGAAGCCGTAGGCGAGCTGGACATAGCCGCCGACCATGTTGGTCGGTTTGACGATGACCCGCGTGACCGAGTTGAGGATGCCGCCGCGCTTGCCGGTGGAGGGGCTGCCAGGCACGTTTATGTTCTTTTCCTGGGCGTGGTACATCATCGCCATGCCCCTGGGAACGCGCTGGCTGACCACTGCTCTGGCCATGGTGGCGCCGTTGGCGTTGATCGCCTCGACCCAGTCGTTGTCGGCGATGCCGACCGACTTGGCGTCGTCCTCGGAAATCCACACGTAAGGACCGCCGCGGAACAGGCTGAGCATGCGCAGGTTGTCCTGATAGGTGGAGTGGATGCCCCACTTGGAATGCGGCGTGATCCAGGACAGCGTCAGGTGCGGTTTCTTCAGCACGCTGGCCGGCACCTTCTTGTGCGCGCCCATGTCCTGCGGCGGCCGGAAGGCGCAGAAACCTTCGCCGAAGTCGAGGAACCACTCGTGATCCTGATAGAAGTGGGCGCGGCCGGTCAGCGTGCGGAACGGGATGTGCTCGTGGATGTTGGTGTAGCCGGCGGTGTAGGAGACGTGCTCCGACTCGATGCCGGACCAGGTCGGCGCCGTGATGATCTTGCGCGGCTGCGCCTGGATGTCGCGGAAGGTGATCTTGTCTTCCTGGCGGCCGGCGTACAGGTGGTGATGGTCGATGCCGGTTTTCTTCGACAGCGCCGACCACGACTTGTGCGCCACTTCGCCGTTGGTTTCCGGCGCCATCCGCATCACCGAATCGCACACCGCGATGTCTTCTTCCAGGCTCGGCATGCCGAAGGACACGCCGGGCTCGGTCACGGTACGGTTGAGACTGGCGAGCTCCTTGTATTCCTGCTCGGTATTCCAGTCGATGCCCTTGATGTTGTTGCCCAGCTTGACCATCAACGGACCGAGGCCGATGTACTTGTTGTAGGTGCTGGCGTAGTCGCGCTCCACCAGCTTCAACAAGGGCATGGTCTTGCCCGGAATCGGCTCGCATTCGCCGCGCTTCCAGTCCTTCACCTGGCCCAGCGGTTGCGCCATTTCGAAGGCGGAATCGTGCTGCATCGGCAGGGCGACCAGATCGCGCCTGACGCCCAGATGCTTGCCGGCCAGGCTGGAGAATTTCTTCGCCAGCGCCTTGAAGATCTGCCAGTCGGACTTCGATTCCCAGCCCGGGCTCACCGCTTCACCCAGCGGGTGGATGAACGGGTGCATGTCGGTGGTGTTGAGGTCGTTCTTCTCGTACCAGGTCGCGGTGGGCAGGATGATGTCGGAGTAAGCGCCGGTAGAGTTGAGGCGGAAGTTGATGTCCACCATCAGGTCCAGCTTGCCGACCGGACCGTTCTCGTGCCACTTCACTTCCTTGTTGTCGCGGCCATCGCCGCCTTCATGCAGGACGCCGTTCTGCGCGCCGAGCAGGTGCTTGAGGAAGTACTCGTGACCCTTGGCGGAAGTGCCGATCAGGTTGGCGCGCCAGACGATCAGGTTGCGCGGCCAGTTGACCGGGTTGTCCGGGTCGGCGAAGGCGACGTCCAGCGCGCCGGACTTGAGCTGTTCCACCACATGCTTGGCGACGCCGGCTTCATCGGTCGCGCCGGCCTTCTCGGCTTCGGCGACCAGATCGAGCGGATTGCGGTTGAAATGCGGCGCGGAAGGCAGCCAGCCGAGGCGGGTGGAAACCACGTTGTAATCGGCCAGGCTGTAACCCTTGTTGCGGTTCTTGCCGGCGGGGGAGAGCAGGTCGTCGGCCTTGACCGCCTCGTAGCGCCACTGGTCGGTGTGGAAATACCAGTAGGAGGTGGAGTTCATGTGACGCGGCGGACGATGCCAGTCGAGACCGAAGGCGATCGGCGCCCAGCCGGCTTGCGGGCGCAGTTTTTCCTGGCCGACGTAGTGCGCCCAGCCGCCGCCGCTCTGGCCGACGCAGC
This sequence comes from Pseudomonadota bacterium, assembly GCA_030690985.1. Classification (GTDB taxonomy): domain Bacteria; phylum Pseudomonadota; class Gammaproteobacteria; order Burkholderiales; family Thiobacillaceae; genus PFJX01. The sequence continues at coordinate 2,937 of JAUYFG010000184.1, forward strand.
CGCACAGGTGCAGCAAGTTCATGATCGAGCGGTAGCTCAGGTCGTTGTGATACCAGTGGTTGATCGCCGCACCCATGATCACCATCGACTTGCCCTTGGTCTTGGCGGCGTTGTCGGCGAATTCGCGGCCGGTGCGGATCAGGTCGGCGCGTTTGACGCCGGTGACCTTCTCGGCCCAGGCCGGGGTGTAGGCGCACTCGGCATCGTCATAGGAATTGACGCCACCCCGGGCCACATTGCCGCCGCCGAGACCGCGGTCGATGCCGTACTGGGCAATCTGCAAGTCGAATACGGAGGTGACAAAGGCCTCGTTGCCATCGGCCAGCTTGACCTTGCGCACCGGCACGTTGCGATACAGCAGGTCAGGCTCGTCTTGCGTGAAGTGGGGGAAACCGACCGAGACGATCTCGGTGCCGGCCTTGTTCTGGCAGGTGAGTTCGGCGCACATGTCGGAACCGTCTGACTGCTTCTCCAGCAGGTTCCACTTGCCTACGTTGTTTTCACCCTCGGCCCAGCGGAAACCGACCGAGCCGTTGGGTACCACGAAAGCGCCGGAAAGCTCATCCCAGACGATGGTCTTCCATTCCGGATGGTTGGCCTCACCCAGGTTGTTGTTGAAGTCGGAGGCGCGCAGGTTGCGGTCGCTGACATAGGCATCTTCATGCTCGCGCAAGATCACCTGCATCGGCAGGTCGGTGTACTTGCGGGTGTATTCCTGGAAGTAGGGCGTCTGCTTGTCGATGAAGAACTCTTTCAGCGCGACGTGGCCCATGGCCAGGAAAGCGGCGGAGTCGGTGCCTTGTTTTACCGGCATCCAGAGATCGGCGAACTTGACGTATTCGGCGTAGTCCGGCGCCATCGACACGATCTTGGTGCCCTTGTAGCGGGTCTCGATGGCGAAGTGCGCATCCGGCGTGCGCGTCATCGGCAGGTTGGCGCCGGTGATGATCAGGTAGGTCGAGTTGTACCAGTCGGCCGCTTCCGGCACGTCGGTCTGCTCGCCCCAGGTCTGCGGGCTGGCGGCGGGCAGGTCGCAATACCAGTCGTAGAAGGAGCCGCAGGCGGCGCCGATCAGACTGAGGTAACGCGAACCGGCGGCATAGGAAATCATCGACATGGCCGGGATCGGCGAGAAGCCGTAGATGCGGTCCGGGCCCCACTTGTCGATGGTGTAGATGTTGGCAGCGGCGGTGATTTCCAGCACCTCGTCCCACGTAGTGCGCACGAAGCCGCCGAGACCGCGCACCTTGATGTATTTGTCGCGCTTGGCGTTGTCGGCCTGGATGGCGGCCCAGGCTTCGACCGGGTCTTTGCCGGATTTCTTTTCGGCACGGTAGAGGTCGAGCAGGCGGCCGCGAATCATCGGGTATTTGATGCGGTGCGGGCTGTAGAGATACCAGGAGAACGACGCGCCGCGCTGGCAGCCGCGCGGTTCGTGGTTGGGCAGATCGTCGCGAGTGCGCGGGTAGTCGGTCTGCTGCATCTCGAACGACACCAGGCCGTTCTTGACGAAAATCTTCCAGCTACAGCCGCCGGTGCAGTTGACGCCGTGGGTGGAGCGCACCACCTTGTCGTGACGCCAGCGGTTGCGGTAGGCATCTTCCCACTTGCGGTCTTCGATGGTCATCGTGCCGTGGTCGCCGGAAAACGGCTCGCGCGGGTGGGTGAAGTAGGTCAGTCGGTCGAGAAAGTGACTCATGTTTTTTCTCCTGTAGGGTGCGCCGTGCGCACCGGGTGGGGAAGGTGGTGAAATGAAAGGTGCGCGTGGCGCACCCTACGATTCATTACGGATTCCGGATTTCGCTGCTCTTGCGCAGGTAGAACCACCAGTTCAGCACCAGGCACAGGGTGTAGAAGATGGCGAAGCCGTACATCGCGTTTTCCGGCGAGCCGGCCTTGATCTGGCCGCCGATCACCACCGGGGCGATGAACGAGCCGTAGGCGGCGACTGCCGAGGTCCAGCCCAGCACCGGGCCAGCCTGGACGCGGTCGAAGATGACGCCGACGGTGCGGAAGGTGGAGCCGTTACCGATGCCGGTGGCGGCGAACAGCGCGACGAAGGTCCACAGGAATTCGTTGAAGTAGATTTCCGGCGTGGCGGAGTGGTAGGCCTGCATCATCAGATAGCCGGCGTAGGCGGAGGCCGCGACCATGACCACCGAGATGATCTGGGTGACGATGGAACCGCCCACCTTGTCGGAAATCCAACCGCCGACCGGACGGATCAATGCGCCGACGAAGGGGCCGATCCAGGCGTAGGTCAGTGCCGAGGGGCCGTTGGGGTTCTTCATGTGTTCCCACATCCCGGTGGCGGCATTGAGCGTATGGGTGTCGCCGAAAATCACCGTGATCGACAGCGGCAGCGCCATCGAGAAGCCGATGAAGGAGCCGAAGGTCAGCAGGTAGAGCACGGTCATCGACCAGGTGTGCTTGTTGCTGAAAATGGCGAACTGCTTGGCGATGTTGCCTTTCATCTCGCCGAACGCCGCCAGCTTCATGATCAGCAGCGTGCTCACCATGATCAGCGGCAGCGCCACCCACATGTTCAGCAGCCCGAGGCCGGTGGGCGCGGGCAGGTAGAGATAGAGGCCGACGCCGGCGGTGAGGAAGGCGAGGCCATACAGCCACAACACCTTGATCATGGCGGAGAGTGTGGCAACCCCGGAACCGCCCAGGCCGGGGGTGATCGGCAGCAGGTTGTTCATGCCGAACCAGCCGAGGACGGCGAGCGGAATCAGCGCCAGCAGCCAGACGAAGCCGGCGTTCTGGATGAAGGTCTGGGTGCCGGCGGGAATCTTGCCGAGGATCCAGCCGCTGGCCTTGACCAGTTCCATCGAGCCGCCCGCGAGGTTGCCAAAGATGGCGCCGAACAGGCCGGCGGTCATCACCAGCGGAATCAATATCTGCATGGTGGTGACGCCGAAGTTGCCCAGGCCGGCGTTCAACCCCAGCGCGGTGCCTTGCAAGCGCTTCGGGAAGAAGGTGCTGATGTTGGACATGGAGCAGGCGAAGTTGCCGCCGCCGATGCCGGACAACAGCGCCAGCAACTGGAACACGATCAGCGGCGTTTCCTTGTCCTGCAAGGCGATGCCGGTGCCGAAGGCGGGAATCATCAACAGCGCAGTGGTCAGGAAGATGGTGTTGCGGCCGCCGGCGATGCGGATGAAGAAGGACGACGGAATCCGCAAGGTCGCCCCGGCCAGGCCGGAAATGGCGGTCAGGGTGAACAGCTCATCCTTGCTGAACGGGAAGCCCAGGTTGGACATCTGCACGGTGATGATGCCCCACATCAACCAGACGGCGAAGCCGAGCAGCAGGCTGGGTACCGAGATCCACAGGTTGCGATAGGCGATGGACTTGCCGGTCGAATTCCAGAACTTCGGGTCTTCGACGTCCCATTCCTTGATATTTGTGCTCATGGTTGGCTCCGTGGGTTGGGTTGAACGGTGCGCGCGGCGCACCCTACGAGGGTATCGGTGCTTGGGTAGGGTGCGCCGTGCGCACCAAGGACGAGGGTATCGGTGCTTGGGTAGGGTGCGCCGTGCGCACCAAGGGTTGGTTGCGTGAGCGGCATGGCGCGGGTCATTCCATGGCGTCCGCCGCGAGGGCGGGCTTCTTGATCAGGTCCAGCTTGCGAACCTCGGTGGTGTACATCCAGATCAGCGACACCCAGACCACGCCGTACATCAGCATGAAAGCCGAGGAGCGGATGCCGGTGAGATCGACCAGAGCGCCGAACATGATCGGCAGCAGGAAGCCGCCGAGGCCGCCGACCAGGCCGACGATGCCGGAGATGACGCCGATGTTGTGCGGGTACTCGTCGGAGATGTACTTGAACACGCTGGCCTTGCCGAAGGCGAAGGCGACGCCGACGGTGAACAGCAGCGCGGTGAAGATTTCCGGGCCGAGATGGATGTGATAGGTCTGCGGGCCGGTCACGGTCTTCACGGTGAATTCGGAATCTGGGTAAGACATGATGAACAGACAGATCCACGACACCCACAGCACCCACCAGGTCACCCGATGCGCGCCCCATTTGTCCGACATCCAGCCGCCCACCGCGCGCAGCACGCCGCCCGGCAGCGAGAAGGCCGCCGCCAGCAGCGCCGCTGTTTTCAGGTCGAAGCCGTATTCGGTGACGTAGTACTTGGTCATCCACAAGGCCAGGCCGACATAGCCGCCGAACACGATGGAGTAGTACTGGCAGTACTTCCACACGACCGGGTCTTTCAATGCCTGGAGTTGCTCGCGCACGGTGATGTGGGCGGGCACCTTGTGCGCCGGGTCGTCGTAGGTGAAGAACCAGAACAGGATGGCGGTGACCAGCATCGCCGCCGCGTAGACCTGCGGCACCATGGTCCAGCCGTAGGCGATGACGATGGTCGGCGCCACCAGTTTGGTCACCGCCGCGCCCGAGTTGCCGGCGCCGAACACGCCCATCGCCATGCCTTGGCGTTCCTTCTCGTACCAGCGCGCGCAGTAGGCGATACCGACCGAGAAGGAGCCGCCAGCCAGGCCGACGAACAGGCCGATGGTCAGGAAATGCCAGAACTCGGTGGCGAATTCCATCAGCCAGATCGGCCCGACGGTGGACAGCATCAGGAGGAAGAACACGATGCGGCCACCGAACTTGTCGGTCCACATGCCGAGCGGCAGGCGAATCAGCGAACCGGTGAGCACCGGTGTGGCGATCAGGATGCCGAACTGGGTTTCGTTGAGACCGAGCTGGGCTTTGATCGGGATGCCGATGACCGCGAACATCATCCACACGGCGAAACACACCGTGAAGGCCAGCGTGCTCATCACCAGCACGGAAAGTTGTTGTTGCGAACGAGGTGTCATTGCGTCCCCCACTAGATCAAGAAACCGCCATATCCGAAATGGATGGGCGCAGTTTCCGCGTCAAAAAACTGCATTGAAAGAGGGGGTAGAAGCGTGAAGAACGCCGGATATACCTACAAATGGGTAGAGGGGTATTTTGTTAACTTATTGTTATTTATATGATTATTTTTGTGTCCGTAGAATGGCGCCGCCGCTCCGGCGCTTAGTGGGTATTTCATCAAGGTCGGGGTGGGGCTAAAAAGAGGTAGCCGTCTCTTTTCTTGAAAATTTCAACCCTTTTGTATGGAAGCAGCTTACAAAAACTCTCCTGATTGGCAAGCTGCCTCAGCTAAGCGCCGCCAGCCAAAAAGGCAGTTTGAGTGTGGAGGCGGCAAGGGATTGCCGCCCTACGATTACGGCTGCCGCTCTCGTAGGTCGGCAATCCTTTGCCGACTATCCTTCTCGCGGCGAGGGTTTGCCGCCCGATTTCCATGCTGGCTGAGGCAGCTTGCTAATCAGGAAAACTCTTTTGCGTAAAAATTGACTCGTAAATGACCCGTAAACGTTTCATCAACCTGCCCGCCTGGAAAACCCTCCAGCGTTCCCTGTTGCTGCGCATGGGCGGCGCGGTCGCGGCCATCGCGTTGCTGGCGGTGTTGGGGATGTCGGTTTCCGGTCTGGTGGCGGAATCGACCCAGGGCAGCGGCGAGGCGATCAACCGCGCCGGCAGCTTGCGCATGCAGAGCTGGCGCATGGCCAGCCTCTACCTGGCCATGCCGCTGTCGTCTGTTCAGGACGGCCCGCAGCGCATGGCCGAAGCGATCCGCAGTTTCGACGCCACGCTGGAAAGCGAAGCCATCCGCGCCATGCTGCCGCGCGCGGGCCATAACGGGCTAACTACGAGCGTGCTGACCATGACTTACCAGCACATGCTGCAAACCTGGCAGCAACGCATCCGCCCGCGCTTTCTGGTCGTCGCCGATGGCCGCGCACCGCAACTGAGCGATGTCGAACGTGTCGCCCTGCTGGCCGACATGTCCCTCTTCGTCGATCAGATCAATGACCTGGTCAAGCAGATGGAGGAGACCACCGAAGCCAAGATCCGGGTCATGCGCCTGGTGCTGGGCGTGGCGCTCGTGCTCACCGTGCTGGTCGTGCTGCTCACCATCTGGCTGATTCATGCCCATCTGTTGCAACCGCTGAAGCGTTTGCTGGCGTTGTCCAGCAGCGTCGGCCAGGGCGATCTTTCGGCGCGCACCACCTATACCGGCGAGGACGAACTCGGCCAGCTCGGCCGCGCCTTCAATCTGATGGCGGAAGACCTGTCCAAGCTGTATCAGGATCTGGAAGCGCGCGTGCGCCAGAAGACGGCGGAACTCACGCGCAGCAACCAGTCGCTGGAACTGCTTTATCACTCCATCGCCCGCCTGCACGGCGCGCCGCCCGGCAAGACCGTGTATCTGGCGCTGCTGCGCGACATCGAACAGGTGCTGGAACTGGGCCACGGCATCATCTGCCTGGGCGAGCACGGCGGCAGCAGCGGGGTCGCAGTCGCCAACACCATGCAACCGGGCGACGCCAACCCTTGCGCGCAAACCGCATGTCTCTGGTGCCACGGCAGCGACCAGACCCGTTTCAGCATCGCCAGCGATTTTCATCGCCACCTGACCTTGCCGCTGGCCGATGCCGAAAAACAATACGGCGTGCTGATTCTGGAAATCCCGGAAGGCCGCCAACTCGAAGCCTGGCAGGTGCAGTTGCTGGAAGCCCTGTCGCGCCACATCGGCGTCGCCATCGGCGCGGAACGGCGTATCGAGCAGAACCGCCGCGTCGGGCTGCTGGAAGAACGCGCGGTGATCGCGCGCGAACTGCACGACTCGCTGGCGCAATCGCTGGCCTTCATGCGGATACAGGTCAGCCGTTTGCAAATGCTGCTCAAAACGCCGGAAAAACGTCCCGAGGCGGAGCAAGTGCTGCTCGAATTGCGCGCGGGCATGAGCAGCGCCTACCGGCAACTGCGCGAACTGTTGTCCACCTTCCGTCTGAAGATGGACGGTCAGGACCTCGGCGCCGCGCTGGCCCAGACGGTCAGCGAGTTCGCCGAACGCGGCGAGCTGAATATCGAGCTGACGCATCACCTGGAAGGTTGTCAGCTCGGCCCGAACGAGGAAATCCACGTCCTGCACGTGGTGCGCGAAGCGTTGTCGAACGTCATCAACCATGCCCGCGCCAGCAATGCCTGGGTGAATCTGTCCTGCCTGGCCGACGGCCGGGTCGAAGCCGTGATCGACGACGATGGTCAAGGCATCGTCAAAAGCGCCGACGTACATCACTACGGCATGACCATCATGGAAGAACGCGCCCGCACCCTGGCTGGCGAAGTGCGCTACGAAGCGCGGCCGGGAGAAGGCCACTGCGGCACGCGCGTCGTGCTGACCTTCCGCCCGGCCAGCCGCCGACCCGGCAACATCGCAGGCAACGGCGTGCAGACGCTCAGGAGATTGGAAGCATGAAAAACGACACCCCGCCCGACACCCCGCAACGCCTGCTGGTCATCGACGACCATCCCCTGTTCCGCAAAGCCATTCTTCAATTGGTCAACATGACCGGCGATTTCGAAGTCGTCGGCGAGGCGTCATCCGGCCGCGAGGGCCTGGAACTGGCCCAGAGCCTGCAACCGGACATGATCCTGCTCGACCTCAACATGAAGGAAATGAACGGCATCGAAGTGCTCAAGGTGATCAAGTCCTGGGGGCTCGACAGCCGCGTCGTCATGCTCACCGTGTCCGATGAAGCGAGCGATCTGATCGCCGCGCTGCGGGCGGGCGCCGACGGCTATCTGCTGAAGGAAATGGAACCGGAAGACCTGTTCGCCAAGCTCAAGGACGCCGCCGCCGGCCAGGTCATCCTGACCGAACGCCTGACCCGTTTGCTCGCCCATTCCCTGCGCGAGGACGGCAAGCCGAAAGACCCGGCTCAAGCCGGGCTAACCGAGCAGGAAAGCCGCATCCTGGATTTGATCGCCCAGGGCAAGAGCAACAAGCTGATCGCGCGCGAACTCAACATCGCCGACGGCACCGTCAAGGTCCACGTCAAACACCTGCTGCGCAAGTTGAACCTGCGCTCACGGGTAGAGGCGGCGGTGTGGGCGGTGGAGAAGAAACGCGGGCCATAGGAGGGCGATTACCTCTGCCTGTCCGCTCTCAGGCTTCCCCGCACGCGGCCTTGACCCGGTTGATCAGTTCCGGGGTCATGTAAAAACCCGCTGCCCGGCTCAGCTCGTTCAGTAACGGGGAGACGGACGGAATCAGTTCTTTGCGCCGGGCTTCGACCAGGACGCCGAGCAAACCGAGCATTTTCAGGTCGAAGCGGGCAGCAATGTGGCGCCCCCGGCGCTCGTCGATCAACAGGAGATCGGATTTGCTTTCTATGGCGAGGGCAATGGCCTCGGCTTCGCCCGGATCGAGTTCGAGACGCAGGGCGGTGACCAGATCGAGTCGTCGGGCGGAGTGACGTTCGATCCAGTCAAGGCTTTGAACTTCGGCAGAGCCGGGTTCGCCGGCACCGGTTTCGGCGATTTCCCGATACACCGCATCGGGAATCCAGAGTGTGCCGTAGAGTCGATGAAGGAGGTCGAGTTGGCCGATGGCGGCAAGATTGATGATGGGAGATGTGTCGGCGACGACGATCATGCCGGGGCTGCGCTGTGGAGCGTGGCCAAGTCGGATTCGAATTCTTCAAGGCCGTAATGCACCGGAATGCTGCGCGCGGCGAGCAGGTGCTGAAAACGGTGCTGGCTCATTTCAGCCAGTTCCGCAGCCTGGCCGAGTGTCATCCGGTCTTGCTCATAGAGATGTAGCGCGATTTCCTGCTTGAACTCACCGGGACTCATGTGAGCCGCTCGCAGGGTGGATTCCTCTATGGTGACGTGCATTTCGAGCTCCGATGATTGGATACATTCAAACGGTAATGTAACGGGGTCGGCGCGTGGCGGCACGCGTCATTTTCATCGAATCGGGCACTCACTTCTTCTACGTTGGCGAGAGGTTGGTGATGGTGACCCCGATAAAATCCAGCGGAACGTGTCAATGAATCTGAGACACCTGCTGAATTAATTTAGTGTCGATGGTTCAGAGAGGATTCCGGGGAGCACTTCCTTTTTCGGTGGATTGATCCAAGCGGCGACTGGCAGGATGGGTGGTTGTGGGGCATTGCCTTTGAATCTGTTCGGGTTGGCCAGGAAGGCGGCGTTCAAGGTTTCGGCGCGTTGCACCAGCATGGCTTTGGCTTGGCCGTAGTGGACCGCTTCGGGTGTCATGAAGCCGATGCCGGAGTGGCGATGCTCGCCGTTGTACCAGGCGAAGAACCGCTGACAATGCGCCCGCGCATCCTCGATGCAGCCGAACCGGGCAGGAAACTCAGGCCGGTATTTCAGCGTTTTGAACTGTGCTTCGGAGAACGGATTGTCGTCGGATACATAGGGTCGGCTGTGACTCTTGGCCACTTCCAGATCGACCAGCAGGGCGGCCACCGGCTTCGAACGCATGCTGCTGCCCCGGTCTGCATGCAGGGTCAGCGTACCCGGTGCGATGGCCTGTTTGGCCACGGTGTCGGCGATCAGCGTCTCGGCCAACTCGGCACTCTCCTGGGGCGCGATCATCCAGCCCACGACGTAGCGGCTGAAGATGTCGAGGATCACGTACAGGTGAAAGCAGGTCCACTTGCACGGCCCCTTCAGTTTGGTGATGTCCCAACTCCAGACCTGGTTGGGGTCGGTGGCCAGCAACTCGGGTTTGGCATAGACCGGGTGGACCCGCTGGGCACGCCGTTCGCGGGTTTGGCCGACATCGGCGAGCAGGCGGTACATGGTGCGTACCGAGCCGAGATAGATGCTCTCGTCGAGCAGCGTGGCATAGACGGTGGCTGGCGCGCAGTTGGCAAAGCGCACGCTGTTGAGGGCTTCGAGCAGGGTGCCGCGCTCAACCTTGTCCAGCGCCAGAGGCGGGGTGGGCCGTGGGGCAGAGACTGACGCGGGGGGCAACAGTTGGCGTCGGCGGGCATCCTCGCGGTAGACGCTGCTGCGCGGGAGGCGCATGGCGGCGCAGGCACGGGCCAGTCCGACCTCGGGTGCGAGGACGTCGATGGCCTCCATCAGAAGGCGTCGCTGGGCGCGTGGGCCATCGACATGCCCAGCAAGGTCGCCACTTTTTTTTGGACATCGATGATGAGCTCGGCCTGGGCCAGTTTCCGGCGCAGGCGCTCGTTCTCGCGGGTCAGCATCTCGAGGTGGCGTGCCTCGGCCAACAGGGGGTCGGCTTTGCGACCGCGTTTTTGCGGTTCCAGCCCGGCGCGTTCCGCAGCGTCACGCTGTCTGCGCCAGGTGGATAGATGCGAGGAGTAAATGCCTTCGCGACGCAACAATGCGCCGATCTCGCCCGGCTGCGTGCAGCCGTCGGCCAGCGCAAGGATGCGTCGCTTCTCGCTGCTGCTGTATTGGCGCCGCCGTGCCACGGCGACCACCTCCGGGTCGGGGCGCGCGCCGGAAGAGGTGTTTCCAGTCGCCCTCCGGGCTCCTTCCAACACCTCTTCCGGCGCAACTGCCTGCTCAACTTGCATAGGGGATTTCGTCTTGCTCAACATGGTTTGGGCCTGCCTTCTACTCTAATTTCCGAGGGGCAGGTGTCTCAGGTCATATTGGCACGGGGGCCCTGGAAACGGCAGTTGATCGCGGCCGGACTCCTGATTCATGGACAGCCCCTTTTCTGGTTGTCGCACCCACCCGCTACCGGTAGTGACGCAGGCTGGGTATCGCCAAAAAACAGGGGCCTGTCAAAATCGTCTGCACATCCTAAAGTCTCTCGATCTTCGGCCGATAACCCTCCAACACCTCAACATAGGGACCCTCAATGTTCAACAATTTACGTATCTCTCAGCGCCTTTGGCTCATGGCCGGACTGGCTGCCACGATGTTTTTCATCGCCGTTGCCGTCGGCTGGCAGGGGATGAGCAAGTCGGCGGTATCGCTTAAATCCGTCTACGAGGACCGTGCGATTCCGCTGAAAGATTTGGCGCGTATCAACTTTCTGCTGCAGGAAAACTTCGGCCATGTCATGAGCGGTTTTCAACACGATCCGGCCGGGAGTCTGTTGAAGGTTCATGACCATCCCCTCAGCGTACATACCGATGCCGTTGGGCAGGGCAAGGCCGAAATCGATGCGCTCTGGGCCAAGTACATGGCGACCACGCTGACCGAGGAAGAAAAGGGGTTGGCGGCCGATTTCGTCGAGAAGCGCAAGGCCTGGGTCGGCAAGTTCACGGAGGCGATTGCAGCGCTGAAAAAGTCCGATTTCTCGAATGAAGTCATGGTGGCCTTCCTGAAGGCGGGGCGTGACGAGCGTGTCGCCGCGGGTGATGCGATGGACAAGTTGATGCAGTTGCAGGCGAACGAGGCCAAGAAGGAATTTGAAGCGGCGGAAGCGCGTTTTGCCAGCAATCAGTGGATATTCGGTGCGCTGATCCTGTTCGGCAGTGTCGGTGTGCTGGGCCTTGCCTACACCACGATTCGGCATCTCTCGCGTAGCTTGCATGATGCCGGCGAAGCCGCGCAGGCGATTGCGTCCGGTGATCTGACCCGGCGCTTTCCCGCCGCTGGCGGCGATGAGGTCGGCGAGCTGTTGAGCAAAATGTCGGCCATGCGGGACAACCTGCTGGCACTGATTGTTGCCGTTCGGCGTAACGTCGATGCGCTCAATGTTTCGGCCAACGAGTTGTCCAGTTCTTCGAATAATTCAGCGAAAGCGACTGAAACGCAGGCCGAAGCCGCATCCAGCATGGCGGCTTCCGTCGAGCAACTCTCCGTTTCCATCGACCAGGTGGGCGAACATGCGCGCGAGGCGCATAACGTGACGCAGGAATCGAGTGCGCAATCGTCGGAAGGCGGCCGCATCATTCATGAAGCGGCTGGTGAGATGGGGCGCATTGCGGATGCGGTGAATGGCACTGCCAGCACCATCCGCGAGCTGGAAGGCTATTCCGATCAAATATCCAGCATCGTCCAGGTCATCAAGGACATCGCCGATCAGACCAATCTGCTCGCACTCAATGCCGCCATCGAAGCTGCGCGCGCTGGCGAACAGGGGCGCGGTTTCGCGGTGGTGGCCGATGAGGTGCGCAAACTGGCTGAACGCACCGGCAATTCGACACAGGAAATCAGCGCCATGATCGGCAAGATTCAGCAAGGCACGCAACGTGCCGCGCAAGAGATGGAAGCCGGTGTCAAACGGGTGTCCGATGGCGTCGATCTGGCGCACCGCGCCGGTGATTCCGTGACTGGCATTCGTGACAGCGCCGACCGGGCCACCCGCGCGGTGGATGACATCAATCTGGCGCTGCGCGAGCAATCGGTCGCGGCGCGTGACATCGCTCAGAAGGTCGAACGTATCGCACAGGGATCGGAGGAAAGCAGCGCCAGCGTGCAACAAACCGCAGCCGCTGCACAGCGCCTTGCCGAGCTGGCGCATGAACTGGGCGGCCTGGCGTCAAAGTTCCGTATCGTCTAGTTCCGTATCGTCTAGTTCCTATCGCCTGACTCGCCTGATTGCAGGCGTCCAAGCGTTCGTCGAGCAAAGAGGCTGACCTCCGAGGCTGTCAGGCCGAGGGGGCTTGGCCTCTTTTTACATTCCGCCGCCACGGCGTCGTCTCCCGCCTGACCATGCACCCAGACGCCAAGCACGGCGGCCTGTTCGGCGGTTAAACCCTGCGCCATCAGCGCAGCAATTACGCCGGTCAACACATCGCCCATGCCGGGCGCGGCCATGGCGGGATTGCCGGTACTGTTGCACCAGATTTCCTGGCCTGGTTGTTGCACCAGCGTCGCATGTCCCTTGAGCACGACGGTTGCGCCAGTCAACGCAGTCAAACGCTGAATAGCCGACTCCCGATCGGCCTGAATATGGTGTGTGTCGAGTCCGAGCAAGCGAGCTGCCTCGCCTGGGTGAGGCGTCAAAATAGTGGTGGCGGTGCGTCTTTGTAGCGCCGCCAGCAACGCCCCATCGCGGGCGAGCAAATTCAACGCATCCGCATCCAGCAGCAAGGCGTGATCGACGCGCAGGGCGGATTCCAGTGCGAATCGGGCGCTACTGGAAACGCCCAGGCCGGGACCGACAACCAGACAAGCGGGGCCGGGCAGGGCGGGCAATGCCTCCGCCGCGACGATCATGAGTTCCGGACAGACCGGATCAACCGCCAGGCGCGCATCGAGCGCGCCGATATAAACCCGCCCGGCGCCGCAATACAGCGCAGCGCGGCCAGCCAGCAACGCCGCGCCCAGCATGCCCGGCGCGCCACCCAGCACGCCGACCGACCCGTAATCGCCTTTGTGGCTGTCTTGAGCCCGCACCGCAAGGCGGGCAGGCAGGGTGTCCAGGGTTATGAGTCGCATGTTCACTTTTCTGTTCGCCAGTAGTCGTTGGGCACGCTTCACCTTGACCAACCTACGCTTCTGAGGAATATAGGTTCACGGGGCGGATTGATGATCAATGGCCTATAAAGCCATTACAGACCAGATAAAGGAGACTGTCATGGAGACTTCAACGACGCTGTCCGGTGCCCCGTTGCTTTCGTGTGACCTGGATGCTGCTTGCCAGGTTGTCGATTGCGAGGCGCTGACGGATGAGTTCACGCAGGCTTTGCAGGGTACGCCGGAAGCCGCGGAAGTGGTCGCGCATTTCTGTGGGCTGGATTATGTCGACAAGCTGACATCCAGCGATGCCGGCGCGGCGGCCGATCCACGCGGTGAGAAGATATATCCAAAGTAATATGCGGACTGCGGTTGTGCCTTAGAATTGCGCGGCCTTCAGTCTCTCTGTTTCCCGATGAATTCCAAAGAAAAGCTGGCTCGTGTTGTGGTGGTGGATGACGACACGCTGATGCGCGAAGTCCTCAAGGCGCTGTTGCGCGATGAGGGCTTCAGTGTGGCGGGTGAGGCGCGTGACGGCCAGAGCGCCTTGACGGTGGTCGATCGCGTGCGACCGGACATCGTCTGCCTGGATGTGAACATGCCGGGCATGTCGGGGATCGATGTCCTGAAAAATATTCGATCGAGCTATCCCGATGTCCGCGTGGTGATGATTTCCGGCGACTCCACCATGGCAACGGTGCGCGAGGCGGTCGGGCTCGGCGCGATGGGATACATCATCAAACCTTTCACGGGCGGGCGGGTGGGCTCTTCGTTGCTCGCAGCCATGAGAACGCCGGTCGATTCGCCTTTCGGTTAAAGCCCCGCCCTTCGGATAAAATCGCCCGCTTTCCCACCCCCCTCGGGCAAGCGCCATGTCTTTGCGTAACTCGCCTTTGTCTACCTCGCAAGTTTTGTTTCTGAAGGGCGGCGGCGGGTTTGCCGGGTTTGCCTCTTCAGCCACCTCAGCCCTGTCCGAATTCCGCATCAAGAAACTGCTGCAAGACCTGGCGCCGCTGGGGATTGCCGATGTATCGGCGCAGTACCGTTATTTTGCCGAGCTGGATGGCGCGCTTGGCGATGATGACCTCGCCTTCTTGTTCGAGTTGCTGCATGCACAGGAACATCAGCCGGTAGCCGATGCGATTCTGGTCACGCCGCGTCTGGGCACTGTCTCGCCGTGGTCGTCGAAAGCCACCGACATCGTTGCGAACTGCGGTCTGCAAGCGATCAAGCGCATCGAGCATGGCGTCGCCTGGCAACTTTTCGGCCACAAGGGCAAGCCTGTTTCGGCCGCTGTCGTGCAGGCGGCCTTGCCGTTTTTGCATGACCGCATGACCGAAAGCGTGTTGCTCGACGAGCGCATGGCCGAACAACTCTTCCGCCATGTCGCGCCGCAGCCGCTGGCTACTGTCGATCTGCTCAAGGGCGGCGCCGGGGCTGCAATCAAGGCGCTGGAAAAGGCCAATGCGGAATTGGGTCTGGCGCTGTCGCCGGATGAAATCGATTACCTGGCAGAAAACTTCAAACGCGTGCAGCGCAACCCGACCGATGTCGAGTTGATGATGTTCGCGCAGGCCAACTCCGAGCATTGCCGGCACAAGATTTTCAACGCCGATTGGGTCATCGACGGCAAGAAGCAGCCGGAATCGCTGTTCTCGATGATTCGCCACACTCACGCGATGCGCCCGCAAGGCACGTTGTCGGCCTATTCCGACAACGCTTCGGTGATCGAAGGCGCCAGCATCGGCCGTTTTTATCCCGATCAGGATCACGTCTACCGCTTTCACGTCGAACCCACCCACATCCTGATGAAAGTGGAGACGCACAACCATCCCACCGCAATCGCGCCATTCGCGGGTGCTGCGACCGGTTCCGGCGGCGAGATACGCGACGAAGGCGCGGTCGGTCAGGGTTCCAAGCCGAAGGCGGGGCTGGCTGGTTTTACCGTCTCCAATCTGCGCATCCCGGGTTTCGAACAGCCTTGGGAGAGCGGCAAAAACGGGGAGGGTGGTAAGCCCATCGGCAAACCCGGCCGCATCGTTTCGGCGCTCAAGATCATGCTCGACGGTCCCATCGGTTCGGCGGCGTTCAACAACGAATTCGGTCGTCCCAACCTCACCGGCTATTTCCGCAGCTTCGAGATGCACACGCCGGACGGCCAGGTGCGCGGCTACCACAAGCCGATCATGCTGGCCGGCGGCGTCGGCAATGTGCAGGAACGCCATATCCACAAGAAGATATTCAAGGCCGGCACGCTGTTGATCCAGCTCGGCGGCCCTGGCCTGCTCATCGGCCTGGGCGGCGGCGCGGCATCCAGCATGGGGGTCGGCGCCAACATGGAAGCGCTGGACTTCGATTCCGTGCAGCGCGGCAACCCGGAAATCCAGCGCCGCGCGCAAGAAGTCATCGACCGATGCTGGGAGATGGGCGCAGCCAACCCGATTCTCTCGGTGCATGACGTCGGCGCCGGCGGTCTTTCCAACGCCATGCCGGAACTGGCGCATGGCGCGGGGCTCGGCGCGAAGTTCGAATTGCGCGATGTGCTCAGCCTGGAAGCGGGCATGTCGCCGCGCGAAATCTGGTGCAACGAAGCGCAGGAGCGTTATGTGCTGGCCATCGCACCGGCCAGCCTGGAACTCTTCCGCGCGCTTTGCGAGCGCGAGCGCTGCCCGTTCGCCGTGGTCGGCAAGGCGACGAAAGACAGTCAGTTGACGGTGACCGACCGGCATTTCAAGAACAAGCCGGTCGATATGGAAATGGACGTGCTGCTCGGCAAACCGCCGAAGATGACGCGCAAGGTTGCACACGTCGCCCCCACGTTGACGCCGTTTACCGCCGAAGGGCTTGATCTGGACGAGGCGGCCTATCGCGTGTTGCGGCATCCCGCCGTCGCCAGCAAGAGCTTCCTGATCACCATCGGCGACCGCAGCGTCGGCGGTTACACGGCGCGCGACCAGTTCGTCGGCCCCTGGCAGATGCCGGTGGCCGACGTGGCAGTGACCACGATGGGCTACGACACACTGCTGGGCGAGGCGTTCGCACTCGGCGAGCGCAGCCCGATTGCCTTGATCGACCCGGCAGCAAGCGGTCGCATGGCGGTCGGCGAAGCGATCACCAATCTGGCGGCGGCGGCCGTCAACGAGATCGGCGATATCCGTCTTTCCGCCAACTGGATGGCCGCCGCCGGACATCCCGGCGAAGATGCCGCGCTGTTCGACACCGTGCGCGCCGTCGGCAAGGCGTTGTGCCCGGAGCTGGGCATCAGCATCCCGGTCGGCAAGGATTCCATGTCCATGCGCACGGGCTGGCAGGATGGAGAAGAAAGCAAATCCGTGGTGTCGCCGCTGTCGCTGATCATCACCGCCTTCGCGCCCAGCCCGGATGCCAGCCGCACGCTGACGCCGCAACTGCATGACGATGAAGAAACCGACCTGATCCTGCTCGATCTCGGCCGCGGCCAGAACCGCCTGGGCGGCAGCATCCTCGGCCAGGTTTACGGCGAACTGGGCGATGTCTGCCCCGATCTCGACGTGCCGGCTCAGTTGAAAGCGTTCTTCGCACTCATTCAGCGTTTGAACCAGCAAGGCAAGCTGCTCGCCTACCACGACCGCGCCGATGGCGGCCTGTTCGCAACGATTTGCGAGATGGCTTTCGCCGGCCATTGCGGCGTCGATCTGGATGTCGACGAGTTGCGCTACCACCGCCAGCACGACGACATCATGCAAGACGTGGAAGACGCACCCGACCCGAGCGAGCCCTACACCAGCCGGTTGTTCGGCATCCTGTTCAACGAAGAACTCGGCGCCGTGATCCAGGTGCGTCGGGCCGATACCGGCGCGGTGATGGACGCCTGTTTTGCGGCCGGCTTGCGTGACGAGTTCTACATCATCGGCTCCACCAACAAGAAAGACCGGGTGCGCATCCTGCGCGAGGGCGTGGCGGTATTCAGCGAAAAACGCGCCGATTTGCTCAAGGCCTGGTCCGAAACCAGCTACCGCATGCAATCGATGCGCGACAACCCGGAATGCGCGCGCGAGGAATTCGACGGACTGGTCGCCAGGAAGGATCCCGGCCTGCACGCTCAACTCAGCTTCGATCTGAATGAAGATGTCGCCGCGCCCTACATCAAGAAAAGACGCGCCCAGCCCAAGATCGCGATCCTGCGCGAGCAAGGCGTCAACGGCGAGGTCGAAATGGCCGCGGCTTTCGCGCGTGCCGGCTTCACCCCGGTCGATGTCCACATGAGCGACATCCTCGCCGGCCGCGTCAAACTCAAAACCTTCAAAGGCCTCGCCGCCTGCGGCGGTTTCAGCTACGGCGATGTACTCGGCGCCGGCGGCGGCTGGGCGGCTTCGATCCTGCACAACGCCCGCGCCAGCGACGAATTCCAGACCTTCTTCCAGCGCGCCGACAGCTTCGCTTTAGGCGTCTGCAACGGCTGCCAGATGATGAGCCGTTTGTCCGGCATCATCCCCGGCGCGGAAAACTGGCCGCGCTTCGAACGCAACCTGTCGGAGCAGTTCGAAGCCCGCTTCGTCATGGTGGAAGTGCCGCAAACCCCGTCCATCCTGTTCGACGGCATGGCCGGCAGCCGCATGCCCGTCGTCGTTTCGCACGGCGAGGGCAGGGCGGTGTTCAGCGGCGGCAAAGCGCAACGCAAGGCGGCGGAAGTCTGCCTGCGCTACGTCGACAACCGCGGCCGCAAGACCGAAACCTACCCGCTCAACCCGAACGGCTCGCCCAAAGGCATCACCGGCCTGACCACCCCAGATGGCCGCTTCACCATCATGATGCCGCACCCGGAACGGGTATTCCGCGCGGTGCAACATTCCTGGAAACCGGCCGAATGGCGCGAGGATGGGCCGTGGCTGCGAATGTTCAGGAATGCGCGGAAGTGGGTGGGGTGAGGACTGGTGCAAATAGAATGCATCGAAGCGGCATAACCCGCCGCTTCAAATATGCGGCTTCCTCGGAGATCGAACATGAAATCAGTGACGTGCGATTATTGCGAGCCTGGCCGTACGCAGTAACAGCAGTAAGTCTAGCGGGTTGAAGTCCCGCCTGGGGAGTTGTCCGTACGCCCCGGTAGCATGAGGAAGCGGCGTCGCGGTAACGCGGGGTCGTAAGTTTCCAAACACCCAGAGAGCAGGCCCGCAGTGGCAAATGAGGCAAGTGAACCCCTGAGTAGCCTCGTAAACGAAGTGGAGAAGCCGACCCTGTG
>JAUYFG010000185.1 GCA_030690985.1 Pseudomonadota bacterium
ATAGCTAAAGAACCCGACAAGAACAGTCTGGTATTGAGGTCGACATGGTAAATATCCTTAGGTATCAATGTGTTACGATGACTTATTCTACCACAATCCAGCAACCTTTCATGCAGCGCGGGCTTAAGTTGAGAGGATTGAGCGCGAACGCGCCACATTGGGCTGCTCGTCGACGTTATCGCCGGCGCGTGCCAGGCTGGCGTCGCCATGCACCCCGGCCCAGTCGAAATGCAGACCGCCCTTCCACAGATCGGTATCGCGCACGGCACCCGCTGCGGCGGGGCTGCGGAACCAGGTGCCCACATGGCGCCGCTCCAGGCCGAAACTCAGCGCCGCCGGACGCCCGGCCGCTTCCAACTTGTCCCACGGGCTCCAGTTGAGCATCAGAAGGTGGCTGCTGCCGTCGCGATAGGGCAGGTCACTATCAATCACGCCGTCGCCATTGGTATCCGTGCCCGGCCCATCCGCATCGAAATGGCTGCGCGCCGTTTCCGCGCGCACCTGCAAGCGCTTGTCGAGAAAAGCGCCATAACCGGACAGCGCCGCCGCCTGGCCCTTGCTCCGCGCGGCGTCACCCGCCACGCCCGAGCCGCCGGCGCCGGTCTGATCCTGGCCGGCCCCGGAGACCCAGGTGCCCCAGATGCTGAGGTCTTGCCCGGCCAGCGGCTTCACGCTGGCCACGACACCCACAGTGCGTTTATCCGCATCGCCTACCCCGAGACCCTCCTGGAAGCCGATCACGTTGCCGGTGTTGAGCGCGAAGGCGGTCAGCGCGGCGCCGCCATCCGCTGATTTGACGCCCGCCGACACCCCGCGCCGGCTGAAACCCTGCATCACCAGGCTGTCCGGCCCCACCGCATGATGGCCGACCTGGGCCACCACCGGGCCTTTTTCCGCCGTCAGCAAAAAAGTCGCCAGATCGATCGGGCCATCACGGCGCGGCAACTGGGCATGCTGGCTGTTGCCCAGCAGATCGGCGGCGCCGGTCAGCTTCCAGTCGCCATCGGCCAGGGCGCCACGCAGGCTCACGGCGCCATCGGCCTGATTCGGGCCGGGCGTGCCCGCCGCGAGATTGTGCGCAGCCAGGCGCCGGGTCAGGTTGAATACCAGATTGCCTTTTAGGCTGGCCTCGCGATAACCCTCGCCGCTACGAATTTCCAGCGTCCAGCGTCCCCGCTCCAGCATCTGCCCGCCCGCCAGATACTCGACCAGACGCAACTCGTGCTTGCCCTGGCCGATGGGCTGCGGCGGCGTAAAGACGGCATGGCGCCCGTCCGTACTGCTCACATAAGCCGTCACATCGAAGCTATCCAGCTCCAGCGCCAGCTTCTCCAGCGTTTCCGGCGGCAGCGCCGGCAACAGGAACTGCACCGGCGCCAGCGGCGCGCGAACGCCCTGTTCCGGCGGCATCAATTCGGGCGTCCAGTCAGCGGCCGAGGCAACCGTGGCAAACAAGGCGACAGCAAGGAAATGGAGCGATTTCATGAGGGAAATATCAGGGAAAGACCGGGGACAAGCATATACCCGACATTGCCATCCTGATATGAGCGCAACGCGATAACCGCCGTCGGGTCAGCGGAAGAATCGGCCCGCAGCCGCAAATCGTGGCGAAGAAACCTGGCCGATGCACAGCATGTAGCGCCGGCTTCCAGCCGGCGTTTTTACCGTAACAGCCGCTGGCAGTTTTGAAAGACGCCGGCTGGAAGCCGGCGCTACATGCTGGCCAATACATCATTAACAATCAATACGTTGCGATGTATTTCCCATAAGACGCCGCGCCGGCAGCCCGGCGGCTGCTTATTTCTTGAAGGTCTGGTTGCGCCGCCGGGCGTCGCGCTCGGCGGTACGGATCTGGCGCGGGGTGAGGGGATTGGGGTTGCGCGCTTCGAACGGGTTGTGGCCGGACTTGAAGTCCACCCGCAGCGGGGTGCCTTGCAAGTTGAACACCGTGCGGAAGGTGTTTTCCAGGTAACGCTTGTAGCTGTCGGTGATGCCTTCCAGGTGGTTGCCGTGGATGATGATGACCGGCGGATTGCTGCCGCCCTGGTGGGCGTACTTGGGCTTGGGACGGAACAGGCCGGAACGACCGGGCTGTTGCTGGGTGACGGCATCTTGCAGAACACGGGTGAGGCGCGGCGTGGGAAGCTTGGCCATGGCCGCCGCGTAGGCCTCATCGACGGACTTGATAAGGCCGCCGACACCGTCGCCCTTGAGCGCGGAGATGAAGTGGAAGCGGGCGAAGGAAAGGAATTCCAGGCGCCGCGTGAGTTCCTGCTTGATCTGTTCACGCGCGTAGTTTTCCATGCCATCCCACTTGTTCACCGCCACCACCAGGGCGCGCCCGGCTTCCAGGACGAAGCCGGCGAGGTGGGCATCCTGATCGGAGATTTCCTGCTGGGCATCGAGCACCAGGATGACCACGTTGGCATCCTCGATGGCTTGCAAGGTCTTGATCACGGAGAACTTTTCGACGACCTCGGTTACCCGGCCGCGGCGCCGCACCCCGGCGGTGTCGATCAGGGTATAGGGCTTGCCGCCACGCTCGAAGTCGACATAGATGGAATCACGCGTGGTGCCGGGTTGGTCGAAGGCGATCACGCGCTCCTCGCCGACGAAGGTATTCACCAGCGTGGACTTGCCGACGTTGGGACGGCCGATGATGGCGATCTTGGGATGGTCTGCGTCAGCGCCCTCTTCCGGCTCGACTTCGAACGACTCCAGCGCCAATTCCACCAGATCGCGCACGCCCTCGCCGTGGGCGCTGGAAATCGCCACCGGCTCGCCCAGGCCAAGTTCAAAGAATTCGGCGCTGACCACGCTGCGATTCATGCCCTCGGTCTTGTTCACCGCCAGGAACACCGGCCGCCCGCTGCGACGCAACTTCTCGGAAATGATCAAATCCTGCGGCGTGACGCCGGCGCGGCCATCGACCAGGAATACCACCACATCGCCCTCCGCCACCGCCTGCATGGTCTGCTTGGCCATCGCAGCGAGGATGCCGGTTTCCACCACCGGCTCGAAGCCGCCGGTATCCACCACCAGAAACGGCTTGGAACCACTGCGGCCATGGCCGTAATGGCGGTCTCGGGTGAGGCCGGGAAGATCATGAACGAGCGCGTCGCGCGTCTTGGTCAGACGATTGAACAACGTGGATTTGCCGACATTGGGCCGGCCGACCAGGACTAGGGTGGGTTTCATTTGGGTGACAAGTAAGAAGTAAAAACAGAGGAGAAATTCAACTGTAATGTATTGCGGAAACACCGTAGCCCGGATGCAGCGCAGCGGAATCCGGGAAAATGGCACGCAACCACAAGCCAGGACGCGGATAGCCAAAAACCCCGGATTCCATTGCATTCCATCCGGGCTACGCTCGCTAGCAGTCTAAACCAATTCAGCAAGCAAGGTCTCCGGGGCAATGTCCTGTTCATGCGGCCAGGTAACTGCACCAAACAATATACCGACCTGATTAAAATAATATACATCCCGAAGTTCGCGAAAAACGCCATGATCGAGATAAGGTTTCATATCAAAAACGCCTTGCCTGCCATCCTTGATTTCGACATAAATTCGGTAATCATTCAAAGGCCTGACTGTTTTGACATCCCAATACATGGTGGCCTCACAGGGGAGTAATTTTGTAAGGCGTTTCGCCACTAGCCGCCAATTCCCAGTCCGCCATCAATTCATCCCTGTGCAATTCGATCCATGCTTGCACCAGGCGTAACTGTTTGCGTGGCAAATCACCGGCAAGTATCTCGCCATCCTCGATGCCGATGGATGCCTCGAATTCGGCATATTTGGCATGGATATGCGGCAAATTGTGGTGTTTGTTATCAAGCAGGAAAAGGCGAATGATGATGCCGTAAAACATGGAAATGATGGGCATGGCGGTTGTCTCTCGCGTCAGTGGTTGGCTTTCAAATGAAGGAAAATCGTGGTCTGTCCCCTATTGCCTTCCCTATTGCCTTCCAACAACGTGGATTTGCCGACATTGGGCCGGCCGACCAGGACTAGGGTGGGTTTCATTTAAGTAGCAAGTGAGA
Organism: Pseudomonadota bacterium; assembly: GCA_030690985.1. Lineage (GTDB taxonomy): Bacteria > Pseudomonadota > Gammaproteobacteria > Burkholderiales > Thiobacillaceae > PFJX01. Next base: position 4,044 of record JAUYFG010000185.1, read on the forward strand.
AGTGTGAACAGGGCGGCTTTTGGGTGTCTCGGAAGAGCCCGAAGTCAGATTGGCGGCCTGTGCCGCGAACTGGAGCATGGCACGCAATGCGGCATTGACCGCTGCGGCGTTGGGAAAACGGGCAGCGACATCGCTTTCCAAAACAACCACATTGCTGCTCTCCATATATTGTTTGTAATACTTGCCGCGCACAGCTTTGGAAAAATCAAAGTCGTATTCAGGGCGCAGGTCGTCAGATTCGTTGCTCATAGCGATTCACCAAAATATTCAAGACTGCTTTTATTGACACTTTCTATATGAATCAATTCAGCAAGCAAGGTCTCCGGGGCAATATCCTGTTCATGCGGCCAGGTAACTGCACCAAACGATATACCAACCTGGTTGAAATAATGAACATCCCGGAGTTCGCGAAAAACGCCATGATCTAGATAAGGTTTCATATCAAAAACGCCTTGCCTGCCATCCTCAATTTCGACATAAATTCGGTAATCATTCAAAGGCCTGACTGTTTTGACATCCCAATACATGGCAGCCTCACAGGGGAGTAATTTTGTAAGGGGTTTCGCCGCTGGCAGCCAATACCAAGCCTACGTTCAGCGGTTAATGCGTAAGCAAGTAAATAGCCAAGGCAATAATCCAAATCATTGTGGCCATACCATAGATAAAATATTTCATGTCCCGATTTTCCCCTCACCGGAACTGATAAGCGATTCAAGTCCAAGCAACTCAGACTCAGATAGTGCTATGCCGTATAGCTCGTTGACAAGCCACAACCCGCTTTCTCTGATTTTTGATTTCGGCGACCAATTTCCAAGCCAAGCACCAGAAGGGTTGCATTCTTGGCACAAAGAAATGGTAGAAATAATCCTTGCCTCCATAGCAAGCCGTGACTCCTTGCCATCCATAGCAATTACGACGAAATTAAACCTCTCCTGAATATAACTTGTGACCTGCATCTCTATGCTGGCTTGCTTGGAAATATCTATGGAGGCCTCATATTTTCTTCTTGCTTCGCGCGTAGTGAGGTCGAGCTCCCATTGTTCTAAGAATGGGTCGCGCGACTTATTTAGCAGTGCGCGCCCAATATTTTTGCGGAAAATACTACGGTCTTTGTTTTCGTATAGAAAATGCTGCTTCAGCCTAGATCGCAGTTGATTGTTTCCGGTATGCGTTCCCACTCTCACTACCCGCCCCCCGTCGTGGGCGCGCTCTCCGCCCTCAAACAAGATATATATACCATTTATCGGAATATCTTTTTCCTGATATGGAAATGAAAAAACCGGGAGTCTGCCAAACAGCGCATGCAGTCTACCGCAGGCATCACTCATAAACCAATCTCTTAAGACGTTGCAACTGCTTGCCTATTGTCAGCCCTTCCAATGGAACCTCATACGACAAAAGATGTGGAAGTAAATATTTTCTGTATTTATTTCCCGCCAACAAAACAAAATGAGTCGTTGCCACATCTTCATTATCCTTGATTTGTTTTACAACCTGCTGCGCCCAAACTCGAATCTGAGAATCAGGCATCGTATTTAAAGTAGCATCATAGGGTTCTATCACCGCATCAATATCAAGCAACCCATACTTGGCCGATAGGATATATATAGAGTCAGCACAAAGCTTATTAGCATAGGCCAGATTCAATCGGAAAAGCGGGCTGATATAGAGATCACACGCTTTGGCCGGATAGGGTAACTTCTTACTCACGCACGAAATCAAGGCAATAGTTTTCATTTGCTTTCAAGCATCTTAATAACAATCAACATTCCCCCTCACTTCGCCAACGCTACCGGAACATAAGGACTGTCCGGATTGACGGTAAGCGTTTGCGTGGCCGGGTGCAGAACCAGATCCATCATTTCCATCGGCACCGCGCCGAATATAGGTTCGTCACCCATGACCAAGGCGGAGAGGTCGCAATAGCGGTCGGCGAAATACACTCTGAGCGAATCAAAGGAACCGGTCTCGTAGTACCCGCCACCACAACGTATGGCGCATTGAGAGTAAGAATCATCGTGCAATCTCTATCAGTTCAATGTCTTTTCTGAGCAGTTCGTTTACCAACACGGAGAGTTCCATGCCCTTGGAACTGGCCAGTTTTGTCAAACAAGCTTGTACCTGGTTTTCAAGATAGACCGGCAGGTTCAATGTTGAGCCGGTCTGGTAGAACTTGCCGCGCTCCGCGCCGGTGAAGTCTATTTCAGCGGGCATGTCTTCATCTTGATATGTGGTGTCCTGACTCATCGTGTCACCTATCGTGGGTTGTCTTCATATTGCTGACGTTCGCGGTGTGTTGCTTCTCTTGCCGAAATGATGCGCACCTGTCGGTTTGGAGTCGTCAACTTGAAGGTGTGTGATACAGCAAGCATTCGTCCGCTGCTCGTTACCCCCAGCGTAAACCACCTTTCTTCAAATTCACTGTGCACCGCATCGAAGATCGTCAGAGCAAGCGGATCGAGCAATACCGTAGCGGCCTCGGAGAAGGTCACACCATGTTTTGTGATATTCGCTACGGCCTTCACCGTATCCCATGTGATGTCGTATTGGGGCGCGCTCATGTCAATCTGTAGGCCCAATATGGGACAGGTCCATATTTCCCATCACTTCGCCAATGCCACCGGAACATGAGGGCTGTCCGGATTGACGGTCAAAGTTTGCGTGGCCGGATGCAGCACCAAATCCATCATTTCCATGGGCACCGCGCCGAATAAAGGTTCGTCACCCATGACCAGGGCGGACAAGTCGCAGTAACGATCGGCAAAATAAACCCGGAGTGGACCAATCATGGGAACCGATTTACGCGAACCGTCGGCCAGGATGATTTCACGGGTACTGACTTCCGTGGTGTCAAAACCGAGTTGCAGCGCGATAGGGTCCGGCAGGGTAAAAAACACCGATCCGTAATCGACCCGCGATTTGACGGCCAATTTTCTCTGCTTGAAGAGATTCTCGACGCTGATGTCCGCGTAGGTTATGCCCATGTCGTTACCTCACTCCAAAGCAAAACGTTCTGCCTGTTCCTGAAACCATTCCCGACATCGGTGCTCTTTCTCCAGCCCAAAGGGCCAGGCTCGCTTTCCGTCGACTCCTGGAGGAAGTCACTTGGTAGCCACCACGCTGACCAGATCCGAGTATTTCGCCAATAGCGCATCGCTGGTCAGCAGATAGGCGGGAATGGCTTGCGCCTGGGAAATCAGCAGGCGGTCGAATGGGTCGCGGTGGTGCCAGGGCATTGCAACCAGCCGATGGCAATGGCCGGATTGAATCGGCAATTCGATGAAGCCGGTTTCGAGCGCCAGTTGTTCGATGTCTTCGGGGAGGAAGTTGAAGTCCTCCCGTCCCAACGAGCGCTTGATCGCGATTTCCCAGATGCTGGCGGCGCTGAACAGCACACTGTTTTTCGGATCCTGTAATTGTGCCTGGACATCCTTTGGCAGGGCGTCCGGATTAATCAGGGCGGCCAGGAGGATGTGGGTGTCCAGCAGGAGTTTTTGCACCAGCATCGTCATTCACCGGATTCGAACATGTTCTGGATGGCTTCCTCGTGTAGACGCGAAATATTTCCGGGCAGAGTGAATCGCGCTCTCCCCAGCCCCAGAACGCGGGGCTTGTCGTTTTCCGGCGCTAGCGGAACCAGCCGCGCGATCGGTTTGCCCGCTCGTGCGATGAGGATTTCCTCGCCGGCGGCGGCCTGGTCGACGAATCGCGAGAGATGGGTCTTGGCTTCGTGGATGTTGACGGTTTGCATCAAAGCACTCCTGACATAATGGCGAGTCAGCTTAGTCCGGTCTAGTCCGGTCGAGCAATAGAAAATTCCTGCCAGATAGGGTTACCGACCAGCCGCAACAATCGGCACAGACCACAAGTCTTCATTCCCCACCTCCCTCTTTCAACCGTTTCAACATCGCCTTGTCCAGCAAGTCTTTTTCCCGATAGTCGGTCTTGGCTTTCAGCAGGCCGTTGATGTCGAGCACCGGGATGCTCACGCCTTCCAGTTCGACCACTCGGACATGGGGTTGCAGGGTCTCGAAGGTTTCGCCATTCGCCGCGAAAAGGATGTCGATGACGATACGGTCGGCAATGCGGATATTTTCCATATCGGGGTCGTTGGCCTCGCGGGTAAACCAGGCCGGGTCGATTTCTCGGGCGGATTCGAGAAATGACAGTCCTTCCACGATGCGCGCGCCGTTATCCCAATCGAACGGCACCAGAATATCCACGCCCTCAGTGGCGCGCAGGATGCCGTTGAGGCGGATGGCGTGCTCTCCCACAAGGATGTAACGCACCCCCTGGGCTTGCAGGCCTCGACAGACTTCAAGCAGGTCGTTTTGCATTTTCCCGAAACCAGAGTTGCCGCTTGCGTTCTTTCTCCGCGTCCATCGCATCGAAGAAAGCTTGTGTACCGCGAAATACGCCGCGTGGCTGGAAATCCGGCATGCCGGGCAGGCGCGTCATGGCGTCGAGGCGCGCGCCTCGTTCCAGGGCTTCTTGCGGGCTGGCGGCGAATTCTCGCCAGTGGCGGTTGCCGACTTGGCGCGGCGGTCGATCATTCATGCTCAAACCACTGTTCTCGTTGATGCCGGATCGCCTGAACGATAGCCGAGTCATTCGCTACGTCGAAATCGTAGAGTGCCACATAGCCGGCCTTGCCTCGGGCGATGACCAGTTCACGCAAGCCTGCTTCCACCTTGTGCCCGATCAGGGGGTGCTCCTTCAGAATGGCCAGACCGCGCATCAGGGTGGGTACGGTGTCCCGCGCCGCAGCGGCATCGTTGTCACGAAGGAAAACAGCCAGCCGTTCCATATCCAGCAGGGCGCGCGGTGAAAAAACCAGTCGTGTCATGGCTTACAACTTGGTCGGCGCGGGGCGCTCGGCCTGTTTCCCTTCCAACAAGGCCTGGATGTAGCTGAACACTTCGTCGGCATCATAAACCAGGCCGTATTGGGCAACTTCCTCTCTGGCCTGGAGCGCGGCGCCTACGAATTCGCGCCGCCTTTCCGCCAATTCGGTTTGCGCTTGCAGGGCTTCCAGCATGAAGGCGTGGGGCGTTTTCCCGGCGTATTCAGCGGCGTGGACGATGCGGGATTTGAGGGGTTCCGGAAGTTTCAGGGTGGTGGTGGCGACGGACATGCCTGGTCTCCAATTACTAAGCGGTGCCACCAGAGTAGCACCGCGAGCGCCTGCCGAACAAGAAGCGAAATCGGTGGCGAAACAGACGCTACCCGCCTCGGTGCGACCCGTAGCGCCGGCAGGGATGCCGGCGTCTCGAACAGCCGGCTGGAAGCCGGCGCTACAGGTGAGGCGCCGGCAAGCCGGGGTTGTTCCTGACCCGACCTATTGAATCTTGAACGCCATCACTCCGCCATTTGCGGTCTGAACGATCAGGCCGGATTTGAGTGGAATCATGACGCCCTTGATGGCGCTGCCATCCGTGGGACTGCGGGCGGAGAAGGCGCCGTCTTCGGCGTTGACGAGGTGAATCTGGCCCTGATAGTCGCCTACCGCGACATAGCGCCCGGCCACGGCGACCGGGCTGGAGAGGCCACGGTTGCGCAGCTTGTCCTGTTTCCAGGAGTTGCCGCCACGACTGCGCTCGTAGGCGAGCAGCGCGCTCTGGTCGTCGCCGGCGAAGACGTAGCGGGCGTCCATGTCCACCCCGCGCAGGGAGGAAAGTTCGCGCGCCCAGGTGCCGTTGCCGGTGGCGCGGTCGACACAGACGATGCGGCCCTGGTAGGCGGCGGCGCAGACCTGCCGTTCGTCCAATGCCAGCGGGCCGACCACGTCGGCGATGCGTTCCAGTTCGGTGCTGCCGCGCGGCAGGGCGATGTTGCTTTCCCAGAGCGGGGCGCCGTTGACCAGCGAGAGCGCGTTCAACTTGCCGCCGGCATTGCCCGCGTAAAGCGCCTTGTCGCCGAGTGCCAGATGCCCCTGTTCGCGCAGGGTGAGGGCGGGCAGCGCGCGGCTGTTGGCCCAGCGCTGTTTGCCGTCGCGGGCCTCGAACAGGGCGATCCTGCCGTCGTTGCTGCGCGCGGCGACGACGCCACCCCCCGCCACGGGCGGCACCAGGAGTTCGCCGGAGAGCCTGGCTTTCCAGGCGACGCTGCCATCGGCGGCCTGGTAGGCCAGCAGTTCGCCCTTGGGCGTGCCTACCAGTACCAGGCCTTCGCCGACACCGACGCCGGCCGAGAGCACCTGGCCGGCGTCGATGCGCCATAGTTCGCGGCCATTGGCGATATCCAGCTTGACTATCTTGCCGTCATGGCCGGCGGCATAAACGGCATTGCCATCGGTTGCCGGCGAGAAATCATAGGGGCCTGAGGCGCCGACACGACCTTCCCACTCGCGGGCCAGACTGGCCGTGGCCTTGAATTCGGTCAGCTCGGCCGGTTTGGCGGCGGGTTTGTCGGCGCTGAACCAGCCACTGAACCAGGAGCAGCCGGATAGCGTGGTGGCGAGGGCGGCAAGCAATAGGGCACGTTTCAGCAGGTCAGTTCCGCGCGGCCGTCCGAAGGAATTGACCGCCCCCTCGGGGTAAGCAGGGACTTGGCCGCCGTCTTTTGGCGGCTTAGTCCTTCGCTTAGTGGCTTCATCAGGCAACGAACGCAGTGAGTGTCGGGGTCGTTCCATTTCAGCCTCCCAAGGCATCCAGCCGGATTTCCAGCAGGGGTTTAAGGGAACTCTTGTCGTCCAGTTTTCCCAGCGCCAGTTTGTAGGCGGCGCGAGCTTCTGAGGGCTTGCCCTGTTCGATCAGGACATCACCCTTGAGTTGGGCGGCCAGTCCCTGGAAGGCGGGGTCATAGGCTTCGTTGAGCAGAGCCAGGGCGCCGGCATGGTCTTTTTCCTCGAACCGGATGCCGGCCAGACGAATCCGCGCGAGTTGTTTGAGACCGTCGTCCTTGGCGTGTTCCAGGGCGTACTCATATTGGGCGCGCGCGCTTTTCAGGTCGCCGTTCTCGTAGTTGACACGGCCAGCCAGCCAGGCCGCAGGCGTGGCATACGCACTGCGTGCCTGGTTTTCCATGATCCGCGCGGTAATGCTCTTGGCGGATTTCAGGTCATTCAGGGAGGCGGCCTGCACTGCGGTGTCGAACAGCATGGAGGCCTCGGCGGCCTGATTGCGCTGCCAGGTTTCCCAGGCACGCCAGCCACCGACGATCAGCAGAAAGGCGGTCACGCCGAGAATGACTTTCATGCCGTGCTGTTTCCACCACAACTTGAATTCGTCGATTTGTTCCTGTTCTTCCAGATCGAATGCCATTGCTTGTTCCTTCTAAAGTTCCGTCGCCGCCGGAGCGACTCTCAAAGCTGCCGGCTGGAAGCCGGCGCTACAAATGCCTGCAATAAATCCACCGCCGCCGCCAGGGCGACGCGCTGTTGTTCACCTTCCCCACGCAGGGGTTTGATGGCCACTTCAGCGGCGGCGGCTTCGTCGTCGCCGATGATTACGGCGTAACGGGCAGCGCTGGCATCGGCTTTTTTCATCTGCGATTTGAAGCTGCCGCCGCCGCCATGCAGCACCACATCGAAGCCGGCATCGCGCAAGGTTTCGCCGGCTTGTTGGGCGAAACGGCTTGCGCCTTCGCCGACGTTGACGAGGTAGATATCCGGCGCATCGGCGGGCGGCGCCACGCCGACCTCCGCCATCAGCGCCAGCAGGCGTTCCACGCCCATCGCGTAACCGCAGGCCGGGGCGGGTTTGCCGCCGAGTTGCTGAACCAGGCCGTCGTAGCGGCCACCGGCACAGACCGTGCCCTGGGCGCCGAGGCGGTCGGTGACCCACTCGAACACGGTGTAGTTGTAGTAATCGAGGCCGCGCACCAGGCGCGGATTGATCTTGTAGGCAATGCCGGCGGCATCCAGCCCGGTCTTGACCGCCTCGAAGTGGGCCAGCGCGGTTTCGTCGAGTTCGTCCATCAGCCTGGGCGCGGCTTCCACCAGCGCCTGCATGGCCGGGTTCTTGCTGTCGAGAATGCGTAGCGGGTTGCTGTGCAGACGCCGCTTCGCGTCTGCATCCAGCAGGGCTTCATGCGTCTGGAAATAGGCGATGAGCTTTTCCCGATGCCGGGCGCGCGATTCGGCGCCGCCCAGGGAGTTGAGTTCCAGGTGGATGCAGTCGGAAAGTCCCAACAGCTTCCACAGGCGCCTGGTCATCAACAGGTGTTCGATGTCCAGGTCCGGCCCGGCGAAGCCCAGGGCTTCGATGCCGAACTGGTGGAACTGGCGGTAGCGGCCCTTCTGCGGCCGCTCGTGGCGGAACATGGGGCCGGCGTACCAGAGCCGCTTGCCGCCGTCGAACAGGAGGTTGTGCTCGATCACCGCACGCACGCAGCTTGCTGTGCCTTCCGGGCGCAAGGTCATGCTCTCGCCGTTGAGTTCATCGACGAAGGTGTACATCTCTTTTTCGACGATGTCGGTCACTTCGCCGATGGCGCGCTTGAACAGCCCGGTGTGTTCCAGGATGGGGGTGCGCATCTCGCGGTAGCCGTAGCTTTTCAGCCAGGCGCGCAGGATGGATTCAAAGTGCTGCCAAAGCGGTGAATCCGCCGGCAGGAGGTCGTTCATGCCGCGCACGGCGCGGAGGGCGTTGCTCATGGGGTTAACAGGTGGAGACGTAGGTTGGGCAAAGCGCAGCGTGCCCAACAAACAACCGTCGCATGTTGGGCACGCTGCGCTTTGCCCAACCTACGCACCGCTGCCTCCATAGGTTCGTTTCACATAGTCTTCGACGATGGCCTGGAATTCCTCGGCGATCTGGTCGCCCTTGAGGGTGACGGTCTTTTTCCCGTCGACATAGACCGGGGCCACCGGGACTTCGCCGGTACCGGGCAGGCTGATACCGACATTGGCGTGTTTGCTCTCGCCGGGGCCGTTCACCACGCAGCCCATCACCGCGACATTCATGCTCGCCACGCCGGGGTATTGGCCGCGCCAGACCGGCATCTGGGCGCGCAGCCAGTTCTGGATTTTCTGTGCCAGTTCCTGGAATACCGTGCTGGTCGTGCGGCCGCAGCCGGGGCAGGCGGTGACCAGAGGGGTGAAGGAACGCAGGCCGATGGTTTGCAGGATTTCCTGGGCGACCTGGACTTCGGTGGTGCGCGATTCGCCCGGCTTCGGAGTGAGCGAGACGCGGATGGTGTCGCCGATGCCTTCCTGCAACAGGATGGCCAGGGCGGCGGCGGAGGCGACGATGCCTTTGCTGCCCATGCCGGCTTCGGTCAACCCCAGGTGCAGGGCGTAATCGGAACGGCTGGCAAGGTCGCGGTAGACCGCCACCAGGTCCTGCACGCCGGACAATTTGCACGACAGGATGATGCGGTCGCCGGGCAAGCCCAGTTCCACGGCACGAGCGGCGGATTCGAGGGCGGAGACGATGAGCGCGTTGCGCATCACCTGTTCCGGCTCATGCGGTTCGCTGCGCTGGGCGTTCTCATCCATCATGCGCGCCAGCAGTTCCTGATCCAGGCTGCCCCAGTTGACGCCGATGCGCACCGCTTTGCCGTAACGCGCGGCGGCTTCGATCAGGATGGCGAACTGTTCGTCTTTTTTCGCACCACGGCCGACATTGCCGGGGTTGATGCGCAACTTGGCGAGCGCCTGGACGCATTCCGGCACGGCCTTGATGAGGCGATGGCCGTTGAAATGGAAATCGCCGATCAGGGGCACATTGCAGCCCATCGCATCGAGTTTTTCGCGCACGGCGACCACGCCGCGCGCGGCTTCCTCGGTATTGACGGTGAGCCGCACCAATTCGGAACCGGCCTGCCAGAGGTCATAGACCTGGAGAACCGTGCCGGTGACGTCGGCGGTGTCGGTGTTGGTCATGGACTGCACCACCACCGGGGCGCCGCCGCCCACCGCGACATGGCCCACCATGACCTGCCGCGTGGGGCGCCGCACGATTGTTCGACTCATGGTCATTACGCTGTCATCCCGGGTTTATTCCAACGTCAATCGGGCGACCTTCTGCCCGATGAAGGGGAGGAGGTCGATGTGGTGGCCGTCATAGCTCAATTGCACCTGCGCCGCCTCGCCCACCACCAATTTGAACGGCGCCTCGCCGGCGAAAGTTTCGGCGTTGCCGGCGCGCACCAGCTTGGAATAACGCTTGCCCTGTCCGTCCACCACCTGAATCCAGGCATCCAGGCCCGGAACAAAGCGCAAGGTGTGGAGCTTGCCACCCGGAACGGCGCTGGCAGGCGCGCTTGGCGCGGCCTGGTTCGGCGGCGGCACGGGTTGGACGGCGGGTGCGGGAACAGGCAAAGGCGCTGGCGGCACGCTGACCGGTGCGCCGAAGACGGCATCAGCGGGCGCCACGAACTCCGGCGCAATGGGGTGAGGGAGTGGTGGTGGATTGCCAAGCAACGGCGCGGGCGCCAGCACAGCCGGCGGTTGCGCACCCGGCCCGCTGACCAGCGCATCCTCGCCCTGGCGCAACCAGTAATAGAGCGCGGCCACCAGCAACAAGAAGAAAGCCAGCGCCAACAGGGGCAACAACACCCAGCGGCGCATGCCGGGCGAAGTGAAGATCACCCCTTCGCTGGGCGCGGTAATGGTCTCGGCGACGGCGGCATGGATATCCACCGGCACGATCAACTGTTCCGGGTCGACCTCCACCAGGCGCGCGTAATTCCGGACAAATCCCCGCGCGAATACATCACCCGGCAGATGCGCCAGATCCTCGGCTTCCAGCGCCTCGATCTGGCGGGGACCGAGTTTGAGCTTGGCCGCCACCTCGGCGGGCGTCAGCCCGAGAGCCTCGCGCGCGTGCCTGAGCTTTTCACCGAATCCGGGATGAAAAACCATCGGCTGCGATGCCGCACTCATAACAGACTCCCCATCTGGTCATATTGGCCGGTGATCAGCCATTGGGTTTGCATGGATTCCGGATAACGCCGACGCAACTGGGCGCCATAGTTGGCTTCCGCCTCGCGATCACCCAGGCGACGTTCGATGCGAACGCCCAGCCAGAGCGCCTGCGCGCTGACTTCAGCCTGCTCGGTAAGTTGCCGCAACAGGACACGCGCACCCAGCCAGCGATCCTGGCGAAACTGGACTTCGGCCAGCCCCAAACGGGCGGAAGCGTGGTTGGGCGCGCGCCGGAGGGCACGCGTGTAATACATTTCCGCCGTCACCAGATCGCCTTGTTCCAGGCTGCACGCACCGGCATTGCTGAGCGCCTTCTCGGGCGAGGCGTAGAGCGGATTGGCCAGTGCCGTTTCGAAATGTGGCCGCGCTTCCTTCATGCGCTTGCGCTGGCAGAGGAACAGGCCAAAGTTGTTGTGCGCCTCGGAGAATTGCGGCGAGCGTTCGATGGCATGGCGGAAGCTCTCTTCCGCGCGCTGATCCTCGCGCAACTCACCATGCACCAGGCCGAGCATGTTGTAAGCCGGGGCATAACCGGCATCGGTCCTGAGCGCTTCCGCCAGTTCTTGCAGGGCAATCGCATACTGGGCGCGCAGGAAGTAGTTGGCGGCCAAGTCGGTATGGATCTGGGCACGGAAATCGCCACTGCCGACAGGGCGCGTCTCGGGACTGTTGGGACTGTTGTTGGAGGCAGGCTGCGCCACACAGCCAGTGAGCCCGAGCAAGGCAAGCAACAAAAAAAGTTTCATACCGCCCCCATGAATTTCTCGATGCGGCTGCTCACTCGCTTCGACTTGTCCTGCACTTGGCCGGCCAACTGGCCACAGGCGGCGTCGATGTCATCGCCGCGCGTCTTGCGCGTGGTGGCGATCTTGCCGCCACCCATGAGCTGGCTGGCGAAACGGCACACCGTCTCGGATGGCGAACGACGAAAACCGGAATCCGGGAAGGGATTGAAGGGAATCAGGTTGAACTTGCAGTTCACGTCACGGGTGAGATGCAACAACTGCTCGGCATGCTCGGGACGATCATTGATGCCGTCGAGCATGACGTATTCAAAAGTAATGAAGTCGCGCGGGCCGTCCTGGGCATAACGCCGGCAGGCGGGCATCAGCACCGATAGAGGATATTTGCGGTTGATCGGCACCAACTGGTCGCGCAGCGCGTCGTTGGGCGCATGCAGAGACACCGCCAGCGCCACCGGCATCTGGGCGCGCAACCGGTCCATCGCCGGCACGATGCCGGAGGTGGAAATGGTGACGCGCCGCTTCGACAGGCCATAAGCATGGTCGTCGAGCATCAGGGACACGGCGGTCACGGTGTTGTCGTAGTTGAGCAGGGGCTCGCCCATGCCCATCAACACCACGTTGGAGATGATGCGATCCCCTTTCGGGTCGCGCCCCATCGCCTTGTTGGCCCACCAGAGCTGGCCGATGATTTCCGCCACCGACAGGTTGCGGTTGAAACCTTGCCGCCCGGTCGAACAGAAGGCGCACTCCAGCGCACAACCCACCTGGGTGGATACGCACAAGGTGCCGCGCTCGGCTTCCGGGATGAACACCGTCTCGACCCGATTTTGCGGGCCGACTTCCAGCAGCCATTTGCGCGTGCCGTCGTCGGACACCTGCTCCTGGTGCAGCAGCGGCGGCCGAATTTCGGCCACCTCGGGCAACTTGGCGCGCAGCGACTTGGCCAGATCGGTCATCTGATAGAAGTCGTCGGCACCGTACTGATGCAGCCAGCGCAGCACCTGGCGAGCGCGAAACGGCTTCTCGCCCAGGCTTTCGAAGAAAGCGACGAGTCCGGGAAGATCGAGATCGAGGAGGTTCTGCATGGGGTGGAGAGTGGCTAAACGTAGGATGTGGTGAGCGCAGCGAACCGCATCATGCGGCGTGTGCCAGGTCGATGCGGTTCGCTGCGCTCACCACATCCTACGAGGCTGCCGCGCCATCGGCCTATCAGCGGCCGGCGTAGACGTTCATTTCCGGGAAGAAATAGGCCACTTCCACTTTCGCCGTATCGGTGCCATCGGAACCATGAACGGCGTTGGCGTCGATGCTCTCGGCGAAGTCGGCGCGGATGCTGCCGGCGTCCGCTTTCTTGGGATCGGTGGCACCCATCAGCTCACGGTTCTTGGCGATGGCATCCTCGCCTTCCAACACCTGGATCATCACCGGGCCGGAGATCATGAAGGCGACCAGATCCTTGTAGAAGGGGCGCGCCTTGTGCACGGCGTAGAAACCGCCGGCTTCCTGCTCGGACAGCCAGGCCATGCGCGCGGCGATGACCTTGAGGCCGTTGCTCTCGAAACGGGAATAGATCTTGCCGATGACATTCTTGGCGACGGCATCGGGCTTGATGATGGACAGGGTGCGTTCGACGGCCATGTTGCAGTGCTCCGGAGACAAAGGGGGGATTGCTGTAAAGAGAGGGAAAGCTTTGAAAAGACGCGAAAAAAGCGCGCGGAAGTTACCACGAAACCCCCCTAAAATAAAGGCGGCGCGCCACCCTTGGGCGCGGCGAGGAGCAAGGAATGGCGGTTGAAAATGGCCCAATCGATGGACTGACGGAAAACGAGGATGTGCGACGCAGGGCATTGCTGCGCCTGGCGCTGGCAGGGGTGGTGACAACCGCCGCGCTGGCCGGCCTGTGGTGGCTGGATCAAGGTGGCAAGAAACCCGAAAAGCCGGTTCCGGCGGCTCTGCCCACCCCCATCGTCACGGCGCCGCCGCAGGAAAGCGCGGCACCGCAACCCGCACCCGAAGAATCCGTTCCCACACCCGAGGAGGCGCCCGCCCCGGAGCAGAGCAAACCGCTGCTGACCGCCACGGCGAAGCCGCTGACCACCTCGGCAGCCGCCGAAGCGCCGCCGCCGCCCAAGGTCAGCAACGCGCCCAAGATGCTGGGCACTCCCAGCACCACGCCGCGCGCCGCACCGACTCCGCCGCCCGCCACGCAGGCAGCCACACCACCCGCCCCCTCGGGTGAACGTTTTGTGGTGCAACTGGGCGTATTCAGCAATCCGGATCGTGCCCGTGAACTGGTCGACAATCTAAAAAAACAGGGCATCCGCGCCCACATGGAAACGCGCGTACAACTGGGGCCGTTCGCCAATCAGGGAGAAGCGGAGAAAGCCCAGGCACAAATGCGCAAACTGGGGATGCAGGCGCTGATTACCCCGGCTTCCGCCACGAAATGAGCCAGCCGGCCTCTTCAGGGCCGGCCTGAAACGCCGCATCGGCACCGATTTCCGCCGCCCAGGCGAGGCGGCCATCCAGATAGATCAGCGGCAGGCACGCGCGCAGCCAGGGCGGCACAGCGGCTTCGCGCAGCAGGTTTTTCAGGGTGCGCGCAGGTTGCCGCGCATCCAACCGGAGTTTCTCGCCACCGACTCGCAGCCGCACCGTCGCCCGCGCCGGCAAGCGCACCCCCTGCCCCACGACCGCGCTGAAGCACAGCTTTCCGGCCGCCCCCAGATCCAGTTCGGCCTCGCCCTGCCAGAGCCATGTCCGGGCATCCACCTCCTGGGGCGGCCCGGTGCGCACCAGCACGACCTGCCCGTGAAAACGCCGTAGCGTGGCCGCGCCAAAATCGACCACGGGTTGCGCGTCCTCGCGGGCATCCAGCATCTGCTCCAGGGCTTCGCGCAGGCGTTCGCGCTGGATGGGGATGCCGTGCAGCTCCAGATAATGGCGCAGCAGATTGCGCGCGCGCGCCACATCGAGTTGCGCCAGATAGGCAACTTGCAATCCCTCCGGGCCGATGGCGGCAGCGCCATCCTGGCGTGCCAGGGCATCGAGCAGGACGGCGCTTTCGGCGAATTGCGCGGCCGCTTGCGCCAGGGTGACGGCGGCCCCCGGGAACAGGTCTTCCAGAATCGGCATCAGGTGGTGGCGGGCGGCGTTGCGGCGCAATGCGGTATCGGCATTGCTTTCGTCATCCACCCAGGACCATCCCCGCGCCCGGGCATACGCCTCGATTTCACCGCGCGGCACGTCGAGCAACGGGCGCAACAGCTTGAGTGAACCGAGCGCGCGTTCCCTCGGCATGGCCGCCAGGCCCTTCATGCCGGCGCCGCGCAGCAGTTGCAACAGCACGGTTTCCGCCTGGTCGTCGCGCTGGTGCGCCAGTGCCAGCGCATCCACGTCGAGGCCGGCAAATACCCGGTAGCGCGCTTCCCGCGCGGCGGCTTCGAGGCCCTGGCCGGCGCGATTCACCACGACCCGCTCGACCCGCAAAGGCACTTCCAACTCGGCGCAGTGCTGGCCGCAATGGGCTGCCCAGGCATCGGCCTGCGGGGAAAGACCGTGATGCACATGCACGGCGGAGAGATGAAAACCGGACTCGCCACGCAGGCCGGCGAGCAGGTGGAGAAGCACCGTGGAATCCAGTCCTCCCGAGAAGCCAACGCTCAAGCGCTGGCCGGGAGGATGCTGGCGGAGGAAATGGGCGACCTGCGTGGGCAGGCCATGGTGCTGCGGGGTCAACCCAAATCCGGCTTACATAGATTGGCAAAGCGCCCGTTCAGGCGCGTGCTTCCTTGAACTTGCCGTAGCCCATGAGCCGGGCGTAACGCTCGTTGAGCAGCGCGTTGCGCGGACGCTCACCGATTTCCCGCAAGACTTCGGAGAGGTTGGCGCGCATGGATTCCATCATCGCCTCGGGGTCGCGGTGGGCGCCGCCCAGGGGTTCGTTGACGATGCGGTCGATCAGGCCCAGGGTCTTCAGACGCGGTGCCGTGATACCCAGGGATTCCGCCGCCAGCGCGGCCTTGTCGGCACTCTTCCAGAGGATGGAGGCACAGCCTTCCGGGGAAATCACGGAGTAGGTGGCGTATTGCAACATCATCACCACGTCGCCGATGCCGATCGCCAGCGCGCCACCAGAGCCCCCTTCGCCAATGACCGTGCAGATCACCGGCGTCTTGAGCTCAGACATCACATAGAGATTACGGGCAATCGCTTCGGACTGGCCGCGTTCCTCGGCGCCGATGCCGGGATAGGCGCCGGGGGTGTCGATGAAGGTGAGCAACGGCAGGTGGAACTTCTCGGCCAGACGCATCAACCGTAGCGCCTTGCGATAGCCCTCCGGGCGCGGCATGCCGAAGTTGCGGTATTGCCGCTCCTTCACGTCGCGGCCTTTCTGATGCCCGATCACCATCACCGGCTCGCCTTCGAAGCGGGCAACGCCCCCAACGATGGCGGGGTCGTCGGCATAAGCGCGATCGCCATGCAGTTCTTCGAACTCGGTGAACAGGGCCTGGATGTAGTCCAGGGTATAGGGGCGCTGCGCATGGCGGGCGACCTGCGAGACCTGCCAGGCATTGAGCTTGCCGTAGATCTGCTTGGTCAGCGCCGAGCTCTTCTTGCGCAGGCGGCCGATCTCCTCGGAGATATCCAGCGACGAGTCGCCCCGAACCTCGGAGAGTTCCTCGATCTTGGCTTCGAGTTCAGCGACCGGCTGCTCGAAGTCGAGAAATGTAACTTTCATGGGATTAACGCCTGAAAAAGGGCAGCCATGTTACTGGAGCCGCCCACAGAGAAAACCATCAGTGGTGATGCCCATGCGCACCATGCACATGGCCGTGTTCCGTTTCCTCGGGCAGCGCGGTGCGTATGTCCTGTACCCGGCATTGCAGCCTGAGGCTTTGCCCGGACAGCGGATGGTTGCCATCCACCACCACCTGGCCTTCGGCCACATCGGTCACGGTGTAGAGCAGGGTTTGTTCGCCATCCTCGCTGGCCCCTTCCAGTTGCATGCCGATCTGGACTTCCTGAGGAAACAGATGGGCCGGCTCGACCCGTACCAGTTCGGCGTCGTATTCGCCGAAGGCGTCGTCCGGCTCCAGCACCACATCGAGCTCGTCACCCGTGGCCTTGCCTTCCAGAGACGCTTCCACTTTGGGGAAGATGCCGTCATAGCCACCGTGCAGGTAGACCGCAGGCGACTCCAGGGTCGCTTCTTCCAGCAACTCTCCGGACAGCGTGGTGAGCTGGTAAGTCAGGGTAACGACTGTATCCTTGCCGATTTTCACTTCATAACTCCTTGATGAGATTGAGAATTTCCTCCGCGTGCCCCTTCGGGACGACAGCGTGGAGAGCATGGCGGATGACCCCCGCCGCGTCGATGACAAAAGTGGAACGATCCACGCCCACGCGCTGTACGCCATCCACCTCGCGCGTAACCAGAACATCGTAGGCCTTGCAGGCAATGCCTTCCTTGTCGGCCAGCAGCGGCACGGTAATACCGTGCTTTTCACGGAAGGCGCCATGACGAACGCAATCGTCGCGCGAAATCCCGACCACGGCGCAGCCCAGGCGCGCGAAACGGGCTTCCCGGTCGCTGAACTCGATCGCCTCGGTAGTACAGCCGGGCGTATCATCGCGCACGTAAAAGAACAGCACGAGCGGTTTTCCCCGGAAATCCGCCATTTTGGCGATGTTCATATCCGCATCGGGTAATTCAAAGTCGGGGGCTATTGCACCGACACTCGTACCTTCGTTCAGCATCACGCAAACTCCTCGAAATAGGCCGAAAGTATTATATGGGCAAACCTCACCCCCCCCGTTCAGAGCCGGTTTCCACCGGCACCTTTTCCATGTCGGATTTTTCACTGGAGCAACTGCTGGGCGGTATCTCGCCGGAAACATTCCTGGCCGAATACTGGCAGAAAAAGCCCCTGCTGGTGCGCCAGGCGCTGCCGGGCTTCGGTGACTGGCTGGATCGCGCCAGCCTGTCCGAACTGGCGCTGCGCGACGACGCGGAGAGCCGCCTGGTGCGCTTCACACGTGGCCAGTGCCTGCTCGATCACGGGCCGTTCGAGGCAGATGACCTCGCGGGTCTGCCGAAGAAGAACTGGAGCCTGCTGGTTTCCGGAGTGAATCATTTCCTGCCGGAGGGTGATGCGCTGCTGCATGCCTTTGACTTCATACCGCTCGCCCGCCTGGATGACCTGATGGTCAGCTTTGCCCCGTCCGGCGGTGGCGTCGGGCCGCATTTCGATTCCTACGATGTGTTCCTGATCCAGGGCCAGGGGCGTCGCCGCTGGGAAATCAGCGCCCAGGACGATCTGGAAATCATGGATGGCGCACCACTGCGCATTCTCAAACGCTTCCATGCCGAACAATCCTGGGAGCTGGAACCCGGCGACATGCTCTACCTGCCGCCGCAATATGCTCATAACGGCGTGGCGCTCAACGATTGCATGACCTGGTCGGTGGGCTTCCGGGTGCCGACCGCCGAGGACATGGTCGGCAACTTCCTCAACTACTTGCACGACAATCTGAAACCGGTCGGGCTCTACAGCGACCCCGACCTGAAGCGCCAGCGCCACCCGGCGGAGATTCCCGCCACCATGCTGGACCAGGTGGCGGCCATGTTGAAAGCGATCCGCTGGGACAAGAGCCTGGTCGAGGATTTCCTCGGCGGCTACCTCTCGGAACCCAAATCACATATCTTCTTCGACCCACCCGAGCACCCTCTGAAAGCTGCGGCCTTCGCCAAAACCGTGGCCAAACAGGGGCTGCGCCTGGACCCGCGCAGCCAACTCCTGTTTCGTGGACATACCTTCTATATGAATGGAGAACGGCTGGTGTCCTCACCGGATGCCCTGGCCATCCTGCAAAGCCTGGCCGACCATCGCCACCTGCCGCCCACTCCGATCGTGGAGTCGGTGTTGCCGATACTGCGGGAGTGGTACATCGCGGGTTACCTGTTGCCTGGCACCGCCCGATGAACTCCGAGTGCGGTGGCGGGAAAATATATTTGTGAACAAACTTGCACATATCACTTCGACCCTCTAGCGGCTTGAGCTTTTTTTGCTAGAATCCGCGCGATCGGTTGGAGGTGCAAGCTTCCCGGCTGATTAAAAACTCCACTGACCATCTCTGTTCTTGTTTATTAGGAAACTCAAAATGAAATATTCCGTCCTGCTCGCCGCCCTGCTCGCCTTCTCCCTGACCGCCTGTGGCAAGAAAGAAGAAGTCCCGGCTCCCGCTCCTGAAGTTGCCGCTCCGATGCCCGCTCCTGAAGCTGCTGCTCCCATGCCCGCTCCCGAGATGGCTGCTCCTGCTGCTCCCGCTGCTGATGCCGCCGGCGCTGCTGCTCCTGCTGCTCCCGCCAAGTAATTCGGCGCGCCAAGCAAGAAAAACCGGCCTTCGGGCCGGTTTTTTTTCGTCCGGCAATTTGCGTTTACAGGACCAGTACGGAGGAAACAAACCTCCGCTTTATTATTTGTCTTGTTTTCGGCAGTTATGTCATTTTAACCATCGCCAACAGACTGTTAACGCCCCGACAAGAAACGTATCCAATTGATTTATATATAGATTTAATTACGGCACGATAAATGCTTAATGCTACCCAGACACCCAACTGGAGAGCAGCATGAGCACCACCCTGATCCGAGCACTGGCCATCGTCGCCCTATTCAACACCAGCAGTGCCCAGGCTTTCATCATCGATGGCAATCTGAGCGATTGGGGCGTGAAGAACAACGGTACAGCCACCGGCTTGGCGCCCAATGCAGGCGTGAAGGCTCACAAACTTGAAGACCAGCATGGCAGCAACTATCTCAATCCCGGCTATGGCAACCAGGCTTACGACGCCGAAGCGATGTATGTGGCCTGGGACGCCAATCAACTCCAGATCGGCATCATGACGGGCCATAGCCCGTTAACACCGAACAATCCCGCCCGCAATAGCTACGGCGCCGGCGATATCGCCATCGATTTTGGCATCAACGGCCTTTTCGACTACGGCATCGAACTACTCGGCAGCGCCACGACCACCCGCGGGCATGTTTATTCCGGAGTGAACTGGGCCGTTGGATTGTTCAAGAGTAATGGCTCCTGGACGGGTTATTACGATCCCAACCTGGCGGCCAACCGAGCACGGGCCGACTCGACTCACCCGACCTCCATCCTGAGTGGTACCGATATCGGTACGGGCACGGTGGCGTACACAACGGTCGGACAGGCCAACTACGGCGCCTGGCCGGGCGACCTGCATTACTTCTATGAAGTTTCCGTTCCCCTTTCCTTGTTTAGTGCGGACTGGGCCAGCGGCAGCAACTTCCGTGTGCATTGGTCGCAAAACTGCGCCAACGACAGCATCTGGGTGGATGCCACCGCTACGCGCCTGGGTATGGATACCACCGGAACAGTACCGGAACCGGGTACGCTTGCCTTGCTGCCGTTAGGCATGCTCGGTTTGATAGCACTGCGCAGAAGCAAGCCTCCCACATCCAGGCATCACGCCCCGACAACAGCCCCTTATCTGGCGTGACCGTACAGAAGGGATCTACCTGTCATGCCGGAGGCTGCGGAAGGAATTGGCCCCGGGTCGGGCCGTTTTCCTTGTTGAATCCCTAAAACACAAGCAGGTCAGGTAACGTCGCTCAAGTTGATCGCAACTTAATGTCATAAGCGCCTACCGCCATGAAGGAATACGTCGTTTTCCTCGACCGCGCCACGTTGATCGCCGACCTGCGCTTCCCCCAGTTTGACCACACCTGGGTTGAACTCCCTGATACCCCACCGGAGGAAGTGGCCAATGAGCTGCGGCGGGCGAGCATCGCGATTGCCAACAAGACGCCCATCACCCGCGCGGTGATCGAGTCCTGCCACAAACTGAAACTGGTGGCGGTGGCGGCGACCGGGGTAAACAACGTGGATATCGAGGCTTGCCGGGAGCGCGGTGTCGCCGTGTGCAATATTCGTGGCTACGCGGATAACACGGTGCCCGAGCATGTCTTCATGATGCTGCTGGCATTGCGCCGTAATCTGCTGGCCTGGCGTGCGAGCGTGCATCAGGGGGCCTGGCAACAAGCCGATCGCTTTTGCCTGTTCAATCACGAAATCAACGATCTAGCCGGCTCTACCCTGGGGCTGGTCGGCTACGGCGGTATCGGCAAAGGAGTGGAACGATTGGCCCGCGCCTTCGGTATGGAGGTGCTTATTGCCGAACACAAAGGCGCTACCACTATCCGATCCGGCTATACGCCTTTCGACGAGGTGCTGTCTCGGGCCGACCAGATCAGCCTGCACGTGCCATTGACCGAGACAACACGCAACTTGATCGGCTCGCGAGAGTTCGCCTTGATGAAGAAGACCGCCGTGCTGATCAACACCGCGCGCGGCGGGGTGGTGGACGAAGCGGCGCTGGTTTCCGCCCTGAAGACCCGGCGCATCGCCGGGGCGGGATTTGACGTGTTGAGCACGGAGCCGCCACGCGCGGGCAATCCCTTGCTCGACCTCGATCAGCCCAATTTCCTGCTGACACCCCATGTCGCCTGGTCGAGTCGGGAGGCGATGCGGCAATTGGGGGATCAACTGATCGACAACATCGAGGCATTCGTGCGGGGGGAAGTACGGAATCGGGTGGTGTAGGCCGGCCTGGCGATCAAGGAACGCAGGTTGGGCAAAGCGGAGCGTGCCCAACCTCCCCCTTACCCCTGTTGAGATTCGGCCCGTGGTCGTTTACGCAGACGCCGATGCGCCCAGATCACATATCCGGATAAACCGTAGGCGACCAGCAGCAGCAGGAGAACGATAGGGGGATCAATGGCGACCAGCGATATCGACAGCGCGATCAGGACGATGACGATGAACGGCACACTGCGCTTGAGGTTGATGTCCTTGCCGCTGTAGTAGCGCAGGTTGGTCACCATGCTGATGCCGGCGAACAGGGTCAGGCCCCAGGCCAGCCAGCGCAGGTCGGCCCCTGTGACATGGTTGTCCACCATGACCCAGACCAGGCCCGCGACCAGGGTGGCGGCGGCGGGGCTGGGCAGGCCCTGGAACCAGCCCTTGTCCTGCACCGCGTGCATGGTATTGAAACGCGCCAGACGCAGCGCGGCGGCGGCGCAGTAGACGAAAGCGGCGATCCAGCCCAGTTTGCCCATGCCTTTCAGGGCGAAGCTGTACATGACCAGCGCGGGCGCCACGCCGAAGGAAACCATGTCGGAAAGGGAGTCGTATTCCGCGCCGAATTCGCTTTGCGTGTTGGTGAGGCGAGCCACCCGGCCATCCAGGCCGTCCAGGATCATGGCCACGAAGATGGCGATGGCGGCTTGTTCAAAGCGTCCATTCATGGCCTGGACGATGGAATAAAAACCGGCGAACAGAGCGCCGGTGGTGAACAGGTTGGGTAGCAGGTAGATGCCGCGCCGACGCGGTTTGGCGGAGATTTCCTCGTCGGGGGTTTCCGGCTCCTGAACGGAACCGGTGTCGTGCTCATCCATATTCAAAGTTGCGCCAGTACATCGCTCGACGCGCTCACCTTGTCGCCCAGTGCGACCAGCGGGCGGGCGTCGGTGGGCAGGTAGACATCCACACGCGAACCGAAGCGGATGAAACCGTAGCGCTCACCACGTTGCAGTTTGGCGCCCGGCTCGACGTAACACAGGATGCGGCGGGCGATGAGGCCGGCCACCTGGACACAGGTGACATCCTTGCCGTCCTGGGTCTGAAACCAGAGCGCGTTGCGTTCGTTTTCCGTGGAGGCCTTGGCGAGATCGGCATTGATGAATTTGCCGGGGTTGTACCAGATCTGTTTCACCTCGCCGTCCACCGGCGCGCGGTTGGAGTGGACGTTGAAGACGTTCATGAACACGCTGATCTTGAGCGCGCGGCGCTTCAACCAGGGGTCGTCGGTTTCCTCAACCGCGACGATGCGACCGTCGGCCGGCGACAAAACCAGGCCTTCTCCCGCCGGGGCGTGACGTGCCGGGTCGCGGAAAAATTGCAGCACAAAAAATGTAATGAGCCAGAGCGGTGCAGCCCAAAGCCATCCCGCGCCCGCCGTGGTGACCATGGCGAGGACAGCGGAGATCGCCAGGAAGGGACGCCCCTCGCGGGCGAAGAGGGGGTGCGGCCAGGGGGCCTTTTTCGGGGGAATGGTGCTCATGGGATATGAGGCGATAGGCATGAAGCGCGAAGCGTCGAGGAACACGCCTCGCGCCTGGCACCTCACCCCTGTCCGCGTCAGTTCTTGGTCCTGTCGACCAGCTTGTTGGCCTTGATCCAGGGCATCATGTCGCGCAGCTTTTCGCCGACGATTTCGATCGGGTGCTCGGCATTGAGGCGGCGGCGGGCGGTCATCTCGGGGTAGTTGGTGCTGCCTTCGAGGATGAAGCGCTTGGCGTAATCACCGTTCTGGATGTTCTTCAGCGCCTGGCGCATGGCCGCGCGCGACTGCTCGTTGATGACGGCGGGGCCGGTCACGTACTCGCCATACTCCGCGTTGTTGGAGATGGAGTAGTTCATGTTGGCG
>JAUYFG010000214.1 GCA_030690985.1 Pseudomonadota bacterium
CGCATTCGCGCTTCATGTTTGCTACGATCCATTTGGCTGACCTCCGTCGTTGCGATCCTGTCGTCGTCAAACTTCAGTAAAGCAACTTTCGGCTCGGTCAGCCCTCTTTTCTGCCACCTGGGGCTTAACTTAGTGCCATGATGGCCTGTCCCCTGTTTCTTCTGTTTCTTCGAGGATGGATGAATGCGGGCAAATAAACCTACACTGACCGATTTGGTTTGTCCTAAATGTGGCGGTATTCTGGAGTGCCACAAAAACATATCTATTAATTTTGTGGATTTAATCGGCTCCTCCATTGTGCTCGTATTTTTTATTGGATTTATTTTATTGGTTGCCAGTCGACTTGATGTGCCTGACATCACGCTGGCGATCGCGGTTGTCATAATCCTGGTTATTATTGTAATTATCGGTTGGCACGGGCAACTAGCAAAAGACCCCATAATACATAGCGGTATATTCTCAGTTGCATGGATAGAGGCTGGTGTGTTGTTATTGTTATCATCGTTGCTTCGATATTTTACCGGAATTTCCATTAAGCAGGAATGCGCTTGCAAGAGTTGCAATTTCACATTGGGAGATGAATCATGAGTTTCGATATGCCGCCTGAAGTCAATGCTTTGAAACAGCAGGGCTATATTGCTTACGGCACTTACAAATTAGCAAAGGCAATTGACGATTACAAAAAATCCGGAAACGGCGAAAAATTCGCCTTGGATGCGGCTGGCGCATTCCCTGGCGGGTGGCCTCTTTCAGTAATGGGCAAAATTAGAGACTATGTGCTTGGACTAGACCCTAAAGATCTTCTCGAAATATCACGAACCCTTGGAAGAATACTTCGCCCTCTTGACGATGTAATGAAACAAATCGAGAAAAAAACAACTCAAGCCTCTACCACCCCCACCCCCAACCAACCCAATGGAACAGTAACTTGGCAGGAAATCATCCCTCCCGAACAAACCGGCACAGCCGAGGCGGGCACCTATTCAGATACTACCAATGGTATTGAAATATCCTGGGGCAACCAAGGCATATCCTGGCGCTACCCGGGTGTAAATGGAGAAATCATTCAAATCAACCAGGATGCCCTGGGCAATTATGTCTGGACGCGCCAAGATACCCAGGGGGGCGTCATTGAGCAGTATCAACATGATGTAAGCGCCAATGGAAACTTCATCGACCGCCACACGCAAATCGGCGCCTCCGGCATCACCACCACCACCCGCGTCGGCGGCCTGATAGACACCCAGACCGACAGCAACGGCGACGGCCAGATCGACGGCCGCACGCTGAACACGGCGACCGGCCAAGGTTGGAACCTGTTCGACTTCAACAGCCGCCTCGACGCCGAGCAACACGTCGTCGAACTTCGCGGACAAGGCCAGGTGAGCGTCAGTTGGTACGAAAGCCTCACCAACTGGATAACCAAACAACTGGTCACCGGCGGCGGCACCAACACCTTCCTCAACGACTTCGGCCTCAGCCAGGCCCCCATCGGCGCCTTCTACGAAAGCAAAACCCCCGCCGCCGACACGGCGGCCGCCATCGCCCATAAAACCTCGGTACTCCTGGATGCCAACGGCCGTGGCCTGAGCGCGCAAACCCTGGGCGCCCTCGACGGCAACAAAGACGGCCAATTGAGCGGCACGGAAATCAATACGCTCAAGACCTGGATCGACGCCAACGAAAACGGCCTCGCCGACAGCGGCGAAATCCAGACCCTGGCGCAGGCCGGCCTCACTGCCATTCGCGCCACCGACTACGGTTTTTACACCCGAGGCAACAGCCGCTACGCGCCTGCGCCCACCACCGATGCGCCGGCGCGGGTGGATCAGACCGAAGCCGTGCCGGCCAGCAATTACCGCACCCTGCGCGATACCGACAATCGCTATTACGTCGTCACCGGCAGCGGCTACGGCTGGATCGACTGGACCGCCAGCAAGATCAAGATCAATTACAACAACAAGGCCCACCTCATCGGCACCGACGGCAACGACAATTTCAACGCCACCTACTACGCCCAATACACGCAGTACTTCAACAGCGCCTTGCTCACCCATTTCCTTGCCGGCGGCGGCAACGACTTCGTCGGTGGCAGTGTGCGCCACGACCGCATCTGGGGCGGCACCGGCGACGACACCCTGTTCGGCTATCTCGGCGACGACAAACTCTATGGCGAAGAAGGCAACGACGAACTCCAGGGTAACGAAGGCAACGACGCCCTCGACGGTGGTGTGGGCAACGACCGCCTGTTCGGCCAGGTCGGCAACGACGTGCTCAGCGGTGGCGACGGCAACGACATCCTGATGGGCTTCACCGCCGGCAACGAAGCCAAACAAAGTCTCAACCCCGGCGAGACGGACAACGATTTCCTCTACGGCGGGCGCGGCGCCGACAACCTTTATGGCGGCGCGGGCGACGACTACCTGGATGGCGGCGACGACAACGATCTGCTCAAAGGCGACGCCGGCGGCGACACCCTGTTTGGCGGCAACGGCGACGACGAACTGCAAGGCAGCGACGGCCATGACCGCCTGTTGGGCGAAGCCGGCAACGACAAACTCTTCGGCCAAACCGGCGACGATACCCTCTGGGGCGGCGACGGCGACGACATCCTGATGGGCTTCACCGCCGCGAACGAGACCAAACAAAGCCTCGCGGCGGATGAAACCGACAATGACAGCCTCTACGGCGGCACCGGCCGCGACCTGCTGCAAGGCGGGTTGGGCGACGACCTGTTGCATGGCGAAGCGGGCGTGGATGAACTGCAAGGCGGCGCCGGCCGTGACATGGCCTATGGCGGCGACGACAACGACCGCCTGTTCGGCCAGGTCGGTGACGACGTGCTCTACGGTGGCGCCGGCGACGACCTGATCTACGGCTTCACCGGCGCGAACGAAGCCAAGCAAAGCCTGAATGTGGGCGAGACCGACAACGACTGGCTCTACGGCGGCGCCGGCAACGACACGCTGGTCGGCGGCCTGGGCGACGACTATCTCGATGGTGGCGCCGGGGCCGACATCATGGAAGGTGGCGCCGGCAACGACACCTACATCGTCAACAGCGTCAACGACAGCATCCTGGAACGGGCGGGCGAGGGCTACGACACCGTGGTCAGCAGCGCCAACACCCTGCTCAATACCGGCATCGAAGAACTGCGTCTGGCCGAAGGGCTGGACATCCACGGCACCGGCAACGCCCTGGACAACCGCATCCTCGGCAACAGCCGCAACAACATCCTGGACGGCGTCACCGGCGCCGACATCCTGATCGGCGGGGCCGGCGACGACATCTACTACGTCGACAACCTCGGCGATCAAACGGTGGAACTGGCCGGCGAAGGGGTGGACACGGTGCAGAGCAGCCTCAGCCACACCCTGGGCGTCAATCTGGAAAACCTCGTTCTGCTGGATTTCTCCAAGCCGGAAAAGGGCCTCGCCGACGGCAAGCCGATCCTGGTCTACGGCTACCCCAAGGCGAACGAACTGGACTACATGCAGGGGGATGCCTTCCCCAATTACCAGGGCACCTGCGCCCTGACCTCGATCGCCAACCTGCTGACCCAGGCCGACCGGCCGACCACGGAAAGCCAGGTGGTGCAACTGGCCATCGACCGCAACTGGGCGGTGACCGACCCCGGCAAAACGGCTTACGAGCGGGGCGGCTCGAACCACGTCCAGCAACAGCAAATACTGAACAGTTACGGCATCCGCAACGACTTGCTGGCCGGCTACAACGAACAGGCGGCGGCCAACCTCATTCGCAGTGGCCGTGGCGTCATCCTCGCCCTGAATGCCGGCAAGCTCTGGGGCGACCCGGCCTATCTGGGCGATGGCGGCGTCAACCATGTGGTGACCCTCACCGGCGTCGCCTACGGCGAAGCGGATGGTGCCTTGACGGGCTTCTACATCGCCGACTCCGGACGAAAAAAAGTCAGCGACATGACGCGCTTCGTCGGTATCGAGGAATTCCGCCAGACGGCCCGAGTGCCCAATGCCTACGCCCTGTACACCAAGGAAGCCTTGAAGCTGTGGAACGAAGACATCGACGGCCAGGGCAACGAACTGGCCAATGTGCTGGTCGGCAACCGGGGGGACAACAGGCTGGCCGGGGGGGCGGGCAATGACACGCTGGAAGGGGGTGCGGGTGGCGACCTGCTTGTCGGCGGCACCGGCAGCGACACCCTCAACGGTGGACTCGGCAACGACACCTACCTGTTCAACCGGGGTGACGGCCCCGACACCTGGAGCGACCTCGACTCCACCGCCGGCAACCAGGACATCGCCCGCTTCGGCGCCGGCATCTCCTACGAGCAACTCTGGCTCAAGCGCAGCGGCAACCACCTGGAAGCCAGCGTCATCGGCACGGCGGACAAGATCACCGTGCAGAACTGGTATTCCGGCAGCGCCAACCACATCGAGCGTTTCGAGGCCGGCGGCAAGGCGCTGCTCGACAGCAAGGTGGATCTGCTGGTGCAGGCGATGGCCGCTTTCGCCCCGCCCGCAGCCGGGCAATCTACCTTGCCGGATAACTATCGGCAGGCTTTGGCGCCGGTGCTGGCGGCGAACTGGCAGTAGGTGGGTTTGTTGGGTTCCCCCATGCGGGGACGATGACGCCGACACCGTCGGCTAACCCTACCTAACGGGCATGGCGGCCCCGCCGCCCCGAATGATGAAACCGGGCGCCCTTGTAGCGCAGGCGTCCTCGCCTGCTCTCGGCGCTGAATGCAGGCGGGACGCCTGCGCTACAAGGGGCTGGCGTGTTTCACGCTAAAGACGCCGGCAAGGATGCCGGCGCTACATGAAGGTGCCGACAGGGCGGTTGCCAAATGCATGGCGGCCGCCCGCCGGTTATTTCGCCCACTACAAAAACCATCAGGGACATCCCCATGCAAACGACCACCTCGGCCCCGGTTCCGCCCCCCGATCCCGGCCTCGCCTGCCTCACCATGCTCGCCCGGTTCCACGGCGTCAGCGTGGAACCCGCGCAACTGGCGCATGAATTCGGCGACGGCAAGCCTTTCGGCACGACCGAAATTCTCCTCGCCGCGAAGAAGCTGGGCCTCAAGGCCAAGCCGGTCAGTACCACGGTAAAACGCCTGGATACCACCCCGCTGCCCGCCCTGGCCCTGGACAAAGACGGCGGCTACTTCATCCTCGCCCGGATAGATGACGGCCAGGCGCTGATTCACGACCCTGCCAGCCCGCGCCCGGAATCCCTCCCGCTCGACGAACTGCAAGCCCGCTGGGCCGGCGATCTCATCCTCTTCACCTCGCGCGCCTCCCTGGCCGGCGAGTTGGCGAAGTTCGACTTCACCTGGTTCATCCCGGCCATCGTCAAATACCGGCGGCTGCTCGGCGAAATCCTCCTGGTTTCCTTCGCCCTGCAACTCTTCGCCCTGGTCACCCCGTTGTTCTTCCAGGTGGTGATGGACAAGGTGCTGGTGCATCGGGGGCTGTCCACCCTGGACGTCATCGCCGTCGGCCTGCTGGTGGTGATGCTGTTCGAGACCCTGCTCTCCGGCCTCAGAAGCTACGTCTTCGCCCACACCAGCAGCCGCATCGACGTGGAATTGGGTGCGCGCCTGTTCCGCCATCTGCTCGCCCTGCCGCTGGCTTACTTCCAGGCCCGCCGCGTGGGCGATTCGGTGGCGCGGGTGCGCGAGCTGGAGAACATCCGCCAGTTCCTCACCGGCAACGCCATCACCGTGGTGCTGGATGTGCTGTTCTCGGGGGTGTTCATCGCCGTGATGCTGTTCTACAGCGTGCCGCTGACCCTGGTGGTGCTGGCTTCGCTGCCGTTGTATGGCCTGATTTCCCTGCTCATCACCCCGCTGCTGCGCGCCCGCCTCAACGAGAAATTCAATCGCGGCGCGGAGAACCAGGCCTTCCTGGTGGAAGCGGTGTCCGGGGTCGACACCCTCAAGGCGATGGCGGTGGAGCCGCAGATGACCCGGCATTGGGATACCCAGCTCGCCGCCTACGTCGCCGCCGGCTTCCGCGCCGCTACCTTGTCCACCCTGGCGCACGAAGGCGTCGGCCTGGTCGGCAAGCTGGTGACGGTGGCCACGCTCTGGCTGGGGGCCAAGCTGGTGATCGAGGGGCAACTCACGGTGGGCCAGTTGATCGCCTTCAATATGCTCGCCGGTCGGGTGGCGCAGCCGGTCATGCGCCTGGCGCAGTTGTGGACGGATTTCCAGCAGACCGGCATTTCGGTGCAACGCCTGGGCGACATCCTCAACACCCGCAGCGAAGTGGCCGGCGACAAATCCGCGCTGCCGGCCCTGGCGGGGCGGATCGAGTTCGACCAGGTGGTGTTCCGCTACCGCGCCGACGGCCCGGAAGTGTTGCGCGGGGTGAGCCTCGCCATCGAACCCGGCGAAATCATCGGCATCGTCGGCCGTTCCGGCTCCGGCAAAAGCACGCTGGCGAAGCTGGTCCAGCGCCTGTATGTGCCGGAGCGCGGGCGGGTGCTGGTGGATGGGATGGATCTGGCGCTGGCGGAAGTGTCATCGCTACGCAGGCAGATCGGCGTCGTGCTCCAGGAGAACGTCCTGTTCGCCCGAAGAATTCGCGACAACATCGCCTTGAGCAACCCCGGCGCGCCGCTGGAGGCGGTGATCGCGGCGGCGAAGCTGGCCGGGGCGCATGAGTTCATCCTGGATCTGCCGGAGGGTTACGACACGATGGTGGGGGAACACGGCTCGACCCTCTCGGGCGGCCAGCGCCAGCGCATCGCCATCGCCCGCGCGCTGATGAATGAGCCGCGCATCCTGATCTTCGACGAGGCGACCAGCGCGCTCGATTACGAATCGGAACGCATCGTCCAGCAGAACATGAAGGCGATCTGCCGGGGACGCACGGTGATCGTCATCGCCCATCGTTTGAGTGCC
>JAUYFG010000215.1 GCA_030690985.1 Pseudomonadota bacterium
TCAATCGCTTCGATGATGCGCAAACTCTGTCTGCGTCCCCGCATCGTTCTCGACTATCTGCGGCTCACCAAAAACTCCGCCCCTGCTCGGCAGGATTCGTGAGAACAAATTTGCCCTGCAGCGCCTCTGCATAGGCCTTGCGCGCTTCCTCCATGCGGTTCTGGGCGCCGTGCAGGTTGCCCAGGTTGTTGAGGGTCGCCGCCACATAAGGCCGGTAGGTCTCCGGGTTGGCGTGGGAGAGGTCGCGGCGGATGGCCAGCGCCTCGTCATAGGCCTTGCGCGCTTCCTCCATGCGGTTCTGGGCGCTGTGCAGGATTCCCAGGTTGTTGAGGATGCCCGCTACATAAGGCCGGTAGGTCTACGGGTTGGCGCGGGCGAGCTTGCGGGCCAGTTGCAGCGCCTTTTCGTAACCCTGACGGGCTTCCTCGAAGCGGTTCAATTCCTGATGGAACTTGGCGTAGTCGAACCAGGCGTCGAAGTCCTCCGGCGTCAACTGGGTGGCTGCCGCGTAGGCCGATCCGGCGGCGGCGAACTGGAAGCGTTGGGCGAGCAACTTGCCGCGCAGACGCCAGTTGCGCGAGGTCTCCTGGCGCAGCTTGCGGGCGTTGGCTTCCAGCTTCCCGGCCTGGGCAGCGCTGTCTTGCAGCTTCTTTTCGTCGAGTAGCCGCAGTGCCTCATCCAGGCGGTTGTCCAGATACAGGCGGGTGGCTTCCCGGTAGAGGGCATCTCCGTCGCCGGGTTGGAGGGCGACCAGTTGTTTGGCGTGTTCTTCCGCCTGCGCCAGGGCCGGGTCGCGCTCGCGGGCGAGCTGGTCGCGCTCGCGCGCCGTGGACTGGTGGTTCCGCTCCAGTTCGGCAAGCCGTTTTCGGTATTCCGCATCGACGTTTTCGCGGCCTTTGAGGCGGTAGTAGACCAGCGCCCAGCGCAGTTTTTCCTCCGGCCGCGCCAGCAAAAAGGTCACCGGGTTGGCGCGGGCGTCACGGGGCAGGATGCGGTCTTCCAGTTGCAGGTCGTTGACCACCACCCAACCCTTGAGCTTCACATCCAGGGCCACCTTCTCGCCCGGTTCCAGCCTGGGGAAACCGAGGCGGAAGCGGCCCTGGCTGTCGCTGCTGCTGGGGTTGGCGTCCGGCGAGGACACCGCCACCAGAGCCAGGGGCTCGCCGCCCAGTTCGTTCTTCCTGACCACGCCATGCAGATGGGCGGCGGCCAGGGCCTGGAGCGGCAGGGCGAGCAGGATGAGGCAGGCGATCCCATGCCGGATTCCTGGCGAAGGCGTTGTGGCGAGGGGGTCCATCCGGCTATCTCCGATTGTTTGTATTGATCGCGCGGTTTTACCTGCCGGACCCAGGTTTTTCCAGGTTTGGGCTGGCTGAGCACGGTTTATTTCAATAGTTGCCCAAGCCGCGTAGGTCGGGTTAGCGCAGCGTAACCCGACCTACGAATTCACGCCGCCCAGTTCTCTACCGCCAGCCCCGGCACCCGTTCGAACTCCCGCGTGTTGTTGGTCACCAGCACTACCCCCAGCGCCAGCGCATGCGCGGCAATCTGGGTGTCCAGCGGGCCGATGGGCGTTCCCGCCCGTTCCAGGGCCAGGCGCACATCGCCGTAGGTTTCCGCCGCCGCCACATCGAAATCGGCGATTTCCAGCGGTTCGAGAAAATGCCGCAGCGCCGCCAGGTTGCGCGCGGAGCCGCTCTTGGCCGCGCCGAAAAACAACTCCGCCACGCTGATGCTGGAAATACCCAGACCCTCTACCTCATGGGTGCGCAGCCGTTCGATCACCAGGGGCGGGCGGTGCTTGATGGCGTAGATGCAGATATTTGTATCCAGCAGGTAGCGCATACGCGTTCACCAGGTTTCGCGTCGATCGGCGGCGGCGGGCTGCTCGCGCTCGGGGAAGGCCTCGAATTCATCCAGCGCCGAGATCAGCCGTTCGATCGAAGGCCGCTTGGGAGGGCGCAGGATCACGGCATCGCCATCGCGCTCGATCATTACCTCGCGCACGCCCTCGAAGCGGAATGCCTTGGGTAACCGCACGGCCTGGCTGCGGCCGTTGAGGAAGAGTTTGGCTGTTTGCATGGGCTTGCTCCGGGAATGGTATATGCCGAGTATATGCCGCACCGACTACGCCTTACATAGCCTTGTAGGAGGTGGTGGGCACAGCCAGGCTGATGCGGTTCGCTGCGCTCACCACATCCTACGTTCTGCGGAAACGTCGGCCCTGGCTTGATTTCGCTGCGATGGCCGCCATCTTTCCCCCATTCAAACCTCACCGGAGAACCTCATGGAACTTGTCTGTCCCGCCTGCGGCGCGGTCAATCGCGTGCCTGGCGAACGTCTGCAACAACAGCCGAAGTGCGGCAAATGTGGCGCCGAGGTGTTGCCGGCGCATCCCATCGAGTTGAACGGCGGCAACTTCGGCAAGTTTGTATCCCGCGACGGCTTGCCGGTGCTGGTGGATTTCTGGGCGCCGTGGTGTGGGCCGTGCAAGATGTTCGCGCCGGTGTTCAGTCAGATGGCGGGGAGTTACGTCGGTCGGGTGCGTTTCACCAAGGTGAATACCGAAGCCGAGCAAGGGCTGGCCGGTCAGCACAACATCCGCAGCATTCCCACCCTGGCGTTGTTCAAGGGCGGGCGCGAGGTGGATCGGGTGGCCGGGGCGTTGCCGGCGCAGCAACTGGAGGCGTGGTTGCGCCAGCATTGATTCTGGAAACCTCCGTTGGCAGAGGATTTCATTACGGCTCAAGTCTTCACATTTCATGAGCCAATTTGTAGCCCGGATGCAGCGTAGCGGAATCCGGGGAACGCGCCACACCCCTTCCCGGATTCCGCCTTCGCTGCATCCGGGCTACCTGTTTGGTTCCGGCTCTGCCGACTTAGGTTGATTTGTGGGGGCGAATTAATTCGCCCCTACGAAGCTAGCGCTTCCACCAAGTCAGCGGCGGCCACCGCCGCGTAGCCGCGTGTTCAGTTCCCCCGGCACGGCGAAGACGAAGCGCTTGCCCTGCCGTTGCGCGTCGAGCAGGCCGAGTTCCGCCAGGCGCAGGAGGTCGGCGCGGGCGGTGGCGTAGGCGATGGCGTGGGAGGCGCGATGGCTTTCCACGGTGTAGATCGCGTCGGCATGCTTCAGGGCGTGGCCGAGCAGGGCAAGTTGGCGATGATTGAACTGGCCGCGTAGATCGGCGCTTTCCAGCAGTTTTTCGGTGGTGCGCGTCTGCCGCGATTTCTCCGCCAGATAGGCCTTGAGGGCGTCCACCGCCTGGAGGATCGCGTCCAGTTGATGCAGCAAAAAGTAAGTGGTGTCGCCGGCGTCGGTTTCCGTGTGCAGGTAGGCACGCGCGTACTGGCTGGGGGCGCGGCGCAGGATGCTGGAAATCGACAGGTATTCCACCAGCCAGTAGCCCTGGCGCGCCATCGCCCAGTAGAACAGGGCGCGCGCGGTGCGGCCGTTGCCGTCGACGAAGGGGTGGTCGTAGCCGAGCATGAAGTGCAGCAGGATGGCGCGCAGCACGGGATGCACATAGGGCAGGTCTTCTTCCTTGCCGTTGGCGAAGGCGCACAGGGTTTCCAGGCGTTCCGGCAGTTGCGCAGCGGCGGGCGGGAGGTGCAGCAGGCGGCCGTCGCGCGGGTCTACCACGTGGATGTCGTCGTCCTGGCGCAGACGGCCGGCGTCTTGCGGGTCGTCCAGGGTATCGGTAGCCAGCAGGCGATGCAGTTCCAGGATCAGGGCCGGGGTGAGCGGCTCGTCGCGAAGCGCGCGGAGGTGGCGCATGGCCTGGTAGTTGTTGAAGATCATGTGCTCGCTCAAGGTGCGCGGGCGGCGCCCGGCGCGCAGCATGTCCTCGGCCACCCGGCGGGTGGTGGAGGCGCCTTCCAGTTGGCTGGAGGTGATGGCTTCCTCGATCAGCGAACTCACTAGATAGCGGTCGCGGTCCTCCGGGTTGGCTACAGGGCTGTCCATCAGAATCTGCCCGGCGCGCATTTGTCCAAAAACATCGCGGTCGATGAAATGCAGCGAGCGCAGCACCGGCGCGGGCATGGCGTAGAGGAAGGGCGAACCGGCCTTGTCCTTGAGTGGCAACGCTTGCGACTGCGCCAGCCGCGCCACCTTGATGCCCCACCACCATTGCTCATGGTTCACCCCCTCGGGCGGGGTGCGGTGGCGCAACTCGTCCCAGTGCAGGTAGCGGCCCTCCGGCAAACCGGGCTGCGGCTGCGCCAGCAGGGCGGCGACCGCTTCCGGTGAGGGTGACTGGAGCAGCTTTTCCAGCGGTGGCGGGGTGTGGGGGAGTTTCATTTATCTATCAATCCGACACAAAACGATAATTGATTGATAGTTTATGTTCTGGGTAGCCGTATATCAAATAAATACTTATTGATAGGTTTTGATAGTTGCCTGCTCACCTTGCCGGCTGTTTTGAAACAGCAGGCGAGACGCCTGCGCTACAGGGGGGTGAGCGCTTGCAGCAGATGCCTGGCGAGTTGCTCGGCAATGTCCCCGCTGCTTGCCGATACACCCAGGTCGCGCGTGCGGGTGACGGCCATGCCAGGGTAGCCGCAAGGATTGATGGCCGAGAACGGTGCCAGATCGAGGTCGACGTTGAGGCTGAGGCCGTGATAAGTGCAGCCGCCTTTCACGCGCAGGCCGAGGGCGGCGATCTTGGCGCCGGCGACGTAGACGCCGGGGGCGCCGTCCTGGCGTTCGGCGGCGATGCCGAGTTCGGCCAGCAGGTCGATGATGGCTTGTTCCATCCGCCGCACCAGTTCGCGCACGCCGTAACCGCGCCGTTTCAGGTCGATCAGCAGGTAGGCCACGACCTGGCCGGGGCCGTGATAGGTGACCTGGCCGCCGCGATCGATGGCCACGACGGGGATGCCGATGTCGGCGAGCAGGTGTTCGCGTTTGCCGGCCTGGCCCTGGGTGAACACGGGGGGGTGTTCGAGCAGCCAGATTTCGTCCGGGGTATCCGCACCGCGCGTGGCGGTGAACGCCTGCATGGCGCGCCAGGTG
Source organism: Pseudomonadota bacterium (assembly GCA_030690985.1). Taxonomy (GTDB): domain Bacteria; phylum Pseudomonadota; class Gammaproteobacteria; order Burkholderiales; family Thiobacillaceae; genus PFJX01. The sequence continues at coordinate 5,015 of JAUYFG010000215.1, forward strand.
GGTTCGTATTCGACCTGGCCGAGGCGACGGAGGGCCGGCGAGGCGCCGGCGCTACAAGTCACAGACCCCGCGCAGCCAGCCACTCTTCCAGGGTGAGCATCACCCAGAGCATCTTGCCGAAGTAGGTGGCGTGGCCGGACAGGTGTTCGTTGCGCAGGTTGTCGACATAGGCGGGGGTAAGCAGGCCACGTTTGCGGAAGTCGGAGAGGCGGTCCTCGATGCGTTCGCGCAGCGGCGCGTAATCCCTGGCCCAGACGCCGAAGGGCAGGCCGAAGCCGTGTTTGCTCTTGTCGATGATTTCGTCGGGCAGGAAGCCTTTCAGCGCGGTCTTGAAGAACCAGCGCAGGTATTGCCCCTTCACTTTCCAGTCGGGCGGGATTTCGCCGGAGAAGTCGACGAGGGCATCGTCCATCAGCGGATAGCGCACCTCGATGCCGGCCGCCTCGGCCATGCCGCCCACTTTGCGCAGATCGTTGTCGGCCAGGGTGAACTTGATGTCCAGGTGCAGCATGCGGTTGATGTAGGACTCGGAATCGGTGCGGTCGTACACCTCTTTCAGCCAGGTGTGCGGCTGGTGCTCGTCGACGCCGGCGAGAAAATCCGCCGCGAACATTTTCTGTAGCGGTTGCCGGTAGATGAAGTTGTACGACTCCATGCGTTCCGGCAATGGGGTGTTGGCCTGGCGCAGATAGCTTTGCAGCTTGCGGCCCGGCCCCAGCGCGCCCATGCCGGGCAGCTTGGCCAGAGGTTCGATCAGGCCGCTGCGCAGGAAGCCGGGCAGCTTGTGGTAGGCCTCGAACACCTTCTGCTTGGCGTAACGCGCGTTGCCACCGAAGAACTCGTCGCCGCCGTCGCCGGCCAGCATGATCTTGTGGCCGTCGGCCGCCGCCAGCTTGGCGCAGAAATAGGCAGGCACGGCGGAGTCGTTGCCGAAGGGCTCGTCGTAGTAGCCGGCGATGATGGGGAGCGCTTCCATGATGTCGGCCGGCTGCATGTAGTACTCGCGCATGTCCAGGCCGAAGTGGCGGCCGGCGAGGCGGGCGTATTCCATCTCATCGAAGCCCGCCGCCGGAAAGCCGATGGAGTAGGTGCGCGCCTGCCCGGCAACCTGCTTCAGCATGCCGGAAACCGTGGAACTGTCGGTGCCGCCGGAGAGGAAGGTGACCACCTCGTCGTCGCCCTTGGCACGCTTCACGCTGTCGTGGATCAGGTCGAGGAAGCGCGCCTTCTGTTCCTCGAAGTCGTGGCGCGGTTCATCGCGGTATTTCAGCGCCCAGTAGAAGCCGCGCGTGACTGTTCCGCCCTTGCATTTCGCCCATTGCCCCGGCAGCAGTTTTTCCACCCCTTGATAGACACTGCCGGGCGCCGGCACGACGTGGAAGTACAGGTAGTTGAACAGGCCCTGCGGGTCGAGGCTGCGCCCCAGCGCCGGATGCGCCGCCACCAGATCGGCGCGGCTGGCGAACACACAGCCGTCGGGACGGGCGGCGAAAGCCAGGGCATGGTCGCCGATGCGATCGAGCGCCAGGAATACGCAATCCTGTTCCTGGTCGATCACGGCCAGGGAAAAACTACCGTGGATGTGGGCGGGGGCGTCGTTACCGTGTGCACGCCAGAGCCGGGCCAGGGCTGCGGCGGCGGGAAGCGCCTGCAATTCGGGATCATTGAAATAGGGACGCCCGGCGATGGCGCAGGACACGCCCGCTTCCCTGTGCAGATTGCCGCCCCAGGCGGCCAGGGTTGCGGCGGCCGTGGCTTTCCGTTCCAGTCCCAACGGCTGGGGCCGGCCGGCACCTTTCCACATCGCTTCAAAAGTGCCATCGGGCGCCGTGCCCCGCCAACCCATCAAACCGCGCATCTTGTGTTCCTTCTGTGTGTGTGATTGGCTTGTTGCTCTATCGGTAGCGCCGGCATCCTTGCCGGCAAGCGGGCTGAAAGCCCGCCTCGCGGCGGGCCTGCCGGCAAGGATGCCGGCGCTACAAAGGCGAGTCCGCCTCGCTCACTTGGCTTTCGCTTCACCCACCTTGGGATAGTTCGCCGCATCCAGCATACGGCCCCAGGTGGCGGCGTCGAAGCCCTTGAAATGGCTGCCGCCGACCACGATGACCGGCACATCGACGGCGCCGGTCAGTTTTTTCAATTCGACCGCGATCTCGGGCTCCTGGGACGGGTCTTTCGGGGTGTAGGGAATGCCGCGCTGCTTCAGGAAATCCGTGGCCTGGTCGCATAACTGCCCGCAGGCGGTGGCATAAAGAATCACCGGGCTCAGATTTTTCGCTTGCTTGAGACTGAAAGACTCCTTATCCACCTCCACCACATTGCCCTTGCCCTTACCTTTGAGTTTCTCCGCTTTCTTTGCGCTGGGCGGCGGCGGCTGGTCGGAATAGGACACCGTGCCGCGTTCATCCACCCAGCGATACAGTTCACCTGCCTGGGCAGTACTAAAAACGAGCAGCAAACAACATAGGGCAGTCTTGATCATGGCGATATTCCGAAAGCTGACGGGCGGCATTTTAGCGCGCCGCCAGGTGGCGCCGGCACACTTGCCGGCGTCTTTGAAAAATGCCGGCGCCACATAGCAGCCTGTCGGGCTTTGGAATCGTCGGCTGCAAAACGACCGCAGCGGCCCATTTTTCGCCAGCTTCTTGCACCCGCAAGGGGTACGCCGGATTCGTAAAGCCACTAAAGCGGCAACGACTCCGCTGCCCCATAGTTCGACTATGAGGCTGCGAATCCGGCAAAAACTGGGCTCGCCGGGGCCGCTTCTCGCTATCGACGACCAAAGCCCGACAGGCTGCTAGAAGCCGCCTTGCTGCTCGATTACTTCGTTAACATTGCGCCCCATGCGGCAATTGATCCTCGACCTCCGTCCCGATTCCCCCCCCGACTTCAGCAACTACCTGCCCGGCCCCAATGTCGAGGCACTGGCGGCGTTGCGTGCCCACCTGCCTGGCGCCGCGCGCGAGCCCCTGCTCTACCTCTGGGGCGAAGCGGGGGTAGGCAAAAGCCATTTGTTACAGGCCTGGGCCGGCGCGGCGGGCGCGGCCGGCGCGGCCTTGCTCCGCGCCGGCGAAACGCTGCCGGAGCCGCCGATTCCCGCGCTGGCAGTGGACGACGTGGAGACGCTCGACGCGGACAACCAGATACGCCTGTTCGGCCTGATCAACTCGGCGCGGGAACAAGGCGGCCTGCTGCTCGCCGCCGGCACCCTGCCGCCTGCGCAACTGGCTTTGCGGCCTGATCTGGCCACCCGTCTGGCGCAGGGCCTGGTGTTCCGCCTGCTGCCCCTGTCCGACGCCGAGAAGGCCGCCGCCGTGGTGATCCGTGCCGAGGGACGCGGCCTGCGCTTGCCGGAAGAAGTGACCCGTTATCTGCTCACCCACACGCGCCGCGACCTGCCGCGCCTGCTCGCCACCGTGGATGCCCTCGACACCTTTTCCCTGAGCCGCAAACGCCCGGTTTCCGTGCCGCTGCTCAAGGAAATGCTGCGCTTGACGCTGTAATGCGCCTGCTGGTTGCCATCAGCCATCATGGCCTGGGCCATCTGGCGCAGACGGCACCCGTACTCAACGCGCTGCATGCGACGCGGCCGGACCTGGAGTTCCTGGTCTGGAGCGGGGTGCCGCGTGCCGCGCTGGCGGCGCGTATCCACGCCCCCTTCCGGCATCGCCATGAGCCGGCCGATGTCGGCCTCGCCATGCACGATGCAGTGCGAGTGGACTTGGCAGCGAGCCGTGCCGCCTATCTGGCATTTCATCAGGATTGGGACGCGCAGGTGGCGTGCGAGGCGGACTGGCTGCGCGGCCAGGGCATCACCGGCGTGCTCTCCGATGTCGCCTGCCTGCCGCTGGCTGCCGCCGCTCAGGCCGGCATTCCCGGCGTGGCCATGTGCTCGCTGAATTGGGTGGACATTGCAAGTGCCTATCTGGCGGAGCAGCCCGGCATGGCACAGGTACTGGAACAGATGGCGGCGGCCTACCGCTCGGCGCGCGCCTTTCTGCGTGTGCTGCCCGCCATGCCCATGACCTGGCTGGAGAAGCGCGAAGCCGTGCCGCCGATTGCCGCCCTCGGGGTTGATCGTGGCGTGGAATTGCGCGCGCGGCTGGGGTTGGAACAGGACGAGCGCCTGGTTCTGCTCGGCTTCGGTGGCATCGGCTACCAGACGGCGCAACCCTTGCCTGTAGTGGGCGGGGTGCGCTGGCTGGTGCCCGATGCTTGGCGCCGGGAACGGGGCGATCTGATTCTTTTCTCACGCAGCGGCCTGCCTTTCCTCGACCTGCTCGCCTCCTGCGACGCGCTGGTCACCAAGGTCGGCTACGGCAGTTTCGTGGAGGCCGCCGCTGCCGGCATTCCAGTGCTCTACATTGATCGCCCGGACTGGCCGGAAACCCCGTTTCTGGCGGACTGGCTGCTGGCCCATACCCGGGCGGCGGTAATCGACGAAGCACGCCTGTTCGACCCGGAAGTCGGTGTGTTGCTGGCCACGCTCCTTGCGGCGCCACGCATGCCCAGGGTCGCGGTGGATGGGGCGGCAGTGGCGGCTCGGCGAGTGCTGGAGTTGCTGGCGGAAACCTCGTAGGGTGCGCCGCGCGCACCATTTGGCGTGCCTCGGTGCGCGCGGCGCACCCTACCGGGTTTCTGCTTCGCTAACGGGCATGGTGTATGCGCCGCCCTCGGAAAATGAAGTTTCACGTTACTGTGAAACCACCAGCATCGAAGTCCTACGTAGGATGTGGTGAGCGATAGCGAACCGCATCAACCCGGCTGCCTGATGCGGTTCGCTATCGCTCACCACATCCTACGTTTCATGGACACGCGGCGGCCAATCGGCCATGACCCGTTACCTCCGCTTCTTGCGCGGCTCGTAATGCACCACGCCACGCATGATTTCCGAGTAAGGGAACAGATCGATGCCGCCATAGTGCTGCGCGCCTTCGGCAACCAACGCGGCGACGTCGGCGTGATCCACGCCCAGCGCTGCCGATAGCCCCAAGATGCCGCCGCATTGGGCGCGGATTTCCTTGCCGAACGGCCAGGCCTGGTTGGCATCCATGTGCAGGGCGAAGCGGGCGTTGACGTGGAGCGCCTGGTGAAACGTCCGGCAGGACTGATTGGATACTTCATGGCCGCAGGTGATGGCCTCCCGCTCCGCCAACAACAGTCTGCGGGCATGCATGCAGGAAACACAGCGGGAGAGCAGGGCGCGCTCGAACGGACAAGGCCGGTTGATGGCCGCATCGCGCGCCTGTTTGTAGGCTTGTTCGTTGTAACCGGACATGGTGGGGCGTGGGAGCGGGCTTGCCCGCGATTCAGTAATCGTCCCCGATCATCCCGGTTTCCGCCTCGCGCGGTTGCGAGAGGACGTCTTCGGCGGCGAGTTCGTTTTCGGCAAAAATCATCTTCACCACATCCCCGGAATCGGGTTCGAGGCCACGGCGCAGTTCGTTGGCGAGGGCCTTGGCTTCCTTGAAGCTGTCGGCCTGGCCCTGTTTTTCCAGGAGATTGAACGGACCACCGATTTTGTAGATGAAGTAGGGCATGCAGGAACTCCGAATGTAGGTTGGGCAAAGCGAAGCGTGCCCAACAATCACCGGTTGCTGTTGGGCACGCTTCGCTTTGCCCAACCTACGCCTACACAGGTCAGGTCAACTGGCCGTGGCAGTGCTTGTACTTCTTGCCGGAGCCGCATGGGCAGGGATCGTTACGGCCCACCTTGGCGTGGTCGCGCTCGAACGGATGCGGGCCGGCGGCGGTTTCTTCGGCGGCGCTGGCCAGAGCTTCCTCGTAGTCGGCGTGGTGGTACTGCAGGTTGCTCAGGTCTTCGTGAGCTTCCACTTCTTCCACGTCTTCGGCGCCGCGAATCTGCACGGTGAGGGTGACCTGGGTGACTTCGCCGGCGATGGTGCCCAGCATGCGCTCGAACAGTTCGAAGGCTTCCCGCTTGTATTCCTGCTTCGGGTTCTTGGCCGCGTAGCCGCGCAGGTGGATACCCTGGCGCAGGTGGTCCATTGCCGCCAGGTGTTCGCGCCAGTGGCTGTCCAGGCTTTGCAACAGCATGGCGCGCTCGAAGTTGCGCATGCCGGGGGCACCGGCCAGTTCGATCTTCGCTTCGTAGGCCTGGTTGGCGACTTCCAGGACGCGCGCACGCACACCCTGTTCGTCCAGCCGCTCGTCCGCATCCAGCCATTGCTGAATCGGGCATGGCAGTTGGTATTGGCCCGCCAGGGTCTGTTCCAGGCCGGGCACGTCCCACTGTTCGGCCAGACTGCCGGGCGGGATGTACTCGTTGATGCTGTCGCCCAGCACCTGGGCGCGCATGCCGAGGATGCCTTCGTAGACATCCTGTGTTTCCAGCAGCTCGTTGCGCTGGCCGTAGATCACCTTGCGCTGCTCGTTGGCGACGTCGTCGTATTCCAGCAATTGCTTGCGGATGTCGAAGTTGCGCTGCTCGACCTTGCGCTGCGCCGATTCCAGAGAGCGGTTGACCATGGGATGCTCGATCGCCTCGCCTTCCGGCATCTTCAGGCGGTCCATGATGCTCTTCAGGCGCTCGCCGCCGAAGATGCGCAGCAAGGGGTCGTCCAGGGACAGGTAGAAGCGTGAGGAACCGGGGTCGCCCTGGCGTCCGGAACGGCCGCGCAACTGGTTGTCGACGCGACGGGATTCATGCCGTTCGGTGCCGATGATGTGCAGGCCGCCGGCTTTGATGACTTCGGCGTGGCGCGGCTTCCAGGCTTCCTTGAGGGCGCCGCTTTTTGCTGCCTTTTCCTGGTCGGAGAGGTTCTCGGCGAGACGGATCAGGTCGAGTTCCTTGTTGATGCTGCCACCCAGAACGATGTCGGTACCGCGACCGGCCATGTTGGTGGCGATGGTGATGCCGCCGGGCATGCCGGCTTGGGTGACCACCTGCGCTTCCTGCGCGTGCTGCTTGGCGTTGAGCAACTGATGCGGCAGGTCCGCCTTCTTGAGCAGCGCCGAAAGAAACTCGTTCACCTCGATGGAGGTGGTGCCGACCAGCACCGGCTGGCCGCGCTGATGGCAATCACGCAGATCTTCGACCACCGCATTCCATTTCTCGTCGGCGGTGCGGTAGACCAGATCGTTCATGTCGCGGCGGATCATCGGCACGTTGGTCGGGATGATGACCGTCTCCAGGCCGTAGATCTGCTGGAATTCGTAGGCTTCGGTATCCGCCGTGCCGGTCATGCCGGACAGCTTCTTGTACATGCGGAAGAAGTTCTGGAAGGTGATCGAGGCCAGCGTCTGGTTCTCGCGCTGGATGACCACGCCTTCCTTGGCTTCCACCGCCTGGTGCAGGCCATCGGACCAGCGGCGGCCCTGCATCAGGCGGCCGGTGAACTCGTCGACGATCATGACCTCGTTGTTCTGCACCACGTAGTGCTGGTCCTTGAAATACAGCACGTGGGCGCGCAGGGCGGCGTAGACGTGGTGCATCAAGGTGATGTTGGCAGGGTCGTAGAGGCTGGTGCCGGGAGCGAGGATGCCCAGTTCGGCGAGGATGGCCTCTACGCGCTCGTGGCCGCGTTCGGTCAGGGTCACCTGATGGGCTTTCTCGTCCACCACGTAATCGCCCACCACGCAGCGGCTTTCTTCCGCCTCGTCGTCCTTGTTGTCCCGCTCCTGGCGTTCCAGGCGCGACGGCAAGACGTTCATGGCCTGGTACATGGCGACGTTGTCGTCGGCCTGGCCGGAGATGATCAGCGGCGTGCGCGCCTCGTCGATCAGGATCGAGTCCACCTCGTCGACGATGCCGTAGTTGAGCGGCCGCTGCACCCGCTGCGACGGCTCGAACACCATGTTGTCGCGCAGGTAGTCGAAGCCGAATTCATTGTTGGTGCCGTAGGTGATGTCGGCGTTGTAGGCGGCCTGCTTTTCCTCGTGGCTGAGCTGCGACAGGTTGCAGCCCGTGGTCAGGCCGAGGAAGCCGTAGATGCGCCCCATCGAATCGGCATCGCGGGAAGCCAGGTAGTCGTTGACGGTGACGATGTGCACGCCCTTGCCCGGCAGAGCATTGAGGTAGGCGGAGAGCGTCGCCATCAGGGTCTTGCCTTCGCCTGTTCTCATCTCGGCGATCTTGCCGTCGTTCAACGCCATGCCGCCGATCAACTGCACATCGAAATGGCGCATGCCGAGTACCCGCACGGCGGCTTCGCGGACGGCGGCGAAGGCTTCCGGCAGCAACGCTTCCAGCGTCTCCCCTTGTTCAAGGCGCGCCTTGAATTCGTCGGTTTTGCCGCGCAGTTGCTCATCGCTGAGCGCCTGATACGCCGATTCCTGGGCATTGACCTGGGCGACACCGCCCCGGTACTGCTTCAACAGACGGTCATTGCGGCTGCCGAAGACTTTCTTGAGTAGATTGGAAATCATGAAAAATGAAGGCGATAGGTGGGATTTCGGAAATTCGGCGGATGCTACCATACCGCCGTATCGGCCCTCCGCAACCCCTCTGAAGCAGCTTACTCAACCAATGAAATCAACCACGTAGGATGTGGTGAGCGCAGCGAACCGCATCGGCCCCGCGTGCGCCGCATGATGCGGTTCGCTGCGCTCACCA
>JAUYFG010000218.1 GCA_030690985.1 Pseudomonadota bacterium
ACGCCAAACCGGTTCACCAATTCGCGTTCGATCAGCCGCTGACCCGGCGCGTAAACCCCGGTGAGAATGTCGTGCTGGAGCGCAGTGGCCAGTTGTTCGCGCAGCAAAGCCGGGTGAGCAGCCGCACCCGAATCGGAATGAACCGGCAGTAGCCTGGAGTCAAACTTCCCACCGCGGCGCCGAGGGCTCATTGGTAGAAGTGTAGCGCGGTACCGGCTCACGCCAGCCCGTTTCTAACATCCCCTTTCAAACCGTGCTTGCCGTTTTCCGGCACACGGCTTAACGATGATCTTCTGGGTGTGGCTTGCGCCGGGTATTGCACCGTGCCCATCAACTTGGGCAGGCCCATCCCGTATAGCTGATCGCCGGTCAATGGCGCTCGCTTCGCCGGTCGCTGCCCGCCACGCCGGTATTGCCAGCGCCGCAGGCTCTTCACCACGAAGTAGTCCATCTTGTTGAACTCCCGGTCGGCATTCCCCGTCCGGAAATAGTTCCCCCAGCCTCGAAGCACGGGCGTCAGTTCCGCAACAATCTGCTTCACATCTTTCCCGCTTTGCCGCTTGCTGGTCAACTCGTGAACACGCGCCCGGAGTTTCTTCGTCGCCTTCGGGCTCGGCCACCGTTGCTTGTAATACTTGCCCGGCGCCCGTTGGATGCTCCGCTTCTTTCGAATCGTGCAGCCCAAAAACTCGAAGCTCTCCTTGCCGCGTTCCAAGTCCACCATCCGCGTCTTCGCCGGATGCAGCGTCAGTCCCAGCCGGTCCATCACCAGCCCGATCCGCCGCAGTGCTTCCCTGGCCTGAGATTCCGTCCGGCTCATCGCCACGAAATCGTCGGCATACCGGACCAGTACTCCAAGCTGGCTGCATCGCCCCGCCCAGATCCGGTCCAGCTTGTTCAGGTAGATGTTGGCCAACAACGGCGAGATCACTCCGCCTTGCGGGGTTCCCGCCAGCGTCTCCCTCACCGTGCCGTCTTCCATCACTCCGCACTCCAACCATTGGCGGATCAGCTTCTGCACCCGCCGATCCGAGATCCGCTCCTTCACCAATTCCATCAGGGTCTCCTTCTGGATGTTGTCAAAGTAGCCTTGTATGTCTGCGTCGACGACAAAGTTATGTCCCTGGTTGCCCGCCATGCGGATTGCTTCCAAGGCCTGCGTCGCGCTCTTCCTCGGACGGAATCCATAGCTGAACGCCTGAAAGTCCGCCTCGAAGATCGGCTCGATCACCAACTTCGCCGCCATCTGCACCACTCGATCCCGCACCGTCGGTATCCCCAATGGCCGCTGCTTCCCATCTGCTTTCGGTATCCACCGCCGCTTCACCGGGGAAGGGCGATATCGGCCTGCCCGCAGCGCCGCCTCGATCTCCAGCAGGAATTCTCCCGGCCCTCGTTGTTCGAT
>JAUYFG010000224.1 GCA_030690985.1 Pseudomonadota bacterium
GCATGTAGTGATTTGCGCTGGTGATTGGAGCGAAAAATTGGCATTCTTATTGAATATCGGCATGGTCAGAAAGTTGCTTCAACATGCAACATATTGAATTCATTGGATTTCTACAAAGTTGCCCCTACCTGAGTAGTTACTGCCGAAGTTAGAAAAAACCGTCATTCCCGCGCAGGCGGGAATCCAGCAGCGTAGCCCGGATGCAGCGCAGCGGAATCCGGGAGCTTACGTGGTCACCTTCCTCCCCGGATTCCGCTGCGCTGCATCCGGGCTACAGGGCTGCACCGTGCATATGTTGGGCAGCGGCAAGAAACTGCGCTTCGCGCCGGGAACGCCATGCGCCACCTGATCGGCTTCGGCAACGACCTGCACGGCGACGACGGCTTCGGCGCCGCCGTCTGCCGCCGTCTCGCGGAATTGCCGTTGCCGGCCGATGTGCGGGTGTTCGCGGCGGGCACGCGTGGGCTCGATGCGCTGGCCCTGTTCGAGGGCTGCGACGAAGCCATCGTGGTCGATGCCGCCGAACCGGCCGGGCAGCCCGGCCGCCTCAGCTTTCCCGCAGTGGAAACGCTCGCGGAGGATTCCAGCCTGCCCGGGCACGGGGCCGGCGTCGGTTATTTGCTGCGTGCGTTGTCGGCACTGGGAACGCCGCCGCATTTGCGTGTCGTCGCCGCCGAAGCGGCGGCACTGACGCCATTCCACCCGGAGCTTTCACCGGAAATGCAACGGGCGGTGGAGGAAACCGTGCTGTTGCTGCGCGGCTGGTTGGGGGTGGAAGGTGTTTGACGAGCTGCGCTATATCCACGCACATAACACGCACGTAGGTTGGGCAAAGCGAAGCGTGCCCAACAACCCGCCACCATGTTGGGCACGCTGCGCTTTGCCCAACCTACGGTCAGGGATTGGCCATGACTGACGAGCTGCAACGCCTGCGCAGCGAAGTCGAGGCATTGCGCCTGGCCAATACCGCGCTGGAAACGCAGATGCTGGCCGGCGCCGAGCAAAGCGACGCCATGCTGCGCGAGGTGGAGACGCAACGGAACGCCCTGCGCAGCGCGCACCAGGTGCAACGTACCCTGAGCGGCTTCGTGCAACGGGTCATGGACACGGCCGGCAGCCTGGTCATCGTGCTCGGGCCGGATGGCCGGGTGCGCCTGGCCAACCGCCGCTGCGAGGAAGCCCTGGGCGAAGCGGCGCGCGACCTGGAAGGCCGGGTGCTGGACGAGTTGCTGCCGCTCGATGAGCGGATGGTCCTGGCCAACGGTCTGCCGCCCTTGCCCTGGGAAGTGGTTTCGCCGCTGTTCGAGACCGTGCGGCGCCAGGGCAACTATTCCGCCGAACACCGGCTGGCCGGCTGCAACGGCCATTACCGGAATTACCTGTTCGACGCCGCCATGCTGCACGACCCCCAGGGCAAGGAGGAGGGCGCGGTGGTCAATGCGACCGACATCACCCTGCTGAAACAACAGGAATCCCGCCTGCGCCGTAGCGAGTCCCTGCTCAAGGAGGCGCAGCGGCTTGCCCTCATGGGCAGTTGGGAACTGGATCTCACCAGCAAAGGCTTGTCCTGGTCCGACGAAGTGTTTCGCATTTTCGAGATCGATCCGAAACGTTTCGACGCCTCTTATGAAGCCTTCCTGGCGGCCATCCACCCGGATGACCGGGCGCGGGTGAACCAGGCTTATACGGAATCCCTGTGTACGCGCCAGGAATACGACCTTGTACACCGGCTGTTGTTTGCCGATGGCCGGGTGAAATGGGTGCACGAACGTTGCGCCACGCATTACGCCGACGACGGCAGCCCCTTGCGTTCCGTCGGCACGGTGCAGGACGTCACCGCCCAGCGCGAGGCCGACGAAAGCCTGCGCCTGGCCGCCACCGTGTTCGACAGCAGCCTCAACGGCATTCTCATCACCTCGCCGGAGGGCACCATCCTCCGGGTCAACCAGGCGTTCAGCGAGATCACCGGCTATTCGGCGCAAGAGTCGGTGGGACAGACTCCACGCCTGCTCAAATCGGAACAGCATGACGCGGCGTTCTACCAGGCGATGTGGGCGGCCCTGGAGCGCAGCGGCCGTTGGCAAGGCGAAATCTGGGACCGCCACCGCGACGGCCGAGTCATTCCGATGTGGCAGAGCATCACGGCGGTGCGCGATACACAGGGCGAAGTCAGCCACTACATCGGCATCTTCTTCGACATCACCGAACAGAAACGGGCCGCCGAACATATCGACCGACTGGCGCATTACGACGCCCTCACCGACCTGCCCAACCGTCTGCTGTTCAATGAGCGCTGCACCCATGCCCTGGAGCACGCGCGCCGCAAGGGCAGTCAGGTGGCCCTGATGTTCCTTGATCTGGATCATTTCAAGCACGTCAACGACAGCCTCGGCCATCCGGTCGGTGATGCCTTGCTGCAGGCCGTCGCGCTACGCCTGAAACAGCAGTTGCGTGAGGAAGACACCGTGGCACGCCTGGGCGGCGACGAATTCGTCGTCATCCTGGAAGACGTGGCCTCGGCTGGAGATGCCGAATGGGTCGCGCGAAAACTGCTGGAAGCCTTTACCGAACCCTTCCCGGTGCGCGGCCACGACCTCTCGCTGGGACTTTCCATCGGCATCAGCGTCTATCCAAATGACGGCGAGGACGTCACCAGCATGGTCAAAAACGCGGACATTGCCCTGTATCGCGCCAAAGAGCAGGGGCGTGGCAACTTCCAGTTCTTCGAAGCCCACCTCACCCAGGTCGCCGCCGAGCGCCTCTACATCGAAGGCGAATTACGCCAGGCCATCCGGCGCGACCAACTGATCACCTACTACCAGCCGCAACATGATCTTGCCGACGGCCGCCTGGTCAGCGCCGAAGCATTATTGCGCTGGCACCACCCCGAACTCGGCCTGGTGACGCCGGATCGCTTCATCTCCATCGCCGAGGATTCCGGCCTCATCGTCCCCATCGGCGAGTGGATCCTCGCTACCGCCTGTCGCCAGGCCAAGGTCTGGATGGACGCCGGGCACCCGCTCGAACGCATGGCGGTCAACCTTTCCGGAGTGCAGATTCAGCGCGGCGATATCGTCGCCACGGTCAGCCGCGTGTTGGACGAGACCGGCTTGCCGCCCGAGTTGCTGGAACTGGAAATCACCGAGACCTACATCATGCGGCAGGCCGAACGCGACATCCGGGTCCTGGAAGATCTGCGCGACCTCGGGGTGAAACTGGCCATCGACGACTTCGGCACCGGCCAATCCTCACTCGGCTATCTCAAGCGCCTGCCGGTGGACAAACTGAAGATCGACCGCTCCTTCGTCATGGACATCCCCCAGGACGCCGATGACGCCGCCATCACCCGCGCCATCGTCGCCCTCGGCCACAGCCTGCGCCTGAAAGTGCTGGCGGAAGGCGTGGAAACTCCGGAACAGGAAGCCTTCCTCAAGGAACTCGGCTGCGACGGCGTGCAGGGCTACTACTACAGCAAGCCAGTGGACGCGGCGGCATTCGAGGCGTATCGGGGTTGATCGCTGAACGCCGTGATATTGCGGCTTGCGGCATGGTCATCGTAGGAGCGGGCTTGCCCGCGATACCACGGTGGTTATCGCGGGCAAGCCTACAGCAAGCCAGTGGACGCGGCGGCATTCGAGGCGTATCGGGGCTGATCGCTGAACGCCGTGATATTGCGGCTTGCGGCATGGTCATCGTAGG
>JAUYFG010000231.1 GCA_030690985.1 Pseudomonadota bacterium
AACAGAAAAACAACGAAGGCCAAGCGCGGAACACTGGCGCATTGACAGTAAAAAAACTGCGCGCCATGCGGCGAAAAGCGGCGAAACAAGGGGCGATGAAATTAACTTTTGCATGGCCAGAATATTAGTGGGCGCTAACGTAGAGCTAACCGGCGCTGCGCGGCTTTATTGCGCAGCGTCCGGTTGAGCGCCGGGTTAGCGGGTTTGCGACGAGAAGAACGAATGGCTGCCGAGCATGCACGGACAAAACTGCCAGCAAGAGTGCTGACCGTCCAGTATGAGCGAACGAAAAGCGCGGAAAGACCTTCGCTGGTAATGCTGCGATGAGGCGACACTGATTGAAAACCGACAGGCAGTGGCAATGCCAACCAAAGCGGCAAATTGCGACAAGTTCCGCGACCGCCAAAAGTCGGCTTTAGTGAGACGGCGAAAGAACGCGATGGTTTTTGCATAGTCACGATGAGAGAAAGAGCAAACACGCTAACGTCTTAGGTTAAGCAGCCGCGGCGCAAAACGCCAGCTACGAAGTGAACCCCGCCGGCCCGCGGTCTGCTTGAACCGCCAGTTAGCGATGGCAATCTGATATTGAAATGGTTTTCGTGGTGCGAAACAACGCGGAACAATACAACAAGGCATGAGCGTAGGAATTGCGAGGCTTGATGTGAAACAGCAGAAAAGCAAAACAACTCAAGCGCGGAAACCTGGCGAAATGAAAGAAGAACAGCGCGCCAAGCAGCGAAAAGGTGCGACACAATTTGCGATGGCATCGGCATTAGCATTGACTAAAAAATTGGGCGCTAACGTCTTAGGTTAAGCAGCCGCGGCGCAAAGCGCCAACTACGAAGTGAACCCCGCCGGCCCGCGGTCTGCTTGAACCGCCAGTTAGCGATGGCAAAGTTTGTATGCTTTTCGTAGTGCGAAACAACGCGGAACAACACGGAAAAAATGAGTGCAGGAATTGAGTGGGTTGATGAGGAACAGCAGAAAAGAAAAACAACTCAAGCGCGGGAACCTGGCGAAATAAAAGAAGAACAGCGCGCCAAGCGGCGAAAAGGTGCGACACAATTTGCGATGGCATTGAAATTAGCATTGACTAAAAAGATTGGGCGCTAACGCAGAGCTAACCGGCGCCCGCGAGGACGCCGGCAAAGACCAAACCACGCCGGCCGGGCGTCCGGGTTGAGCGCCATGTTAGGGATCGCCGCCTCAATAGTCCTGTTATTTGCCTTGCTCATTA
>JAUYFG010000162.1 GCA_030690985.1 Pseudomonadota bacterium
GCGAACCGCATCAAGCGGCGCGTGCCAGGCCGATGCGGTTCGCTGCGCTCACCACATCCTACGTGCTGCGATGAACGCCTTGCCCCTCACCCCTCACTCCTCACTCCAGGGCCGCAAGGCCCTGGTGGTCGGCCTCGGCGACACCGGTGCGGCCTGTGTGCGCTGGCTGCTGGAGCACGATGCCCAGGTGCGTGGCACGGATACCCGTGCCGAGCCGCCGCATGCACAACATCTGCGCGAGGCTTTCCCGGAAGTGGCGCTGACGCTGGGTGGCTTTGCTACGGTTGATTTCGACTGGGCCGATCTCATCGTCGCCAGCCCCGGCGTCGCCCTGGCCACGCCCGAATTGCAAGCCGCGATCAAAGCAGGCAAGGAAGTGGTGGGCGATGTGGAACTGTTCGCCCGCACCATCCAGGGCACTCAGGCCAAAGTCATCGCCATCACCGGCTCCAACGGCAAGAGCACGGTCACCAGCCTGGTCGGCCATCTCTGCGCGGCGGTGGGCCTCGATACCGTGGTGGCCGGCAATATCGGCCTGCCGGTGCTGGAGGCGTTGGAAAACAGAGAAATAGTGCCCCCACGCTCGCAAAACCCGCTCGCTGCACCCGCAAGGGGTAAGGCGGATGCCTTCGAGCTGAAGCGCTTCTTCTGCGCTGCACCCCAAGGGGGCGCTATGCCCGCCTTGGGGCGGCCCGACGGCGGGCATGTCCTGGGCCGCGACCCCGACGTGTGG
Organism: Pseudomonadota bacterium; assembly: GCA_030690985.1. Classification (GTDB taxonomy): domain Bacteria; phylum Pseudomonadota; class Gammaproteobacteria; order Burkholderiales; family Thiobacillaceae; genus PFJX01. The sequence continues at coordinate 734 of JAUYFG010000162.1, forward strand.
GTGCTGGAACTGTCCAGTTTCCAGTTGGAAACCACTTCCAGCCTGCATCCCGATGCCGCCACCGTGCTCAATATTTCGCAGGACCACATGGATCGTTATGCCGACCTGGACGACTACGCGGCGGCAAAAACGCGGGTGTTCGCGGGCGAGGGCGTACAGGTACTGAACCTGGATGACCCGATGGTCATGGCGATGGCCCTGCCGGGGCGCGCGCAATGGACTTTCAGCCTCTCTCAAGCGCCTGTCGCGAGTGGCGAGTCGCGAGTGGTCGACAGTGTGTCCACTTGCCACTCGCCACTCGCCACTGGCCACTTCGGCCTGACCACGCGCAAAGACCGCCTCTGGCTGTGCGAGGGGGAAGAAGCCCTGTTGCCGGTGGACAAACTGCCCATCGCCGGGCTGCATAACGCTGCCAACGTACTGGCGGCGCTGGCGCTGTGCCGCGCCATTGGCCTGCCCTACGATGGCCTGATTCCCGCGCTGAAAACCTTCGAGGGTTTGCCGCATCGGGTGCAGCGGGTGGCCGAGGTGGCGGGGCGCACCTTCTACGACGATTCCAAGGGCACCAATGTCGGGGCCACGGCGGCAGCGTTACTCGGATTCACCGGCCCGCTGGTGCTGATCGCCGGCGGCGACGGCAAAGGACAGAATTTCTCGCCGCTCAAGGAGGCCGTAAAGCATGCCCGCGCCGTGGTGCTGATAGGCCGCGATGGGCCGCTGCTGGCGGAGGCCATCGCCGATGCCGCGCCAGTATTCCGGGCGGAAAGCATGGAAGAAGCCGTGAATATGGCCTTCAAATTATCGAAACCGGGCGATGCGGTACTGTTGTCGCCGGCCTGCGCCAGTTGGGACATGTTCCGCAATTACGCACACCGCGCCGAGGTCTTCATCGCCGCCGTGGAAGTGCTGAAAGCCGTGGGCGGTGAGTGCCAGCGCGAGCAGGAACGACGTATCCGCAGCGCCACGGCGCTGAGCGAGGAGCGGCGCCGCCGCGAACGCAGGAAGAAGGTGCAGCGTGTTTCATAACGCCGCTCTCAAACGCACGGCGCTGACGCCCTATGACTGGGGCCTGGTGTTTGCCGCCACCGGGCTGCTGTCGATCGGCCTGGTGATGGTGTTTTCGGCGTCGTCCACGATGGCCGAAGCCAAGTCCGCCGCGCATGAGCACACCTATTACCTGGTGCGCCACGCCATGTATCTGATCATCGGCCTGGGTGCCGGCTATGCCGCCTTCCAGGTGCCGACCCCGCTCTGGCAGAAGCTGTCGCCGGGCCTGTTCATCGCCGGCGCGGTGCTGCTGCTGCTGGTGCTGATTCCCTTCATCGGCAAGGAAGTGAATGGCAGTTGGCGCTGGATTCCCCTGGGGCCGCTGGGAAATATCCAGCCCTCCGAGTTCATGAAGTTCGCCACCATCCTTTACGCCGCCGACTACACCGTGCGCAAGGCGGCGCACATGCAGAACCTGGCGCGCGGCTTTCTGCCCATGTTCCTGGTGATGCTGGGAGTCGGCGCCCTGTTGCTCATGGAACCCGATTTCGGCGGACTCGTCGTGATCGTCTCCATCGCGCTGGCGGTGCTCTTTCTGGGCGGATTCAATGCCCGCCTGTTCTTCGGCCTGTTCGGCCTGTTGATGATCGGCTTCGTGCTCATGGTGGTGCTCTCGCCCTATCGCCTGGAGCGGGTCACCAGCTACCTGTACCCGTTCAAGGATCCCTACGGTGCCGGTTATCAGTTATCCAACGCTCTGATCGCTCTGGGCCGTGGCGAACTCACCGGTGTCGGCCTGGGCGACAGCATCGGCAAGCTGTTTTACCTGCCCGAGTCCTACACCGACTTCCTGCTCGCGGTGATCGGCGAGGAAACCGGCCTGATCGGCGTGCTCGTGGTGATCGGCCTGTTCGCCTGGCTGACCTGGCGCGCCTTCTCCATTGGTTGGCAGGCCAGCCTGATGGGGCGCAATTACGCCGCTCTGGTGGCGCAAGGCGTGGGTGTCTGGATCGGACTGCAATCGTTCATCAACATGGGCGTCAATCTCGGCCTGCTCCCCACCAAGGGGCTGACTCTGCCGCTGATGAGCTACGGCGGTTCCGGCCTCGTCGCCAACTGCCTGGCGCTGGCGCTGCTGCTGCGCGTGGATTACGAGAACCGCTGCCTGATGCGGGGCAGCGGAGCCGTTGGCGGCTCTGCCGCCTTACGGAACCGGCGTCCTCCTGGCGAGGGGAAGAGGACATGAAACCCAGTCGGCAGACCGTAGGTTGGGCAAAGCGTAGCGTGCCCAACATGGCGGCGGTGAGTTGGGCACGCTACGCTTTGCCCAACCTACGAAGCTGCCAACAGGAACAGGAGCGCGAGGATGGCTGAGCGGTCAACGACCTCGCGCACCGCCCTCATCATGGCCGGCGGCACCGGCGGCCATGTGATGCCGGCGCTGGCGGTGGCCGAAGCCTTGCGTGGGGATGGCTGGCGCGTGGTGTGGCTGGGCACCCATGCGGGCATGGAAGCGAAGCTGGCCGTGGCCAAGGGCTTCGATATGGCCTGGGTGAAAGTGGCCGGGGTGCGCGGCAAGGGTCTTTTACCTAAGCTGCTGCTGCCGTTCAATCTGCTCATCGCCTTCTGGCAGGCCGCGCGGGCGATCTTCCGCGAGCGCCCCGATGTGGCGTTGGGCCTCGGCGGCTATGTCGCTTTCCCCGGCGGCATGATGGCCGTGCTGTTGAACAAGCCGCTGGTGATCCACGAACAGAACGCCGTCGCCGGCCTGACCAACAAGATTCTTGCGCACATCGCCGACCGGGTGCTACTGGGGTTGCCACTCGCCACTCGCCACTCGCCACTCGCGAAACACAGCGAATGGGTGGGCAATCCGGTACGCCCGGAGATCGCCGCCCTGCCGCCGCCGGAACAACGCCTGGCCGGGCGCGAAGGCCCGCTGCGTCTGCTGGTGATCGGCGGTTCGCTGGGAGCGGCGGCGTTGAACGAGATGATTCCGCAAGCGTTGAAGTTGCTGCCGGCGGCGCAGCGCCCCGAGGTGCGGCACCAGTCCGGCGCGAAGCACCTCGACGTGCTCACTAACAACTATGCCGATGCCGGGGTCGCGGCCGAACCGCTCGCCTTCATCGACGACATGGCCGCCGCTTACTCATGGGCGGATCTGGTGATCTGCCGCGCCGGCGCCCTCACCGTCGCGGAAATCGCCGCCGCCGGTCTGTCCGCCCTGTTTGTGCCGTTCCCCTTCGCGGTGGACGACCATCAGACCGCCAACGCCGCTTTCCTGGCTGACCAGGGCGCGGCCTGGCTGCTGCAACAGAAAGATCTCAGCCCGGAAAAACTGGCCGCGTGGCTACGCGGCCTCACGCGCGAGGAACTGCTCGACCGCGCGGTGAAAGCGCGCGCGCTGGCGAAGCCGAATGCGACCGCGCGGGTGGCGGAAGTGGTGAAGGAGATGGCGCGATGAACACCCCTGTAGCGCAGGCGTCCTCGCCTGCATCCGCCGCTTGCGAAGGTGGGCGCCGGCCCTCTCGCACGGGCGCTGTGGGACGCAGGCGGGGCGCCTGCGCTACGCGGTGTATGACGGGAGCGACCCCATGAAACATAAAGTCAACCACATCCACTTCGTCGGCATCGGCGGCGCCGGCATGAGCGGTATCGCCGAGGTGCTGATTAACCTCGGTTACCAGGTTTCCGGCAGCGATGGCGCCAGCAACGCGGTGACCCAACGGCTGGTGGACATGGGCGCGAGCGTTTATCAGGGCCACGCCGAAGCGCACGTCCAGGGCGCCAATGTGCTGGTGATTTCCAGCGCCATCAAGGAAGACAACCCGGAGCTGCAAGCCGCGCGCGCGGCGCATATTCCAGTGGTGGCGCGGGCCATGATGCTGGCCGAGTTGATGCGTTTCAAACAGGGCATCGCCATCGCCGGCACCCACGGCAAGACCACCACCACCAGCCTGATTGCCAGCGTGCTGAACGAGGCCGGGCTGGACCCGACTTATGTGATCGGCGGCAAGCTGTTGGCCTCCGGTGCCAATGCGCGCCTGGGGACGGGCGAATGGCTGGTGGCGGAAGCGGACGAGTCGGATGCCTCCTTCCTGCATTTGTCGCCGGTGGTGTCCATCGTCACCAACATCGACGCCGACCACATGGAAACCTACGGCCACGACTTCGAGCGTCTGAAGTCGGCCTTTGTGGAATTCCTTCACCGTCTGCCGTTCTGGGGCATGGCCATCCTGTGTGGCGATGACCCGGTGGTGCGCGGGCTGCTGCCACGCATCGACAAGCCGGTGACGACCTATGGCACCGGCGAAGACTGCGCCATCCGCGCGGTCGATATCCGCGCCGAGGATGGCCGCATGTGCTTCACCGCTGTCCGCAATGGCATCCGTTCGCCGGTGGACATCACCCTCAACATGCCCGGCATACACAACGTGCTCAATGCCCTGGCGGCGGTGGCGGTGGCCTGGGAACTACAGGTGCCGGATGCGGCATTGCAGCGCGCGCTGGCGAATTTCAGCGGCGTCGGCCGGCGCTTCCAGCGTTATGGCGAGATCACGCTATCAGAACAGCGGACCTTCACCCTGATCGACGACTACGGCCATCACCCGGTGGAGATGCAGGCCACGCTCAACGCCGCGCGCGGCGCCTTCCCCGGCCGCCGCCTGGTGCTGGCGTTCCAGCCGCACCGCTACACCCGCACCCGTGACCTGTTCGAGGACTTCGTGCGGGTGCTGTCGCAGGCCGACGCGGTACTGCTCACCGAGGTCTATGCGGCGAGCGAGCAGCCCATCATCGCCGCCGATGGCCGCGCCCTCGCGCGTGCCCTGCGTGTGGCCGGAAAAGTGGAGCCGGTATTCGTGGAAGAGGTGAATGACCTGCCCGCTACGCTGGCCGATTTCGTGCGTGACGGCGATGTGGTGCTGGTCATGGGCGCCGGCTCCATCGGCCAGATGCCGGCCAGGCTCGCGGAGATGGGAACACCGACATGAACATGACAGCGCTGCGCGGAACCCTGGAACACAACGTCGCCATGAGCGGCTACACCAGTTGGCGTGCCGGTGGCCCTGCGGATCGCTTGTACCAGCCGGCGGACCTGGACGACCTGTGTGCCTACCTGAAAACCTTGCCCGCTGACGAACCTGTGCATTTCATCGGCCTGGGCAGCAATCTGCTGGTGCGTGATGGCGGGGTGCGCGGCACGGTGATCTTCATGCACGGCGCTCTCAAACAGATTCGCTTCGAGGAGCGCCGGATGCAGGGGCGGCCAAGTGGCGCGGAATCAAGGTTCGGCGTGGTCTACGCGGAAGCCGGGGTGGCCAGTCCCAAGGTGGCGCGCTTTGCCGCCAACAACGACCTCACCGGCGCGGAATTCCTCGCCGGCATTCCCGGCACCGTGGGCGGCGCGCTGGCCATGAATGCCGGTTGCTACGGCCATGAAACCTGGGCCTACGTCTCGCAGGTGTTGACCGTGGACCATCAAGGGAACACGCATAAACGCTCGCCGCGAGAATTCCAGGTGGCCTACCGCCACGTCGATACCACGGGGCAGCGCAAGGAATGGTTCGTCGCGGCCTGGTTCCTGTTCCCGAAAGGCGATGGCGAGGCCGGGCGCGCGGAGATCAAGCGCCTGCTGGAGCGCCGGCACGCCTCCCAGCCGCTCGATCTACCCAACGCCGGCTCGGTGTTCCGCAACCCACCGGGCGACTACGCCGCGCGCCTGATCGAATCCTGCGGCATGAAGGGTGTGCGGCACGGCGACGCCCAGGTCTCGGAAAAACATGCCAATTTCATCGTCAATCTGGGCAAAGCCAGTGCGGGCGATATCGAAACCCTGATCGAAATGGTGCAGGCGAAAGTGAAAGCGAAAAACGGTGTCGAGCTGATCCGGGAAGTGCGGATTCTGGGCGAACGTGTAGCGCCGGCATACCCGCAAGGGGTAGTCCGTGGTTGTAATGCCGCCAAACCCCCGGCGGCAACAACCTCGCTCTCCTCGCCTGCGGGTTTAACCGACGCAGGCGAGGACGCCTGCGCTACAGACTTCGGCAAGGTCGCGGTGATGTTCGGTGGCTCTTCCGCCGAACGTGAGGTGTCGCTCAAGAGCGGCGCGGCCGTGTTGGCCGCTTTGCAAAGCCGGGGCGTCGCTGCCCATGCCTTCGACCCGGCAACACGGCCGCTGGAAGATTTGCAGAAGGAAGGCTTCCAGCGGGTATTCATCGCCCTGCACGGGCGTGGTGGCGAGGACGGCACCCTGCAAGGCGCGCTGACCCTGATGGGGATGCCCTACACCGGCAGCGGCGTGCTGGCTTCCGCGCTGGCGATGGACAAGTGGCGCAGCAAATTGCTCTGGCAGGCCGCCGGGTTGCCGATTCCCGACTATGCGGTATTGAATGAAAACTCCGATTTCGCGGCGGTGGCCGCGCGCCTGGGCCTGCCTCTGTTCGTGAAGCCGGCGCGCGAGGGTTCCAGCATCGGCGTGATCAAGGTGAAACAGGCCGCCGATCTGCCCGCCGCCTACCGCGAAGCCGCGCGCCACGATGAACTGGTGTTGGCGGAACAGGCCATGAGCGGCGGCGAGTTCACCGTGGCGGTGCTCGGCGAGGGCAGCCAACTGAGCGCTTTGCCGTCGATCCGCATCGTTCCCGCCACCGAGTTCTACGACTACGAAGCCAAGTATTTCCGCGACGACACCCAGTACCTCTGCCCGAGTGGCCTGAGCGACGCAGCCGAAGCGGAAATGCGCGCTCTGGCCTTGCGTGGCTTCGAGTCCCTGGGCTGTCGTGGTTGGGCGCGGGTGGATTTCCTGCTCGATGCGGCCGGTCGCCCCACTCTGCTGGAAGCCAATACCGCGCCGGGCATGACTGACCACAGCCTGGTGCCGATGGCGGCGCGGGTGGCCGGCCTGGAATTTCCCGATCTGTGTCTGCGCATCCTGGAGTTGGCCCATGTGGAATGACCCCGTTGCCCTCAATCGGCTGACCCGTTTGATACTGGCCGCCACGCTGCTGTTCGCCCTCTGGACCCTGGCCCGGGCGGGTGCGGAGAACCTGGCGCCGTTCGGACGGGTGAGCGTGATTGGCGCCGGCCAGGCGGAAACCCGGGTCGCGGCGAAAGCGGCGCTGGGCCAGTTGCGCGGCGGCTTTTTTACGCTCGACCTGGAGGTGGCGCGAGTGGGTTTCGAGCAGTTGCCCTGGGTGCGGCGCGCGGATATTCGCCGGGTCTGGCCGGGGCGCCTGGCCATCGTGCTGGAAGAACACCACGCGGCGGCGGCCTGGAACGACCGCGCCTTGCTCAACACCCACGGCGAGGTATTCGCGGTCACGGCGATGGATAAATACCTCGGCCGCCTGCCGCGTCTTTATGCCCCGGAAGGCACCGAACGCGAAACGGCGCGGCGTTATGGCGAGTTTGTCGCGCTGGCACAACCGCTCGGTATGCGTGTTGAGCAGATCGTGGTGACCGCCCGCCAATCCTGGCGGGTTCGCCTGAATGGCGAAGGAAGTGGAACCGTGCTGGTCGAACTGGGACGAGAGCATCTCTCCGAACGGCTCGCCCGCTTCGCCCGCTTCTACCCGCAGGCGGTGGCGACGCTGGGGCCGATCACCCGCGCCGACATGCGCTATCCCAATGGTTTCGCGGCTCAGATGAAGGGCGGAAAAATGGCTAAGGACGTAGGCAAGGCATGAGCAAGATTCGTGAAAACAAGGATTTCATCGTCGGCCTGGATATCGGCACGTCGAAGATCGTCGCGCTGGTGGCGGAGGTGCTGCCGGAGGGCGGCCTCAACATCATCGGCATGGGGTCGGCGCCCTCGCGCGGCCTCAAGAAGGGCGTGGTGGTGGACATCGAAGCGACCGTCGCGGCGATTCAGCGTGCGCTGGAAGAAGCCGAATTGATGGCCAACTGCAAGATCACCCAGGTCTACACGGGCATCGCCGGCAGCCACATCAAGGCGCAAAACTCCAGCGGCATGCTGCCGATCCGTGACCGCGAAGTCAGCCAGTCGGACAAGGATCGGGTGGTCGAAATCGCCCGCGCGCTCAACATCCCGGCCGACCAGCAGGTGCTGCACGTGCTGCCGCAGGAATACATCATCGACGGCCAGGACGGCGTGCGCGAACCCTTGGGCATGTCCGGCGTGCGACTGGAAGTGAAGGTACACATCGTCACCGGCGCCGTCTCCGCCGCTCAGAACATCGTCAAGTGCGTGCGCCGTTGCGGCCTGGAAGTGCAGGATCTGGTGCTGCAACCCCTGGCTTCCAGCAAGGCGGTGTTGAACGACGACGAGAAAGACCTGGGCGTCTGCCTGGTCGACATCGGCGGCGGCACCACCGACATCGCCGTCTACACCCGTGGCGCCATCCAGCATGTGGCGGTGATTCCCATCGCCGGTGACCAGATCACCAACGATATCGCCATGACCCTGCGCACCCCGACGCGCGAGGCGGAAGACCTGAAGATTCAGCACGGCACCGCGCTGCGGCAGTTGGCCGACCCCAAGGAAATGATCGAGGTGCCGGGTATCGGCGAACGCGGCCCGCGCATGCTCTCCAAGCAGTTGCTTTCCGAAGTGATCGAGCCGCGCGCCGAGGAGCTTTACAGCCTGGTGCAGGCGGAACTGCGCCGCTCCGGATTCGAGGAGCAGATCTCCTCCGGCATCGTGCTCACCGGCGGCAGCAGCCAGATGGCGGGCATGGTGGAACTGGCCGAGGAGGTGTTCCACATGCCGGTGCGCATCGGCGTGCCGGATTACATCGGCGGCTTTTCCGAGCGCGTTAAAAACCCGCGCTACGCCACCAGTGTCGGCCTTCTCCTGATCGGTCTGGAAAAGCATGAAAACGATCAGGCGGCGCGCATCCAGGGCGCGAGCTTCAAGCAGATCCTGGAAAGAATGAAGTCGTGGTTTCAACAGAATTTCTGATTCGGGAACGGGCTATGCCGGCTGGCGAATGGGAGAGCATTTTCTTTTCCAACCGGCTGTTCCGTAACCGTTTTTTGTGTAAGTAACCGTAGGAGGGACGCAACATGTCGTTTAAGTTCGAGCTGGAAGACCTGAATACCCAGGATGCCGTGATCAAGGTCATCGGCGTGGGCGGATGCGGTGGTAACGCCGTGGATCACATGATCGGCAAGGGTATGGCGGGGGTGGAGTTCATCACCATCAATACCGATGCCCAGGCGCTGCGCCGCAACCGCGCGCCGGTGCAGTTGCAGATCGGCAACTCGGCCACCAAGGGCCTCGGCGCCGGTGGCAAGTGGGAAGTAGGCCGCGAGGCGGCCCTGGAAGACCGGGAGCGCATCGCCGCCCTGATCGACGGCGCCGACATGCTGTTCATCGCCGCCGGCATGGGCGGTGGTACCGGCACCGGCGCCGCGCCGGTGGTGGCTGAAGTGGCGAAGGATCTGGGCATCCTGGCGGTGGCCGTGGTGACCAAGCCTTTCGTGTTCGAGCAAAACAAGCGCATGCGCTCCGCCGAGCAGGGCCTGAAAGCCTTGTCCGAGCATGTCGACAGCCTGATCGTCATCCCCAACGAGAAGTTGATTCAGGTGCTGGGCGGCAAGACCAAGCTGACCGAGGCTTTTGTCGCCGCCAACGACGTGCTGCACAGCGCGGTGTCCGGCATCGCCGAGATCATCAAAAACCCGGGCATGATCAACGTCGACTTTGCCGACGTGAAGACGGTGATGAGCGAGGTGGGCATGGCCATGATGGGTTCCGCCATGGCGGAAGGCGTGGACCGCGCCAGATTGGCCGCCGAACAGGCCGTCGCCAGCCCGTTGCTGGAAAACGTCGATCTCAAGGGCGCACGGGGTGTGCTGGTGAATATCACCTCCAACGACAGCCTGACCCTGGACGAGTACTACGAAGTGATGAACACCATCCAGGGCTTCGCCGCCGAGGAAGCCACCGTGATCGTCGGCACCGCGCTGGACGACACCATGGGCGATGGCCTGCGCGTAACCATGGTCGCGACCGGTCTGGGCAACCCGGTCAAGAACGTCAAGAAGCCGGAGATCCGCATCGTCGAACCGGTGATGATGCAGGCCACCGGCACCAGCGACGCGCGTCCCTACCCCAGCAACTACGATACCGACCTCGACATTCCCACGACCTTTCGTAACAACCGCCAGCGCAGCAGCCAGGCGGCGGTGGAAGTGGCGCAATCGGCGGGTATCGACACGCTGGACATCCCGGCCTTCCTGCGCAAGCAGGCGGACTGAGGCGATTTCGGATTTCGGATTGCGGATGTAGCGCAGGCGTCCCGCCTGCCGCCTCCGAGATTTCGGATTTCGGGTGTCGGGTTGATTGGAGCAGGTATGCCACAAGTTATTGTTTTATTGGGTGATTATCCCGGCTTGGCGCAATCCCTCCCGCCTCGCCGGGATAGCATTCGGCATTCCTGTCTCCTTCAGCGCAGCGCCATTCCATGATCCGCCAAAGAACCATCAAATCCCTGGTACGCGCCACCGGCGTCGGTCTGCATACGGGTGAGCGGGTCAACCTGACCTTGCGCCCGGCGGCCCCCGGCACCGGTATCTGGTTTCGTCGCACCGATCTGGCGGAACCACGCGAATTCAAGGTTTCCCCGGAATCGGTCACCGATACCCGCCTGTGTTCCGCGCTGGAAGGCAACGGCGCCAAGGTGGCCACCGTCGAGCATCTGATGTCCGCCCTGGCCGGTCTGGGCATCGACAACCTCTACATCGACCTGGATGGTCCGGAAGTGCCCATCCTGGACGGCTCCGCCGCGCCCTTCGTCTATCTCCTGCAATCCACCGGCATCGAAGTGCAGAACGCCGCCAAACGGTTTATCCGGGTGAAACACCCGGTGCGCGTGGAAGAAGGCGATAAATGGGCCGAATTCACCCCGCACGAGGGCACTACCCTGGCTTTCAAGATCGACTTCGATCACCCCGTATTCAAACATTCCGCGCGCGAGATCAAGCTCGACTTCGCGCGCCAGTCCTATGTCCAGGAAATTAGCCGGGCGCGCACCTTCGGCTTCATGCGCGAAGTGGAATACCTGCGCAGCAATGGCCTGGCCCTGGGCGGCACCCTGGACAACGCCATCGTCATGGACGAGTTCCGCGTGCTCAACAGCGACGGCCTGCGCTACGCCGACGAGTTCGTGAAGCACAAGGTGCTCGACGCGGTGGGCGATCTCTACCTGGCCGGGCACCCGATCCTGGGCGCCTTCTCCGCCTACAAATCCGGCCACGGCCTCAACAACAAGCTGTTGCGCGCGGTGCTGGCAGACGCCGGCGCCTGGGAATGGGCGGAGTTCAAGGACGATGCCGGCGTGCCCAAGGGCTTGCTCAACCTGCATCCTCTGTCGATCTGATGCTGGGCATCCGCCTCCTCCTGATTCTGATCGGCATCTTTCTGGTGATCAGCCTGCTCGGCTACGCCATCAGTCGCGACCCGCGCTGGATGCGCTTCGCCGGCCTCGGCCTGAAGGGCGGCCTCGCGCTGATTCTGCTGATCATGCTGGTCTACCTGGTCGAACGGCTGGTCATGGTGATCTGACCTGCTGTTCGGCACGCTTCGAATCCCCGGATTCCGCTGCGCTGCATCCGGGCTACCCATCCGAGCGGGGGAGCAACGATGAAACTCCGCATCAACCGGCGACGGGCTGAACAGTCACCGAGTAGCTTGAGTGGACAGGGGAGTGACCGCTTGCCCCAGCCTGCGCATGACGTGGTAAATCAGCCCGCCGTCCCTGCCGGAATGACCCGCTCGTAGGGGAAATGCGCGCTGAAGCTGCTGCCCTTGCCCACCGTGCTGTCGACCTTCAACCTGGCCTGGTGCCTTTGCAGCACATGCTTGACGATGGCCAGCCCAAGGCCGGTGCCACCCGTGGCGCGCGAGCGGCCGCGATCGACGCGGTAGAAACGCTCGGTCAGACGCGGGATGTGCCGGGGCTCGATGCCTTCGCCGGTATCCGTCACCGAAAAGACCGCGCCGCCGTTTTCCGCCATGCTCCAACGGATACCGATCGTTCCATCCGCCGGGGTGTAGCGCACCGCGTTGGTCACCAGGTTGGCCAGGGCGCTGTACAGCTCCTGGCTGTTGCCGATCAGGCGGGCTTGGCAGCCCAGATCAAGATTGATCTGGTGCTGCCCCTGGCTCAGGGTTACCGCTTCGTCGGCGAGGCGTCGGGCCAGCGCGGGCATGTCCACGGTTTCGTCCCGGGTTTCCGGTTCGCTCTCCAGCTTCGCCAGGGCCAGGAGGTCGTCGACCAGGCGGCGGATGCGGTCGGACTGTTCGCGCATCAGCGGAATGTGTTTGCGGAACTCGCCCGGGTGGGCGTCGGGCATGTCTTCGAAGGCTTCGAGAAAGCCGAGGATGACGGTGATGGGGGTGCGCAGTTCGTGCGAGACATTGGCGACGAAGTCGCGACGCATGGCCTCGACCCGCGCCAGTTCAGTGATGTCGCGCGCCACCAGCATTTTCTGCTGGCGCGGCAGCGGCACGATCTGCAGCGACAGGGTGTGTTCCCGCGCAGTGGGCGATTCCAGGGTGAGGGCACGCGCCAGATCTTCCGACATCAGCCATTCGACAAAGCGCGAGTTGCGCAGCAGGTAGAGCACGAATTGGCCGAGGTCGCGTTTGGACGATAGCCCAAGTAGCCGTTGGGCGGCGTCGTTGAGCCAGACGATGCGGTTTTCCTGGTCGAGGATCACCACGCCGTCCGGCAGCGAACGGGTGGCCTCCAGCATCTGCTCCAGGTCGGCGGCCGCCTTCCGCTGTAGTCCCCGGCGTTCGCGCAACAGCTTTTCCAGCCGGTAGAAGGCATCGCCCCAGACACCGTCGCCGGACAAGGGGGGGCGATCATTGCTGTCCATCCAGGCGGATAGCCGGGAGAGCTGGCGCAGGTGGTAGATCAGGTAAATCCCCAGGCCACCGGCAAACAGCATCCAGCCGCTGCCCGCGCTTTTCCCGGCCGTGGCGACCAGCGCCAGCAGGCCGATACCCAGGACGAAAAACAGGGGGCGCCACCAGAAGGACATACGGGCTCAGAGGGTTGGCAACGCCGGCGATTCTAGCGTGCGGGGATCAGGCCGGATGGCTGGAAAGGCGATAGCCGGAGCCGCGCACGGTTTGAATCAGACGGTCGTGTTCGGTGGGTTCCAGGGCCGAGCGCAGGCGGCGGATGTGTACGTCGACGGTGCGCTCCTCGACGAAAACATGGTCGCCCCAAACTTGGTCGAGCAGTTGCGAGCGTGAGTAGACCCGCTCCGCATGGGTCATCAGGAAGTGCAGCAGACGAAATTCGGTGGGGCCGAGGTCGAGCGGTTTGTCGCTGCCGGCGAAGTGGCCATAGACCCGGTGCGCCAGCGGGTCGAGCTTGAGGCCGGCTATCTCCACGCTGTCTTCGGTCATCTGCGGCGCGCGGCGGCGCAGCACGGCCTTGATGCGGGCCATCAACTCGCGCGGTGAGAACGGTTTGGTGATGTAGTCGTCGGCCCCGGTTTCCAGGCCCAGTATCTTGTCGCGCTCGTCGCCACGCGCGGTGAGCATGATGATGGGCACGTCTTTCAAGCGCGGATCGGCGCGCACGCGGCGGGCCAGTTCGATGCCGGAAGCGCCGGGCAGCATCCAGTCGAGCAGGATCAGGTCGGGCAGGTTGTCACGCATGCTCGCGGTCGCGGCTTCCGCATCCGCAGCCACGGTCACCTCATGGCCGTGATGTCCCAGATTGAACTTGAGCAATTCCTGAATACCGGGTTCGTCTTCGACTACGAGAATGCTGGCGGACATGCGCGCCTCACTGAATTGACGGGATGAGCGGCATGGTATGACGGTTGCGTGAAGGTTTTATGACGACGACAAATCCTTTTCCAGCGCACGCGCGGCGGTGAGCCCCTGGGCCATGGCCGTCTGCACCGAGGGTTGCGGCGACTCGGTAACGTCGCCGGCGGCGTAGATGCCGGGCACGCTGCTGCGCTGCCAGGCATCGACCCGCAGGTGGCCACTTTCGGTCAGCGCCGGGCGGATTGCCGGGTCGAATGACTTCAGCACATGGGTATTGGGCAGATAGCCATACATCACCAATACCCAGTCGAAGGCACGTTCACGCCCCGGCCAGTTGGCGACCACGTGATCGTCGCCACAACTGAGGCGTGGCACCGGACAATTCGTGCGCAGATCGATTTCCCGGTGCAGCAGACACGATTCGATGAACGGCCTGCGCGCGGACAAGCCCGCGCGCGTGCAGATGACGGCGTGATTGCCGCGCTCGGCCAGGAACAGCGCATGGTCCAGCGCATTATCGCCACCGCCGAGAATCAGCACCTTGGCCCCCCGGATATCGTCGCGGATGGCATGCGACAAGGGGCCGATGATGACGCGCTCACAGGTGGCGGCCAGTTGCCCAAACTCGGGTGTGCCGCGCGGACGGGTGCCGGTGGCGAGGACGATGGCATTCGCTTGCAGCGGCGTATCCAGACCGGACAAAGCCAGGTGAAAACCCGCCGCCCGCCGCATCACACCGCTCACTTGCGTGCGGTAGTACGTCAATACCGGCAACGCGCGGTAATGCTCGGCCAGACGCTGCGTCATGGCCTCGCCGGTCTCTCCGGGAAAGCCCAGCATCCACAGATTGGGGTGGAAATTGCTGCGCTGGGCGCCGCCGAGATGGTCGCCGCGCTCAATCACCACAGGGGTCAACCCGAATGACAGGCAGGCATTGGCGCAGGACATGCCGGCGGGGCCGGCACCGAGGATGGCGATGATCATAAGGGGGTGCGAGATGCCGTTATCATGGCTGGAGAAACTAGCACAGCCGCCATGACCTCACTACCCATACCTGCACCCGAAGCCCTCGCCCACAGTAGCCGCCTGGTCGAGCACCTCCGCGCCGAGATCGCCACCAGCGGCGGCTGGTTGCCCTTTGCGCGTTACATGGAACTGGCCCTCTATGCGCCCGGACTCGGCTATTACGCCTGCGGAACGGCCAAGCTGGGCGCGGCGGGAGACTTCATCACCGCGCCGGAAATGACCCCTCTGTTCGGCCGCACGCTGGCGCGGCAGATCGCCGGCGTGCTCGAAGCAACTGGGGGCGACATTGTTGAACTGGGCGCCGGTAGCGGCCGCCTGGCGCTCGATCTGCTGTTGGAACTGGAAGGCCTGGGGCGCCTGCCGGCACGCTATCTGATCCTGGAAGTCAGCCCCGACCTGTGCGCGCGCCAACGCGCCCTCCTGCACGAACACGCGTCGCACCTGTTGCCTCGGGTGAGCTGGCTGGAGGCCCTGCCGGGTGAAATAACCGGCGTGGTGCTGGGCAATGAGGTGCTGGATGCCCTGCCGGTGCATCTGCTGCACCGCACCCCGGCGGGCGTGTTCGAGCGCGGCGTGATCTGGAGCGAGGGGTTTGCCTGGGAAGATCGCGCCTTGAGCGCAGGGCCGCTGTTCGAGAGGGCGCTGACATTGCCGGAGGTGGGCGGCTATCTGACGGAAGCCTGCCCGGCGGCGAGCGCCCTGATTGCCAGCCTGGCCGAGCGCTTGCGGCACGGCCTGTTGCTGTTCCTCGATTACGGCTTTCCGGCCTCCGAGCTCTATCACCCGCAACGCCACATGGGCACGCTGAAAGTCCATTACCGCCATCACAGTCTGGACGACCCGTTTTACCTACCCGGCCTGGCGGACCTCACCGCGCATGTCGATTTCAGCGCGGTGGCGAAGGCGGGGCAGGATGCCGGCCTCGATCTGCTGGGCTATACCAGCCAGGGCAATTTCCTGCTGAACGCGGGACTGCTGGATTTGTTGGGAGCGATGCAGCCGGGAACGCTGGACACCCTGCGCGCCGCCTCGGCCGTGCAGAAGCTGGTGCAGCCCTCGGAAATGGGCGAGCTGTTCAAGGTGATCGCCCTGGGGCGAGGCATTGAAAACGCCCCGACTGGGTTCAGCCGGGGCGATCGGCGCGGGGCGTTGTAGCGCCGGCGCCTCGCCGGCGTGGCGCCGGCGCTACACGGGCACCCGGTGGCCTCGCCGCCATGATCGTTAGCTCCGTGCTTATCGGGTTGTCTCCCAAGCCCACTACCGGTAGTGACGTAGGTTGGGCAAAGCGAAGCGTGCCCAACGAACCGCCGCGATGTTGGGCACGCTTCGCTTTGCCCAACCTACGGCGCCATGCCGCGAAATCACGG
>JAUYFG010000239.1 GCA_030690985.1 Pseudomonadota bacterium
AATCAATCCGGCGCCAGGAGGGACCAAGAAACTGATCGTCTGAACACGGAATTACGCGAAAACAGGGGCTAAAAAACACCTGTACGCGATAACTTATTGATTTGTATAGAGAAAATATGGGGTCTGTTAAACGTGGGTTAAGCCGGTGCAACGCGCGATGAACGTCGCGCCGTACAACATCCGGCAGCCGGATATCCATGGGTACTCGATCTAAAGTTATTGCGGTTTTTACCGATGATGTATTACCCGGCTGTCCCTGGATTCCCAATCAATGAATCTGCTGTTTGCATCTCTGGCCTTATTTTGTTTCGCGCTGTCTGGTGTCCAGGCTGGTGAGTCGGTGTCCGTCCAGTTGATCTGGAAGCATCAGTTCGAATTCGCCGCCTTTTATGCCGCCCAGGAACAGGGCTATGACCGCGCAGCCGGCCTGGAAGTGACGATCCGCGAGGGGGGGCCTGGTATCGATGCGGTGAAGGAGGTGCTGGAAGGCCGCGCGGATTTCGCTGTGGGCACCTCGGCGCTGGTGGTGGAGCGCTACCTGGGCAAGCCGCTGGTCGTTCTCGCCACGCTGATGCAACACTCGCCGATTGCCTTGCTGGCGCGGCGCAAGAATGGGGTGGAAAGCGTGCTCGACCTCGCCGGCAAGCCGGTTGCCGTGGACGCGCACAGCCGTGACGAGATCGATGCCTATCTGCGCGCCTCCGGGATTCCTGTCGCACAAATCAAGCTGATCGAACAAACCGACTGGACCCTGGGCTCACTCGATCAGGGGCGGGAAGCGGCGAAGGTGGTTTATGTCTCCAACGAGCCTTTTCTGATTCGCGGCAGGGAACACGAATACCTGCTGCTGACCCCCCGTTCCGCCGGCATCGATCTGTTCGGCAATGTGCTTTACAGCAGCGAGGCGCTGCTGAGGCAGCGTCCGGAAACCGTGCGGGCCTTTCGCGAGGCCACCCTCAAGGGCCTGGTCTACGCCCTGGCGCATTCCGAGGAAATAGCGGATCTGATCCTCGCCCACTACAACACGCAGAACAAATCGCGCGCACATCTGCTTTTCGAGGCGGATCAAATCCGCGAACTGACGCGCCCGGATATCGTCGAGCCGGGCTACATGAGCCCCGGCCGTTGGCGCCATGTGGTGGAGGTTTATGCCAGTCAGGACAAGTTGCCGGCCGATTTCGATCTGGCCGGCTTTCTCTATGATCCCACCCCGCCGAAAACGCCCGCCTGGGTGCGCTGGGCTTTGCTTGCCGCGCTCGTCGGCATGCTGGTCGCGCTGGCGGTGGTGGCCAGGGTGCGCGCCCTCAACCACAAACTTCAGCGCGAGATCGGCGAACGCAAACAGGCCGAAACGGCTTTGCAGGCAAGCGAGGCGAAGTACCGCGAGCTGGTGGACAACGCCAACGCGATCATTCTGCGCATGACGCCGGATGGCACGCTGACCTACTTCAATGAGTACGCAGAGACCTTTTTTGGCTATACGGCCGCAGAAATCCTCGGCAAGCACGTGGTGGGCAGCATCGTTCCGGAGGTCGAGTCGGGCAGCGAACGCGATCTCGCGGACATGGTCGCCACCCTCCTGGCCGACCCGCAGCGCTATGCCAACAACGAAAACGAAAACATGACCCGCGACGGTCGCCGGGTCTGGGTGCGCTGGGCCAATCGGGTCATTCTGGATGCGCGCGAGCGCCCTGTCGGCGTGCTCAGCATCGGCCATGACATCACCGCCCAGCACTGGCTGGAGCAGGAATTGGCCGAGTATCGCAACCGACTGGAAGAGCAGGTGCAGGCCCGCACGGTGGAACTGGTGGCCGCGCGCCAGGAGGCGGAGCAATTGGCGCGGGTGAAGAGCGAATTTCTTGCCAACATGAGCCATGAAATCCGCACGCCGTTGAATGGCGTGCTCGGCTTCGCCCAAATCGGCCTGCGTGCCAGCGAGGGGCGTGGCAAGGCGCAGGATTACTTCAGCAAGATCATCGACTCCGGCAAGCTGCTTCTGGCGGTCATCAACGACATTCTGGATTTCTCCAAGCTGGATGCTGGGCAACTCAAGGTTGAAACCCGGCCCTATGCGCTCGAAAAAGTACTGCGAGAGGCTCTCGACCTGCTTGGCGAACGCGCCGAAGCCAAGGGCATTGCGCTCAATCTGGAAATTTCCCCCGACCTGCCGGCCCAGTGTGTGGGTGATGCCCTGCGGCTACAGCAGGTGTTGCTCAATCTGCTCTCGAATGCGGTCAAATTCACCGAGCAGGGGCAGGTGACTTTGTCCGCGAGGGTGGACACCTCGGTGGATACCCCGGTGGTCACCGATGTGGCAACCGATGTGGCAACTGAGGTGGACGGCGAGCACTTGCTGTTCGCGGTACGCGATAGCGGCATCGGCATGACCCTGGACCAGCAAGGCCGCCTGTTCACCCCCTTCACTCAGGCCGACACCTCCACCACTCGCCGCTACGGCGGCACCGGCCTCGGGCTGGCGATCAGCAAACGCCTGGTGGCGCTGATGGGCGGCGAAATTTCGCTGGAAAGCCAGGCGGGTGTAGGCAGCACATTCCGGGTTCGTTTGCCCTGTGTTCGGCCTGCGCTGCCCACCCAGGCTGCCGCCGTCTCGGACGCCGGTGCCACCGCGTCTTCGCCGCAAATTCCGCAACTGACCGGGCTCCGGCTGCTGATTGCCGAGGACAACCCGGTCAATCAGATGCTGCTGCAAGAACTGCTCGCTGACGAAGGCTGCACGCTGCATCTGGCCGGCGACGGACAACAGGCGGTGGACGCCGTGCGCAAGGCCGGCCGGGGTGCTTACGACCTGGTGCTCATGGATGTACAGATGCCGGTGATGAACGGCCTCGACGCCACCCGCGCGATCCTGGCCATCGACCCGGATTTGCCGGTGGTCGGCCAGACCGGCCACGCCCTCGCGGAAGAACACGAAAAATGCCGGCAAGCCGGCATGGTCGAGCAACTCAGCAAGCCCCTGGACCCGGATCTGCTGGTGGCGACGATCCTGAAGTGGGCTCGGCATGCTGATAGCTGAAACTGTAGGTTGGGCAAAGCGGAGCGTGCCCAACATTGCGACGGGTTGTTGGGCACGCTGCGCTTTGCCCAACCTACGCCCTGCATCTCTGTGGTGAGTCATTCAAGATGAAACTCAAGACCAAAATCTGGCTATTGCTGGGCGCCTTGATGAGCGTGGTGCTGGTGATCGACCTGAATATCAGCTACCAGAAACTTGCCGCCGAACTGCGCAAGGAAACCGAAATCGATGCGCGCGCCATTTACGGCTACATGATGGCGACCCGGCGCGTGTATCAGCAGGTGTTCGTCGCCAGCGGCCTGCCGGTGAACGACCACACCGTCGGCTTTCTCCCGGCGCATTCTTTCTCGCGCATTTCCCGCGACTTCGCCAACTGGAACAACAGCGGCATCATTTTCAACAACGTCTCCGATCAGCCGCGCAATCCCAATAACCGCGCCGACCGTTTCGAACTGGAGGACATCGCCTGGTTCCGCGGCAACGCCCGCGCCACGGAGCGGGTGCGCAATATCGTCGACGACAAGGGCGTGGGCTACCTGCTCTATACCGCGCCGATCTGGATCGAGCCTTCCTGCCTGAACTGCCATGGTGCGCGCGAGGCCGCTCCAGAGAGCATTCGCTCGCACTACACCAAGGCCTACGACTACCAGGTGGGCGACTTGCGCGGCGTGGTCAGCATCAAGATGCCCACCCTGCGCCTGGATCAGCGGCGCAATGAAGTCTGGGGTGGGCAGTTGCTCAAGGGGCTGGTCAGCTACGCCATCCTGTTTCTGGCCCTGGGTTTTCTGCTCGACCGCCTGGTCACGCGACGTCTGGCCCGACTGAAAGCCGGCGCGGAACAGCTCGCGGCGGGTGACTACGGCGTGCGCATGGACAAGACCGGTGAGGACGAGATCTGCCGTCTCGCCGACGCCTTCAACCAGATGGCGGATGCGGTGGAAACCCGCGATCGGGCCTTGCAGGAGGAGATCGCCGAGAAACAGCGGGGTGCGGCGGAAATCCATCGCCTCGCCTATTTCGACGGCATCACCGGCCTGCCCAATCGCGTGCTACTGATGGATCGCCTCGCGCAACTCCTGGCATCGAGGCGCCGTTCCGGGCAGCAGGAAGCGTTGATCCTGCTCAACATCGACCGCTTCAAGACCATCAACGACGCGCGCGGCCATGCTTTCGGCGATGCCCTGTTGCAAGTACTGGGCGCGCGCCTGGCAGGCCTGCTGCGCGACGGCGACACCCTGGCCCGCCTGGCCGCCGACGAATTCGCCCTGCTGCTGCCGGATCTCAGCCAGCACGTGGTCATGGCCAGCCGGCGCGCCCTGGTGGTGGCGGAAAAAATCCACGCGGCGCTACGTGCGCCCCTACGCATCGGCGACGAAGAAGTGACCGTCACCGCCAGCCTGGGCATCGTTCTGTTTTCGGAAGAACTGGAAGAAACACCGGAAGACATCCTGCGTCGCGCCGACACCGCGCTGCACCGGGCCAAAGACGCCGGCGGCGGCCTGACCGAATTTTTTGAAACCAGCATGGGCGAGTCGGCGGAACAACGATTCCGCGTGGAACGGGAACTGCGCAGCGCCATCCCGGCCGGCGAATTGCGTTTGTTCCTGCAACCTCAGGTGGATGTGGATGGCAAGCTGGTGGGCGCGGAAGTGCTGGTGCGCTGGCAACACCCGGTGCGCGGCCTGGTGCCGCCCGGTGTATTCATCCCGTTGGCCGAGGAATCCGACCTCATCGTCGATCTGGGCGCCTGGGTCCTGGCGGAAACCTGCGCCTTGATGGCGCGTGAAGATATGGCCGGCCACCCCCTGCGCCTGTCGGTCAACATGAGCCCGCGCCACTTCCGGCGCGCCGGCTTCGTCCCCTGGATACGCGATCTGCTCGCCACCAGTGGCGCCGACCCCAGCCACCTCACCCTGGAAGTCACCGAAGGCCTGATGATCGACAACCTCGGCGAGGTGGTCGCCAAGATGAGCGAACTGACTGCCCTGGGCATCCATTTCTCGGTGGACGACTTCGGCACCGGCTACTCCTCACTGGCCTACCTGAAACGCCTGCCCATCCACGAGCTCAAGATCGACAAAACGTTCGTCCAGGACGCCCCCGACGATCCCGACGATGCCGCCCTGGTGGAAACCATCCTCTCGGTGGCCCGCCACATGCACCTGAAAGTGGTCGCCGAAGGCGTGGAAACCGCAGAACAAGCCGCCTTCCTCAACGCCCGTGGCAGTGTCATCCACCAGGGCTATTTCTTTGGCAGGCCGGAACCGGCGGAAACCTGGATCGCGCGCTGGCGGGAAGCGGGAGCTGCGCAGGATGGGTTGAATGTAGCGCAGGCGTCCCGCCTGCTTCGTGGGCCTGATCAGAAGGAC
>JAUYFG010000262.1 GCA_030690985.1 Pseudomonadota bacterium
GGCGGTTTGGGTGTGGTTCGTTGGGCACGCTGCGCTTTGCCCAACCTACGTCGGTGGCCTTTGGGTGCGGGGGTGTTGGGCACGCATCGCTTTGCCCAACCAACGAGAATCCCGTATCCCGGCGTAGGTTGGGCAAAGCGCAGCGTGCCCAACAAACCGCCGCCTACGATAACTACGATTCCGCCCTGGGGTTCTGGGTGATGTCGCGCGCCGTGGACAGGGCGCCGATCATCCTGCCCTCGCCATCCTTGAGCGCCCGGCACCACCAGGCCAGCAGCCGCTTTTCTCCATCCCGGCGGCGCTGCCAGCTTTCCAGGTAAATGACCTCGTCGGAACCGGAGAAGACCGGTTGCACCGACGTGTAGGTTCCCTGCTCGCCCACGAAGTAGTCGGCCGCCGCCCGGCCGATGGCATCGTCGCCGAAGAAGGCGCGGCCGGCCGGATTCAGCCAGGTATAAATCCTGTCGTTATCCACTTCCGCGACGATGTCGGGTACCGCATCGAGAATCGCCGCCTGGCGCGCCGCAAGAGCCTTCAGCGTCGCCTCTCCCTGCTTCAACTCGGTGATGTCCTGCACGATACCGACCGAGCGCAGAGGTTTGCCCTCAGGGTCGCAATCGGTTCGGCAGATTTCGTTGACCCACTTGACCCGCCCATCCTTCATGAGCAGGCGGTGCGTTATTTCATAGGCTTGCAGGTTCTCGAGCGATTTGCGATAGGCCCGATCGACACAGTCGCGGTCATCGGGGTGGACGAGGTCGAGAAACGCCTCATAGGAGGCGCCGAACGCCTCCGGTGCGATTTCGAAGAGCCGGTAGACCCCCTCCGACCAATGCAGCACGTTGTCCACGAGGTCCATCTCCCAGCGGCCCATGCGAGCGATGGCCTGAGTTTCGAGCAGCTCCGCCGCGCTTTTCCGCAGCGCGGCTTGCGCCTGTACGCTCGTGCTGATGTCGGTGAAGGTCAGCACCACACCGTCGATGACGTTATCCAGCGTGCGGTAGGGCTGGATGCGCGCCAGGTAGCTCGCGCCGCTGACGGTGCGTACCTCGCGTTCGCGCGGCACCAGAGATTCGAGCACCGCTTGCGCTTCGGCCAGCAGGTCTTCGCCTTCCAGGTCGGATTTGATGTCGGCCAGCGGCCGCCTGACGTCGCTCGCCACCAGGCGGTAGACCTGCGCGGCCTCGCGCGTGAAGCGGCGGATCAGCAAGTTCTGGTCGAGGAAGATGGTGCCGATGTTGATGTTGTCGAGCAGGTTCTTCATGTCGTTCTGCATGCTGGCCAATTGCTCGATCTTGGCCTGGAGTTCGGCGTTCACGGTGATCAGTTCTTCGTTCACCGATTGCAGTTCTTCCTTCGAGGTTTCCAGTTCTTCGTTGGTGGATTGCAACTCCTCGTTGGTGGATTGCAACTCCTCATTGGTCGATTTCAGTTCTTCGTTGGAAGCCTGCTGTTCCTCGATGGTGGCTTGCAGGTTTTCCTTGCTGTAGGCCAGCTCCTGTTCCAGCTCCTCAACCCGCTGGGGGGGCTACCGGCAAGGGGGCGCGTTTGCCGCGTGCCGGCTTGGCAGGCGTGGCGTGCGAAAAATCCTGAAAACTCACCAGCAACAGTCCCTGGCCGCCCTCCGGGTCGGGCAACGGACGCACGCTGAGCTTGACTGGCTGGAAGTCGCCAGGGGTCTTGACCCGAATTTCCCGGTTCAAGGTGGCGCCGGTCTCGGCGCCAAGCAGGGCGGCGCGCAGTTCCAGTTGCAGGCCCTCGCGCGCCATGTCGATGATGTTGAGGCTGGCCTGGCCGGGCGCCGGGCGCAGGTATTTGCCGGTGTCGCCGTGCACGAACAGGAGGTTGCCCTTGGCGTCAGTCACCACCGAGGCGGGGGCGTAGGACTGCAACAGCACGCGCCGGGTGAGTTCGGCGAAATTGGTTTCACCCGCCTTCTTCACGATTTCCACCGGCGCCTTGCCGTTGTTATCCGCAACCCAGGACAGGCCGCTGGCCATCACCGCGTGGGTGGAAATGGCGGAATGGATGGCGCGGTAGAACTTCCACTTGCGGTTCACGGCGGCGAACAGTTCCGGGTGGTTGCCGATACTTTCCGAGGGCGACAGGAACAGCACCCCGCCGGGCTTCAAGGCGTAATGGAAGGCCGGCAGCAGGCGGTTTTGCAGTTCCGGCTCCAGATAGATCATCAGGTTGCGGCAGGCGAGCAGGTCGAGCTTGGTGAACGGCGGGTCCTTGATGACGTTCTGCACGGCAAACACCACCATTTCGCGGATTTCCTTCTTCACCCGGTAGCCGGCGTCTTCCTTGAAGAAGTAGCGGCGCAGCCGCTCCGGCGTGACGTCGGCAGCGATGTTGGGTGGATACAGACCGGCGCGCGCCAGGGCGATGGCGTCGTCGTCGAGATCGGTGGCATAGAACTGCACCTTGAACTCGCGCTGCTGCTTTTCCGACAACTCATCCATGAATTCGCGCAGCAGGATGGCGATGGAATAAGCCTCTTCGCCGCTGGCGCAACCGGCCACCCAGGCGCGAAACACATAGCCTTCCGGCTTGTCGGCGAACAGTTGCGGCAGGATGTCTTGCTTGAGGGTGGCGAAGGCTTCCGGGTCGCGGAAGAAGCTGGTGACGTTGATCAGCAATTCCTTGAACAGGAGTTGCACCTCGGCCGGGTGCTCCTTCAGATAGCGGGCATAGATTTCGCTGTCGCCAAGGTCGTGCTGCGCCATGCGCCGCTCGATGCGGCGGCCGATGGTGCTTTTCTTGTACTGCGAGAAGTCATGGCCGGTGACGTTGCGCAGCAGCATCAGGATGCGGTTCATGCCGCTGCCGGGGGCGGGGGCGGTCACCGGCGGCGGCAGTGCGTTCAGCGGCAACAACGCTGCCGCCATCTTGTCCGGCGTCAGCACCCGGCTGGCATAGCCGGCCTGAATGGCGCTGATCGGCATGCCATCGTATTTGGCCGAGGCGGGTTCCTGCACCAGGGTGATGCCGCCCGCGCCGAGGATGGCGCGCAGCCCCAGGGTGCCATCGGTGCCGGTGCCGGAGAGCAGGATGCCGATGGCGTTCTCGCCCTGGTCTTCCGCCAGGGAGCGCAGGAAAGCGTCGATCGGCATGCGCTGCCCGCGCGGCTGGTCCGGCACGGTGAGTTGCAGGACGCCGTGGAAGATCGCCATGTCGCGGTTAGGCGGCAGGACATGGACGCAGTTGGGCGCCACCGGGGTCTGATCGAGTATCTCAAGCACCGGCATGGTGGTGCTGCGTTGCAGGATTTCACTGAGCAGACTGGCGTGGTCCGGGTCCAGGTGTGAAACCAGCACGAAGCCCATGCCGCTATCGACCGGCATGGCGCGAAAGAACTGCTCGAACGCTTCCAGCCCGCCGGCGGAAGCGCCCAGGGCGACGATGGGGAAAACAGCGGAGGGCGGGACGGGGGTTCGGGTCGGTGGAGCTTTGGCCATGACGATCTCCAGAAAGGCTGCGGTAGATGCTACGGGAAATCGCGGGGTGATTCGTAGGTTGGGCAAAGCGCAGCGTGCCCAACAATCAACGGTTGCATGTTGGGCACGCTGCGCTTTGCCCAACCTACGGCGCTGCGGTAGATGCTACGGGAAGGGATGTGGCTCGGTGCGCACGGCGCACCCTACAAGGGTTTCTTTGGCGCGATTTTCGGCTGCAAGCCGATTGCTTCGCTAACCGCGCCTTCGGAAAGTGGGGGGGTTGCGCGCATATGCCCCTGATAAAATCGCGGCCACATTTTCCTGGCTTGCAATCTCGCCGCCAGCCACCAACTACCCTACCGACATTCAATGGAGTACCCCATGTCCGCCAAGCATTGCCGTCTGCTTATTCTCGGTTCCGGTCCCGCCGGTTATTCCGCCGCCATCTATGCCGCCCGCGCCAATCTGCATCCGGTGGTCATTACCGGTTTGAGCCAGGGAGGTCAGCTCATGTCCACCACCGAGGTGGATAACTGGCCGGCCGATGTGAACGGCGTGCAGGGTCCGGAGCTGATGCAGCGTTTCCAGGCCCACGCCGAGCGCTTCAACACCGAAATCATCTTCGACCATATCAACACGGTCGATCTGAACAACCGCCCCTTCACCCTGACCGGCGATTCCGGCGTCTATACCTGCGATGCCCTGATCATCGCCACCGGCGCCTCCGCCATGTATCTGGGCCTGGAGTCCGAGGAAAAATTCATGGGGCGTGGTGTTTCCGGTTGCGCCACCTGCGACGGTTTCTTCTACAAGGGCCAGGAAGTCGCGGTGATCGGCGGCGGCAATACCGCTGTGGAAGAAGCCATCTACCTGTCCAACATTTGCAGCAAGGTCACCCTGGTGCATCGCCGCGAGTCCTTCAAGGCGGAAAAAATCATGGTCGATCACCTCATGGAACGCGTGAAGGAAGGCAAGATCGTCCTTGAAGTCAATCAGGTTCTCGATGAAGTCCTGGGCGACAAGAGCGGCGTGACCGGCATGCGGCTGAAAGGCATGCAGGATGGCGCGACCAAGGAAATCACGCTGACCGGCATCTTCATCGCCATCGGCCACAAGCCCAATACCGACCTGTTCACCGGGCAACTGGAGCTGGACCACGGCTATCTGGTGACCCAGGGCGGCCGTCATGGCAACGCCACGCAAACCAGCATCGAGGGGGTTTTCGCGGCCGGCGACGTGCAGGACATGATCTACAAGCAGGCCGTCACCAGCGCGGCCAGTGGTTGCCAGGCGGCACTGGATGCCGAACGTTATCTTGACAAGCTGGCTTAACTTTTCGTTGTAAGTAGAACCGTGAAACCAGCTTGGATCGTCATTCCCGAGTGGTTTTATCGGGAATCCAGTTTGTTCATCAAACCAAGGGTTAAAGGCCAGTCAGATGGCGGAACTGGATTCCCGATAAAAGCACTCGGGAATGACGGATTCAAAACAGTTATGCGCGCTTACTTGGGGTCTGTCCATGGATAACTTGGACAATTATGGGTGTGCTGGCGGGATGCGATGCAAGGCGCCGGACGCGCAGCATGGCCGTTCCCTGCAAGCGGACGGCAACGCAGCAGCGCGCCCGCCAGTGCAGCCAGAATGTTCAAGTTATTCATGGACAGACCCTTAATGCCATGAATAAAGGCGGGAAGTTTCACGCTCCCGCCTTGCCTTGCGAGGAGCGCGAGCTGTTCCGGGCGGAGCTGGATGATGTTGTTCCGCTCACGCCGCACGGCCGCGTGCTCCCCTCCCCCGTCCGGCTGCCTCCCGTCCCGCTCAGTCTGTTTCACGACGAGCGGGCACTTATCCACGAATCGCTGCATGACCCGATCCGCTGGGATGGCGAGACGGAAGAAACCTCCTACGTGCGCCCCGGCATCACCCGCCAGACCTTGCGCCGTATTCGTCGCGGCGACTGGATGGCCCAGGCGGAACTCGACCTGCACGGCCTGACCCGCGCGGAAGCCAAGCGGGAACTTTCGGATTTCCTGTTCGAATGCAAACGCCGCAGCGCCCGTTGCGTGCGCATCATTCACGGCAAGGGCCTGGGTTCGAAAGACCGCGAGCCGGTGCTGAAACTGCATGTGCGCCACTGGCTGACGCAGTGCG
Source organism: Pseudomonadota bacterium (assembly GCA_030690985.1). GTDB lineage: Bacteria > Pseudomonadota > Gammaproteobacteria > Burkholderiales > Thiobacillaceae > PFJX01. The sequence continues at coordinate 5,592 of JAUYFG010000262.1, forward strand.
ACGAGGTATTGGCCTTCGTCCAGGCGCGTCCGGCGGATGGCGGTAGCGGCGCGGTGGTGGTGCTGCTGAAATCGCCGAATTATTAAGGGGATGTAGCGCCGGCTTCCAGCCGGCTGTTTTAAGGACGCCGGCAAGATGCCGGCGCTACATCAGGCCGGGAACACGCCCGTGGAGAGATAACGGTCGCCACGGTCGCAGACGATGGAAACGATGACCGCGTTTTCCACTACCGATGACAGTTGCAACGCCGCGTAGAGCGCGCCGCCGGAGGAGATGCCGGCAAAGATGCCCTCCTCGCTCGCCAGGCGGCGGGTGGTTTCCTCCGCAGCCGTCTGGCCGACATACATCATGCGGTCCACTCTTTCGTAATCGCAGATGGAAGGCACGTATTCGGCCGGCCATTTGCGGATGCCGGGGATTTGCGCGCCCTCTTCCGGCTGCACGCCGACGATCTGGATGGCCGGGTTCTGCTCCTTGAGGTAGCGCGAGCAGCCCATGATGGTGCCGGTGGTGCCCATGCTGGAGACGAAATGGGTGATGCGCCCTTCGGTATCGCGCCAGATTTCCGGGCCGGTGCCCTCATAGTGGGCGATGGGGTTATCCGGGTTGGAGAACTGGTCGAGGATCTTGCCACGGCCTTCCCGCTGCATCTGTTCCGCCAGGTCGCGCGCGCCTTCCATGCCGGCTTCCTTGCTCACCAGCACCAGCTCGGCGCCATAGGCGCGCATCGACTGGCGGCGTTCGATGGAGAGGTGCTCGGGCATGACTAGCACCATGCGGTAGCCCTTGATGGCGGCCACCATCGCCAAGGCGATGCCGGTATTGCCGCTGGTGGCTTCGATCAGGGTGTCCCCCGGACGAATGTCGCCACGGGCTTCGGCGCGCACGATCATGGATAGGGCTGGCCTGTCCTTGACCGACCCGGCCGGGTTGTTGCCTTCCAGCTTGAGCAAAATCGTATTGGTGGTGTCGCCAGGGATGCGCTTGAGCTTGACCAGCGGCGTATTGCCAACAAAATGCTCGATGGTCTTGAAGTGCAACTCGCGAAGCGAGCCTGCGTCCCTCTCCCCCCTGGGAGAGAGCAAGGAGAGAGGGGAGGGCTGGCGGCGCTCCTACATGAACTTAGTGATGATGCCCATGCGCACCGTGGGCGTGCTCGTGAGCAATTTCATCCTCGCT
>JAUYFG010000167.1 GCA_030690985.1 Pseudomonadota bacterium
GAGTGAGAAGGATGGCGGAAGCGGATGAGGGACACGCAAGATCAACAGGTAGGGTGGATAAGCGATAGCGCATCCACCTGCTTATCCCTCCTACGCCCTGTGCTAGCCTCGCCGCATGACGATTCGCCGCAATCTACGACAACTCCTCTGTGCGCTGTGCTGTGCCTCGGCTTTGGCGGCGCAGGGCGACGAAGCCCCGGATTTCTCCACCTGGCTAGCCCAGTTCAGGCAGGAGGCCCTGGCACAAGGTATTTCCCAGGCCACCCTGGATGCCGCACTGGCCGACGTACAGCGGTTGCCCGAGGTGATCGAACGAGACCGGCGCCAGCCGGAATTCATTCAGACCTTCTGGACTTATCTGGACAAGCGCCTCAGCCCCTGGCGTATCGAGCGCGGCCAGGCCTTGCTGCGGGAACACCGGGCGCTACTGGATGAAGTGCAGACGCGCTATGGCGTACCCGCCGGCGTCCTCGTCGCCTTCTGGGGGCTGGAAACCAACTACGGCAGTTATCTGGGCGACTTCCCCATTCCCGCTGCCCTTGCCACCCTGGCGTTCGATCCACGTCGCGCCGGTTTCTTCCGCCATGAATTGCTGCAATCGCTGCGCATCATCGAGGCGGGGCATGTGACCGCCGCCGATATGAAAGGCTCCTGGGCCGGGGCGATGGGGCAGGTGCAGTTCATGCCCTCCACCTACCTGCGCTACGCCGTCGATGGTGACGGCGATGGCCACAAGAACCTGTGGACCTCGCTGCCGGATGCGCTTCACTCCGCCGCCCATTTTCTGCGCGAACTCGGTTGGCAGCCGGGCGAGCTCTGGGGGCGCGAGGTACGCCTTGCAGCGGATTTCGATTGGGAGTCCGCGCACCCCAAAGTGAAAAAGCCGGTCAGCGCCTGGGCCAGGCTGGGCGTGACCCAGGCTGACGGTTCACCCCTGCCCGACTCCGACCTGGCCGGCGCCATCGTCCTGCCGCAGGGCCATGCCGGGCCGGCCTTTCTGGTCTACCGCAATTTCGAGGTCATCATGGGCTGGAACCGCTCGCTCAATTACGCCCTGGCGGTGGGCCACTTGTCCGACCGCCTGCTCGGCCTGCCGGAATTGGGTAACGGCCGCGATGCCGACAATCGCCCCTTGAGCCGCGAACAGGTGATGGAGATGCAGCTCCTGCTGGCGGCGCGCGGGCTGGATGTCGGAGCGCCGGATGGCTTGCCGGGGTCGCAGACACGTCTGGCCATCCGCGCCTGGCAGAAAGCGGCGGGGGTGCCGGTGGATGGTTACGCGTCGGTGGGCTTGCTGGAGCAGTTGCAGGCAGCGCCGTAGCCGCGTAGGGCGGAAAAGCGGCTTTATCGCGCCTTCCGCCGTATGTTGGCATTCGGCGGATAACGCCGGCAAAAAGCCGCCGGCTCATTCGCCCTACGCGGGCTGTAGCGCAGGCGTCCCCCCGGCGTGGGGGGTCTGATCAGAAGGACGAAGCAGGCGGGACGCCTGCGCTACATCAAAACTCTTCCCACTCGTCATCCGAACCCGCCGCCGCCGGGGCGGCCTTGGCCATGGCTCTGACCGGGCCGGGCGCGCGGGGCGCCGGGGCGGTTGCACGGGCAATCGGGCGCACGGGCGCACGGGTGTTGCGCGTCCCCGCCGCCGCCACGCGGAACACCGCCACCGCCTGGGTCAGGCTGGTGGCCTGATCCTGGAGCGATTCCGCCGCCGCCGCTGCTTGTTCCACCAGCGCCGCGTTCTGTTGGGTGACTTCGTCCATCTGCGCGATCGCCGAATTCACCTGTTCGATACCCTGGGTCTGCTCGGTGCTGGCGGCGCTGATTTCGCCCATGATGTCGGTGACCCGCTTCACCGCATCGACGATCTCTTTCATGGTGTTGCCGGCCTGTTCCACCTGCTTGTAGCCGATGTTGACCTTGTCCACCGAGTCGCCGATCAGGGTCTTGATCTCCTTGGCGGCACTGGCGGAACGTTGTGCCAGGCTGCGCACTTCCCCCGCCACCACGGCGAAGCCGCGCCCTTGTTCGCCGGCCCGCGCGGCTTCCACGGCGGCGTTCAGCGCCAGGATGTTGGTCTGGAAAGCGATGCCGTCGATGACGCTGATGATGTCGGCGATCTTTTTCGAGCTGTCGGCGATGGAACCCATCGTCTGCACCACCTCACCCACCACGCTGCCGCCCTTCCTGGCGATGTCGGAAGCACCCTTGGCGAGCTGGTTGGCCTGACGCGCGTTGTCGGCGTTCTGGCGCACCGTGCTGGTGATCTGGTCCATGCTGGCGGCGGTTTCTTCCAGGCTGGAGGCCTGGCTTTCGGTGCGCCCGGAGAGATCGGCGTTGCCGCTGGCGATTTCGCGGGCAGCGGTGTTGATGGAATCGGTGGCTTCGCGAATCTGGCTGACGATCTCGGAAAGGCGCTCGGTGGTGCCGTTGGCGTCATCCTTGAGTTGGCCGATGAGGCCCTGATAGTCGGCGTCGATGCGCTCGCTGAGGTCACCCGAGGCCAGCGCCTTGAGCACGCGGGCGACATCGTTCATGCCGCGTTCCGAGGTTTCCACCAGGCGGTTGATGCCTTCCGCCAGTTGCAGGAAGAAGCCTTCCTTGCCGCTGGCTACCAGGCGCCGGCTGAAGTCGCCGGCGGCGGCCGCATCAACCAGGCTGGCGACTTCCTGTTCGACGGCGACCTCGCTGGTGCGGTCGCTCCATTCCACCACGGCACCCAGGCGTTCGCCCTGGTCGTTGATGACCGGGTTGGCCACCACGGTCATGCTGCGCACGCCGATGTTGAGCGCACTGCGATAAGTGCCGTTGAGGTTGGCGAGGAGATGGGCCTGATGGCCAGGGTTCTTGTGGAAGGCGTCGATGTTGCTGCCCAGGAGTTTGTCGGCATCGAAATGGGGCAGTTGCTGGCGGATGTCGGCCTCGGCGTTCTTGAACAGGCTCAGCACCGCCTTGTTGGCGTAGACGATGCGACGTTCCGTGTCGGCCATCATGACGCCGGAAGAGACGTTATCCAGAGCGATCTTCACCCGCAGGCTTTCGTTGGCGACGCGGCGCGATTCGGCGACGTCGAAGCCCAGTTTGATCTGCATGTTGGCCAGGGCTTCCAGCACCTTGCCGATTTCATCGTGGCGATCGACCTGGATGGCGTTGTCGTAGCGGCCTTCGGAAATCCTGTCGAAGTAGCCCGCCGTGCGCTGCAAGGGCAGCACGATGGCGCGCACCAGCAGCCAACCCACCACGCCGGCGCCGGCGATGGCCAGGAGGAAGACCAGCAACATGAAGCCGCGCAAGGTCGAGCTACGCGATTCGGCGGCTTTGCGCTGCTCCTGGGCGTAACTGTCCAGTGCCGCCAGCAGGGCATTGGTGTCCTCGTTGACCGTCTTGTAGAGCGGGTTGATGTTGTCGATCAGCATGTCGCCGATGTCGTCATACATCGTCGCCTGCAAGGCGGATTTGGCCGGCAGGATGCCCTCCTGGCCGAAGCGGGTGCGCGCGCCCTGGAATTTTTCCAGGGCGGTTTTTACGGCGGCGGAGGCGGCGACCTGGGGATCGAATTCCACTTTGGATAACTTGGCCCAGGCCGCGTTGATCTCGTTGGAGTTGTCGCTGATGGCATCGAGATGCACCTGGATTGCGTGGTCGTGCAGCTTGGCAATCGGGTAGGCCGGGTTGTGCTGCATGCCGAGCAATACCTGGCCACGGCTGTCGGCGAGCAGATAGCGGACCTGATCGGCCAGCTTGGCGGGTTCCAGCGCTCTGGAATAAACCTCCTCGATGATGCCGTTGGACTTGTTCATGCCGACGATGCCGAGGCCGCCGATGATCGCCAGGAACAGCGCCATCATGGCGAAGGCGCCGGCCAGGCGGGCGCGCAGGCTCATGTTCTGCACGTTTTCCAGGATGCCGCGCAGGCCGGTATGGAGCAGGCGGCCTTCCTTGAGATAGAGGCCCTTGGCGCGGCCTTCGCGGATGTCCTTGTAGAGCGCTTCGGCGGCGGCCACCGCGTCGCGCTCCGGCTTGGCTCGAATCGAGAGATAGCCGGTGATCTGGCCATTCTGCTTGATCGGGCTGGCGTAGGCGCGCACCCAGTAATGGTCACCGTTCTTGCGCCGGTTCTTCACCAGGCCGGACCAGGGGTGGCCCGCCGCCAGGGTGTCCCAGAGATCCTTGAAGGCGACGGCCGGCATGTCCGGGTGGCGCAGGAGGTTGTGCGGCGCACCCATCAGTTCCGATTCGCTGAAGCCGCTGGCTTCGATGAAATCCGGGTTGCAGAAGGTGATGATGCCCTTGGTGTCGGTGGCGGAAACGATCTGAATGCCGTCTTTCAGCATGTATTCGTTGCCGCTCACGGGGAGGTTCTGACGCATGCTGCGTGCTCCTGTGTGTGCGTGGTGCTTTTCACGTAGGTTGGGCAAAGCCGAAGGCGTGCCCAACGTCCTCGGTGATGCTGTTGGGCACGCTGCGCTTTGCCCAACCTACAGGTCTTAGTGGCTGTGATGCCGCTTCATGGCGACGATGTGCTGCACGGTGCGATTCGACAGGTCGAAGAAATCGCCCACCAGCATGGCATTGGCGCCGTCTTTGTCGCCCTTCTGCGCCTGGCGCAGGATGTCGGCGGCGCAGACATGGAACTCGGCATGGGTGTGGCGCAGGGGTTCATATTCGGCGACGTGCTCGAATTCCTTGCCGGCACCGTAGATCCATTTGCCCAGGGCGCACAGATTGTCCTTGCAGATGTCGTTCGGATTCAGCTTGCGTTCCTCACCCCCGCCGATGGCGCTGCGCAGCTTCTGCTTCCAGGCCTGGTGCGCGTCGATGATGGCGTCGAAATCGACATCGCTGGCGTGGCTGGGGAGCGTCGCGGCGGGTAGCGATTTACGCGCGTTGGGCAGGGCCTGCGGCGCCGCCGGTTTCACCCGGGCGACGCCGGGAATGGACTTAGGTGTGGGCCTGGGCGTATTGGCGGTGGTCATGCGGGCGTTCCGCCCACCTGCCGGCAGAGATGCCGGCGCTACATGGAACACGGCGACCGCCTGGCTCAGGGCCGCTGCCTGGTCCTGCAAGGTTTCCGCCGCCGCCGCCGCTTCTTCCACCAGGGCTGCGTTCTGTTGGGTGGCTTCGTCCATCTGGCCGATGGCGGAGTTGACCTGTTGAATGCCCTGGCTCTGTTCGCCGCTGGCGGCGCTGATCTCGCCCATGATGTCGGTGACCCGTTTCACCGCATCGACGATCTCGTCCATCGTCTGGCCGGCCTGTTCCACTTGCTTGTAGCCGATGTTGACCTTGTCCACCGAGTCGCCGATCAGCGTCTTGATTTCCTTGGCGGCGCCGGCGGAACGCTGCGCCAGGCTGCGCACTTCGCTGGCCACCACGGCGAAGCCACGCCCCTGTTCGCCGGCCCGCGCGGCTTCCACGGCAGCATTCAGGGCAAGGATGTTGGTCTGGAAGGCGATGCCGTCGATGACGCTGATGATGTCGGCGATCTTCTTCGAGCTGCCGGCGATGGCGCCCATGGTATGCACGACCTGGCCCACGACCTCCCCCCCCTTCACGGCGATGTCCGAGGCGCCCTTGGCAAGCTGGTTGGCCTGGCGCGCGTTGTCGGCGTTCTGCCGCACCGTACTGGTGAACTGTTCCATGCTGGAAGCGGTTTCTTCCAGGCTGGAGGCCTGGCTTTCGGTGCGCCCGGAGAGGTCGGCGTTACCACTGGCAATTTCGCGGGCGGCGGTGTTGATCGCATCGGTGGCTTCGCGAATCTGGCTGACGATCTCGGAAAGGTGCGAGCTGGTGGCGTTGGTGGCGTCCTTGAGTTCCCCGAGCAAACCCTGGTAATCCGCCTCGACGCGCTGGGTGAGGTCACCGTGCGAGAGTGACTGGAGCACGCGGACGACGTCGTGCATGCCATGTTCCGTGGTTTCCAGCAGGTGATTGATGCCCTCCGAGAGTTGCAGGAAGAAACCTTCCTTGCCGGCCTTGTCGAGGCGCTGGCTGAAGTCGCCGAAGCTGGCGGCTTCCACCAGATTGGCGATTTCGCGCTCGGCGGCGACTTCGCTGGTGCGGTCGCCCCACTGGACGATGGAGCCCAGGCGCTGGCCCTGGTCGTCGATCACCGGGTTGGCCACTACGGTCATGGTGCGGCCGCCGATCATCAGCGTGCCCTTGTGGGTGCCACTGAGGCTGCTCAGCATGCCGGCCTGGTGGCCGGGGTTCTTGTGGTAATTGTCGATACTGCTGCCCAGGAGCTTGTCCGGGTCGAAGTGCGGCAACTGCTTGCGGAGGTCGGCTGCGGCACGCTTGAACAGGGCTTGCGTGGCCTTGTTGACATAGATGATGCGGCGTTCGTTGTCGGCCATCATCACGTTGGAATCGACGTTATCCAGGGCGAAGCGAATGCGCTGGCCTTCTCGTGCACTGGCTTCGGCGACCGCGACATCCTGGCGCAACTTGTCGCGCAGGCGTTTGAAGCTCTCCGCCACGGCGCCGATTTCGTCATGGCGATCCACGACGACATCGATCCCGGCATTACCGGCGGTGATGGCGTCGATTTCGCCCGAAAGCCGTTGCAGTGGCCGCACGATGGAGCGCAGCAGCAGGACCACGAACAGGAGGACCAGCGCCGTGCCGACGCTGCCGATCACCCAGGCCACCAGGTGTTGCTGGTCGTAGTCCGCCGCCGCCACGTTGTATGTAGCGCGGGCGAAGGACAACTGGATGATGAGCAGGGTGCTGAGATGGTTGCTGATCGGGTCGATGGCGGCATAGAGCGGGCCGATGTGGCCCTGAAGTTGGCCCTCTACCTTGCCGCTCTTGCCCTGCAACGCGGCCTGCACTTTGTCGGTCTCCGCGTCGGCGGCGGCGAACAGGGGCGTTGCCTGCTCGACCAGAAGCTTGTCGTCGGCGCTGATTTCGCCGGCGATATAGAGGCCCCAGGAATCCTTGATGGTCTGGCGCGCGTCGGTGATGGACTTGCTCGCTTCCTCGGCGGTGAACACCCCGGCGTTGGCCTTGTTGGTGGCGTCGATGATGGAAACGGCATAGGCATCGGCGACGTTCTTCAGATGGCTGAACGGCAGCACGCGGCCGTTGACCACGGTTTCCAGTCCCTCCTTGGTGTGCTTCATGCCGAGGAGGCCGGTGGCGCCGACGATGGCGATGACCAGGATGACCTGGACGAAGATGGCGATCAGGCGGGTCTTGATGGACAAGTTGGCGAGCCAGGTTTTCATTGTTTTTCTCTCCTCAGGCAACAGCGGCTTCGACCAGCGACATTTCCGAGCTGGTCATGAGTTTTTCGATGTCCATCACGATGATCATGCGGTCTTCCACCGTGCCCAGGCCGAGGATGTAGCGGGTGTCGAGGATCGAGCCGAATTCGGGCGCCGGGTGCAGATTGTCGGAACTCAACTGGATCACGTCGGAGACGCCATCCACCACCGCGCCCATCACCCGCTTGCCGATGTTGAGGATGATCACCACGGTGAATTGATCGTAGGTCGGCTCGCCCAGGTTGAACTTGATGCGCAGATCGACGATGGGCACGATGACCCCGCGCAGGTTGATCACGCCCTTGATGAAGGGGGGCGAGTTGGCGATCTTGGTCACCGTGTCATAGCCACGGATCTCCTGCACCTTGAGGATGTCGATGCCGTATTCCTCAGCGCCCAAGGTGAAGGTGAGGAATTCGCCGGAATTGGCGGTTCCCGAGTTTTCGTTGTGTTCCATTCGTCTCTCCTCAGTCTCGTAGGTTGGGCAAAGCGCAGCGTGCCCAACATGGCGGCGGGTTGTTGGGCACGCTTCGCTTTGCCCAACCTACGTTTGCTGTATTAACGGGGTTAATCATCTGGCTCATGCCGCACGCAGCCGGCGCGCGTAGTTGCCAGACCCTGCCAGCCCCATGCGGGTGACAGCGGTTACATCCAGGATCAGGGCGACACGGCCGTCGCCCATGATGGTGGCGCCGGAAACCCCCGGCACCTTGCGGTAGTTCTCTTCCAGACTCTTGATCACCACCTGGTGTTGGCCGAGCAGTTCGTCGACGAACAGCGCGGCCTTGCCGCCCTCGGTTTCCACCACCACGACGATGCCTTTGGTGACGTCCTCCACACCGGGCAGATTGAAGGCCTCGGGCAGCGACACGAACGGCAGGTATTCGCCCCGGATATGCACCATGCGGGAGTCGCCGGCCAGGGTGCGGATGTCTTCGAGCCGGGGTTGCAGGGATTCGATCACGCTGGTGATGGGCACGATGAAGGTTTCGCCGCCCACCCCCACCGACATGCCATCGAGGATGGCCAGGGTGAGCGGCAGGCGAATCACCGTGCGGGTGCCGTGGCCGGTGGACGATTCCAGCTCGACGCGGCCGCCCATGCCTTCGATGTTGCGCTTCACCACGTCCATGCCGACCCCGCGCCCGGATACATCGGTCACCACATCGGCGGTGGAGAAGCCGGGGGCGAAGATGAGTTGCCAGACATCATGGTCGGACATGGCATCGTTCACCGGCAGGCCACGTTCGCGGGCTTTGGACAGGATGCGGTTGCGGTTGAGGCCGGCGCCGTCGTCGATCACTTCGATAACGATGTTGCCGCCCTGGTGGCTGGCCTTGAGGGTGAGCGTGCCTTTCGGGCTCTTGCCGGCGGCCACCCGGATTTCCGGGGTTTCGATGCCGTGGTCCAGGCTGTTGCGCACCAGATGGGTCATGGGGTCGCTGATCTTCTCGATCAGGCCCTTGTCCAGTTCGGTGTTCTCGCCGATGGTCTTCATTTCCACCTGCTTGTTCAATTTGCCGGCCAGGTCGCGCACCACGCGCGGGAAACGGCTGAACACCATGCTCATGGGCAGCATCCGGATGGACATCACCGATTCCTGCATGTCACGCGTGTTGCGGGCGAGCAGGTCGATGCCGGCGAGGAGTTTTTCCGCCTGCACCGGGTCGAGGTAGCTGGCCCCCTCGGCCAGCATGGCCTGGGTAATGACCAGTTCGCCGACCAGGTTGATGAGCTGATCCACCTTCTCCACGGACACCCGGATGCTGGTCTCGCTGTTGGCGGCGGTGACGGTCTTGTCGTTGTCGCGGCGCCCGGTTTTGGCGGTTTCGATGGCCGGGCTGTCGTTGAGGCGGCGGCCGGGGGCATCCTCGGTCGGCTTGCCGGCGGGGTTGCCTAATGGGGCCGGCGCGGTAGCCTTGAGCATGTGCTGGCTACCCGGGGCATCGGCGAACAGGCCGACGCCGCAAGGGGCATCGACAAAGATGCCATAGCCCTGGCCTTCGAGGGCGGCCGGGCTGTTGCCGGGGGTGATGTCGCGGATGGGCAGGTTTTCCCGCTTTCCGGCGGCATCCTCGAACAGGCCATAGGCGCCGCTTCTGTCCTCGTCCGGGATGGCTAGCGGCGCCGCCGGCAGCGCATCCAGGACGCTATCGGGCAGGCCGGGGGCGTCGTCGAAGAAACCGAAGCCGTCGTCAGCCGTTTCCTCTGTAGCGGCGGGCAGGCCGGGGGCATCGTCGAAGAAGCCGAAGCTGTCGTCGTCGGTGGGGGCCGCGAATGCTGCGTGGGTTTCTCTCGGCGCGTCAGGGTCGGAAAGGGTGATCTCGTCCGGCGAGAGATGGAACGACAGGGCCTCTTTCAATTCGTCATCGCTTTTCAGCGTGGTCAGCACCCCCTCCAGGCGCGGGTCGGCGGCGTCGGGCCGGTGCCGGAGGTCGAGCGCGGCGATTTCCGCCAGGCCATCCAGCAGATTCTTCAGCATGTCGGGGTCGTTCACGACGCTGGCCGGCAAGACGCATTCCAGGTGGACGCGCCGCGCCTCGGCCGCCGCCGCAGCGACCGCTACCGCTACGGGCGCGGCTGGCGCGGCGGCTGCGGCGCCGGAGGCCAACTGGTTCAGGCGCGCGCAGACCGCCTCGATCTCGCCGGCATCGGCCTCCGGGCCGCCCTGGTGGTGTTCCAGTTGCGCGCGGAGTACGTCGCCGGCCGCGAGAAAGGCGTCGACCATGTCCGGGCGCAGGTGCAGTTCTTCCTTGCGCAGTCGGTCCAGCAGGCTTTCCAGCACATGGGTCACGCTGGTCATGTCGGTGAAACCGAAGGTGCCGCTGCCGCCCTTGATGGAGTGCGCAGCCCGGAAGACGGCGTTGAGCTCTTCCAGGGAGGGGTTATCCACATCCAGGTTGAGAAGCAAGGTTTCCATGCTTGCCAGGTGTTCCGACGTTTCGTCGAAAAACACCTGATAAAACTGGCTCATGTCGATGCTCATGGCATCTCCCTACTAGATGACACGGACTTCAGCCGTAGGTTGGGCAAAGCGTAGCGTGCCCAACATGGCAGCGGTTTGTTGGGCACGCTGCGCTTTGCCCAACCTACTTCCATCACGGCAGCAGCCGAGGGGCGCAAGCACTCGGTCTTGACGTGAAACATCAACCTGGTTCGTAGGAGCGAGCTTGCTCGCGATGCGACCGTTGCAATCGCGGGCAAGCCCGCTCCTACGAGCATGAGCCTCATTATTCGGGGCGGCATATGCGCCATGACCGTTAACCGAGAACCTTCTTGACGACTTCCAGCAGCTTTTGCGGGTCGAACGGCTTCACCAGCCAGCCCGTGGCCCCAGCCGCCTTGCCCGCCGACTTCATGGCGTCGGACGACTCCGTGGTCAGCATCAGGATCGGCGTCGAGCGGTATTGCGGCAGGCCGCGCAGGGTCTTGATCAGCGAGAGGCCGTCCATCTTCGGCATGTTCTGGTCGGTGAGGACCAGGTCCGCGCTCTTGCCGCGTGCCTTGCTCAGGCCATCCTCGCCATCCACCGCTTCGACCACTTCGTAGCCGGCACTCTTGAGGGTGAAGGCCACCATCTGCCGGATGGAGGCGGAGTCATCAACAGTCAGTACCACTTTTGCCATTTTCGTTACCTCTCTTTAGAACAGTTCAATGTCGCCGGAACTCATGCATTCCTGCTTGACCGGGTTGAAGCGGGTGTTATCCAGGTTGGCCAGAGCGGCGACCCGTTCCCGCGCGTCCAGCATCGCCGCGTCCATGTCGGTGGCGATGGCAAAGGATCGCGCCACACCATGCACGCCTTCGCCGATCGCCTCCAGACGGATCTGGGCATGGCCGATCAACTGGCTGGAGAGATCCTGGAACTGGAGCGAGGTGACCGCAGCATTGACCTTGGCGGCAACCTCCGTCGCATGCGTGTCGATGCCGCGCGCAGCCCCCGCCATCGCTTCGTTGATGGACTCCAGACGCAGCATGGTGTCCTGCACGCGCTGCTTGGATTGCAGGGCGAAATTCATGTCCATCGAGGCGACGGCATAAATGGAGTCGTGGGCGCGAGTCAGCGAGCCGTCCACCTGGTCCATGTGAGCGCGAATCTCGTGGGAGAACTGGTTGGTGCGCTGCGAGAGATTGCGCACCTCGTCCGCCACCACCGCGAAGCCGCGCCCCGCCTCGCCGGCACGCGCCGCTTCGATGGCGGCATTGAGCGCGAGCAGGTTGGTCTGCTTGGCGATGGATTCGATCTCGGCGAGGATGCCCAGCATGGTGGTCACCTCGCTGTTGATGGTGTCCATGGTTTCCACCAGGCTCATCGCGATCTTGCTGGTGGCGACCGTGTTGTCGACGAAGGATTCCATCGTCTTCGAGGTATCCATGACGAAGTCGGCAAAGCTCACCGACTCGTCTTCGCTGCCGACCCCGCTCATGCCGTTGACGATGGCCAGGGCCAGGTCGCGCTGCGCCTGGATGTGGTGGTTCATGTCGCTGAAGTTGGCGATCAGCTTGTTGATGGCTTCATCCAGCAAGTCCTTCACCCGTTCCAGTTCTTCGTGGCTGGAGCGGGATTGTGACTGGCTGGCGTTACCCATCTCGTCGATCAGGGCACCCAGTTCGGTGCGATAACTGGCCAGCGGGTCGAGCGGCGCTTCTTCTATTTGTTGCTTCACGCCGAAGCGACTTGCCACGAACCAGACCACCACCGCGACAGTGGCAATCGCCAGCAGTCGCCAGATCGGCTCGGCAAACCACGCGACCAGGGCGACCAGAATGGCGACCAGGGCAATCAACGCGGCATATCTATTCGAGGTCAAAACCATCCCCCTTCAGGTTGTGGGCAGCAAGCCCTTCGGCCCGGTTATCGGCAGGGCGTGATAAAACTTTAGGGGTGGAGACAGACAAGAAAAAAGCCGGCATGGGCCGGCTTGTCCAGGGTGGCAGGCGGTTCGGCCCCGGATTCAGCGGCGACGGAAAAATTTGCCGAGAGAACGCGACAGCCAGCCTTCCTTGCTCTGGTCCCGCACCAGCGCTTTCATGTTGCCTTTGACCGCGCCCACATAAGCCGCATCGTCGCTGCGGATGTGGCTGAACAACCAGCGTCGGAGCAGGCCGTGCAGTTCATCGGAGACATCGTTGCCGGCCTTGAATTGCGCCTGCATGTCGGCGACTCGTTTGACGAACAGTTCGTGCACTTTCTGGTGCCCGCGCAGGAACTCGTAGCCGGCGTCTTCCATGAGGCTTTCCTCGAAGGCGAAGTGCGACAGGGTGTAATCGACCATGCCCTCGATGACTTCGCCGATGGCGGCCCGGTCTCCCGCTTGCCGCGCATCACCCAACTGGTTGATGAATTCGACGATGCGCCGGTGTTGGCTGTCGATGACGTCGATGCCGGTATTGAGATCGTTGCTCCAGACGAGTTGGCTCATTGCATTTCTCCTTGCAGGTTGTGCTGCCACGAATATTCCCCCGCCGTACAGTCTATGCCCAAGGTCACCATGCCACGCCATCGGGCTCGCCTCGCATGGCGTGCAAGCTGTTGATCCATCAGGCGCTTGTGGTCGTTACCAGGTGCTGCCGGCGCTGGACACGGCGCCGGCTATTGTCCCGCTTGTGGGTGGATGCAAGAATGCGCCGGCTTGCCCCCCACGGGCCTCCCGGCGATTGTCGCCGCGCAGCGTGGAAAATCGGACCTGATTGGCAAGCGGCCTCAGTAGTCGTAGGTTGGGCAAAGCGAAGCGTGCCCAACATTGCGACGGGTTGTTGGGCACGCTTCGCTTTGCCCAACCTACGTTTCGATCCATGCTTCATCTGAAGCGGCTTGCCAATCGGAAAATCGGATGCCATGACTCACCTTCTGCCGTTCCCTCGCCGCCCGGGTCGTTTGGGCAGGATGCCGTAAACCATGCTCTGGCTGGCCTGGAAAACCTTCTTCCACGAGAAAGGGCGCCTGTTCCTCACCCTCCTGGGCATCACGGTCTCCAGCGTGCTCGCCCTGGTCGAGGTGTCCATCTACCTGGGCATGATGGACAACGCCACCTCCATCATCCGGCGCACACCGGGCGATCTGTGGATCACCTCGCGCAACATCTCGGCTTTCGATTTTGCGCCGCCGTTTCCCGAACTGCGGATCAACCAGGTGAAGGGCCACCCGGAGGTGGTCTGGGCGGAAAAACTGCAACTCACCTTCGCCTATCTGAAGCTGGCTAACGGCGGCCTGGAGCAGGTGGAGGTGATCGGCTTCAACCCCGACAGCGAGGTCGGCGCGCCCTGGAACATGCAGGTGGGCAAAGCCTTAGACGTCAAGGGCGGCCGCTACATGATCATGGACCTCAGCTCGCAGCAGCGCCTGGGCCGGCTCGAACCGCACAGTACCTGGGAAGTCAGCATCAACCATCTCAGCCTGTTCAAGCTGGTGGGGCTGTCGGACGGGATCAAGAGCTTCACCACCATCCCGTTCGTGTTCATGTCCTACAACGAGGCGCAGAACCTCCAGTACGGCGGCGCCAAGACCGGGCATACCGCCTACATCGTCGCCAAGCTGCGCGACCCGGCGCGGGCCGGCGCGGTCGCGGCGGAACTGAAACAACGCCTGCGCGACAACGACGTGCTCACCAAGCAGGAATTCATCGACCGCACCATTCGCTACTGGACCATCCAGACCGGCATGGGCATGGCCTTTTTCCTCACCGCCCTGCTGGCGGTGCTGATCGGTGGCGCGGTGGTGGGGCAGGCCATCTTCGCCAATACCATGGAACACCTGCGCGAATACGGCACCCTCAAGGCGATCGGGGCGCGCAACCGGGACATCTACGTGGTCATTTTCGGCCAGGCCGCCACCTCGGCCGTGCTTGGCTACGTGCCCGGCCTGGCGATCACCATGCTGATGCAGGGCACGGTGAGCAAGCTCGGCGTGCCGCTGCTGCTCGACTGGCCGCTGCTGGCCACGATGTTCGTGGTGATCATGATTACCTGCCTGATTTCCGCCTGGTTCTCGGTGCAGAAGATTCGCGTGCTCGACCCGGTCTCGGTATTCCGTTCATGACCGCCGCCCTCGAAATCAGGAAGGTAGCCCGGATGCAGCGCAGCGGAATCCGGGGAACCGCAGCGCGTGGCGAGCCACCCGCCCCGGATTCCATTGCATTCCATCCGGGCTACACCGGACAGGTGTTCCGTTCATGACCGCCGCCCTCGAAATCAGCCACGTCAGCAAGATCTACGGCAGCGGCGACAACCGCGTGGTGGCCGTGGACGATGTCTCCCTCACCCTCGCGGCCGGGGAAGTGGTGCTGATCGAAGGCCCGTCCGGTTCCGGCAAGACCACCCTGCTCTCCATGATGGGCTGCATCATGCGGCCCACCCTGGGCGAAGTGCGCCTGGCCGGCGAACTGGTGCGGCAGGAGGAGGGCGACGCGCTCGCGACCGTGCGCCTGCGGCACATCGGCTTCATGTTCCAGGCCTTCAACCTGTTCCCCGCGCTGAATGCGGAAGAAAACGTCGAACTGGTGCTGCGCCTCAAAGGCTATTCCCGCGCCACCCGCCGCCCGGAAGCCCGCCGCCTGCTGGAGTTGGTCGGCTTGGGCGCGCGTTGCGGACATTACCCGGAGCAACTCTCCGGCGGCGAGAAACAGCGCGTCGCCTTCGCCCGCGCCCTGGCCGGCGACCCGCCCCTGCTGCTGGCCGACGAACCCACCGCCAACCTCGATTCGCAGCGCGGCAAGGAAGTGCTGGCGCTGGTGCGCGAGCTGGCGATAAGCAGCGGCAAGGCCGTCGTCATCGTCAGCCACGACCCCAAGGCCGAAGTTTTCGCGCATCGCGTGGTGGCCATGGAAGATGGAAAACTGCGACCCTGACCGCCCCGGGAACATGAAGCCCGTCGTGGGAGCCGGCTTGCCGGCGATAACAACGGTTGGTCAGGGCGCCACCGTTGCTGTCGCGAGCAAGCTCGCTCCTACGACAGCGTGATCGTTACACGGAATTTTTGGGAACCCGAGATGAAAACCAAGCCCCTGATCCTCGTCGCCGCCGGCCTCCTCGCCGTCGGCCTGGCCTTTACCGTGCTGCGCGGCGGCGACGGCAAGCCGGTGGCCGCCCCCGCCGCCCAGCCTGGCCCGCGCGTCGTCGCCGCCGAGGGCAAGGTGGAAACCGTGTCCGGCAGCGATGCCGATGTCGGCAGCGGCCAGTTGTTCGCGCGCATCAAGGAGATCCCGGTGCGCGAAGGCGAACAGGTCAAGGCCGGCCAGATCGTGGTGCGCCTGGTCGATGACGATTACCGGGCACGCCTGAAAAGCGCCGAGGCCGAACTCGGGGTCGCGCGCGCACGGCTTCGGGAAACGGCGGTCGGCTCGCGCCAGGAGGAACGCCGTATCGCCCAGGCCAATCTGGACGCCGCCCGCGCCACCCTGGACGAAGCCACCCAGCAACTGGAACGGCAACGTACCCTGCACCGTCAGGGCATGGTCTCGGACGCCGCCGTCGACCAGAACGAACGCGCGCAGCGTCTCGCCGAAGCCAATCTGCGCGCCATGAAGGAACAGAAGGCGCTGGTCGATCAGGGTGCCCGCGCGGAAACCCGGCAACTGCTCGAACAGCAGGTAAAGAGCGCGGAATCGGCGGTGGCCCTGGCGCGGCAGCAACTGGAATTGATGGCGCTGCGCTCGCCGATCGGCGGCCTGGTGATCCGCCGCTACATGGACCCGGGCGAAGGCGTCACCGCCGACCTGCCGATCCTGCGCATCGCCGACATGAATCAGTTGCGCGTGAATGCCGAGGTCGACGAAACCGATGTCGGCCATATCCAGGTCGGCGACCCGGTCGAGGTACGCTGCCTGGCCTTCCCCGGCCAGGTCTTCATGGGCAAGATCGAACGCCTCTCCGACATGGTCGGCGGCCGTCGCCAGAGCCCCAACGATCCCACCGCCAACCTCGCCATGAAAGTGCTGGAAGTGCGCATCGCCCTGGACCGGGAAAGCCCGCTGCGCCTGGGCATGTCGGTGGATGTGCGGATTCTTGCCGGGCGATAGGGTGGCAAGCAGGCCGTCGGGTTACGGCGCGCGCCGCGCCGCTCAAGACACACCACCCGACTCATTGGTTATGGCGCTATGTGATTCGTAGTGGGTAACGCGTTGCCGTAGGAGCGGGCTTGCCCGCGATAACCGCCGCCAATCGCGGGCAAGCCCGCTCCTACGAGCTCCGTAGGGTGCGCCGTGCGCACCGATTTACTCCCGATGGTGCGCACGGCGCACCCTACGGTGTTTCTTCGGCGCGATTTGCGGCAGCACGTAGGGCGGAAAAGCGGCCTCATCGCGCCTTCCGCCGGGAGGGTGTCGGAAGGCGCCGGCATGAAGCCCGCAAGGGATACCGTCCCCGGCGCTGTCGGCGCCGGGGACATAACGCCGGCTTTTTCGACCTACGGCGATGGTCCTTCCTCCTGAATTTGCTGAAACACCGCGCGGAACATTTCCGGGGTGAGGCGTCGGGTCTGGGTGTTGTAGCGGGAGCAATGGTAGCTGTCGTGGAGGCGGCGGCCATCCGGCAGCGAGTGGGAGGCGGCGTGCCGGAACGGATACGCGCTCTGCTTCAGGCCCAGCGCCATGAGCACGGCCTTGTGGGCGACCCCGCCGAGGGCGAGGAGGGCGGTGCTCTCGGGCAGAGCGGCGAGTTCGTCCTGCAAATAGGCGTTGCAGCGTTTGATCTCGCCGGTTTCCGGCTTGTTTTCCGGCGGCACGCATTTGACCGCATTGCTGATGCGGCAACCGCTCAGGACCAGGCCGTCGTCGGCGGCGATGGACACCGGGCGGCTGGCATAGCCGAAGGCGTGCAGGGTTTCATAGAGCAGCACCCCGGCGTGGTCGCCGGTGAACGGCCGCCCGCTGCGGTTGGCGCCGTGCAGGCCGGGAGCCAGGCCGACGATGAGCAAACGCGGCTGTTCATCGCCGAAGGCCGGCACCGGGCGGCAGAAATAGCCGGGGTAACGGGCGCGAGATTCGGCCAGGAAAGTGGCGAGGCGGGGGCAGGCGGTGCAGCTCGCCATTAATGCAGATGCGCCGGTGTGCCCTGCATTTCTTCCGGCAGTTCGGCATGGACGCTTTCGCCGTCGGGGTTGGGAAACAGGGGGGCGCCGCAGTCATCGCAGTATTCCAGGGGCATGCGGGTGTCCAGGATGCGGACTTCGCCGAGGCCGGTTTCCTTGAGCAGGGCTTCGATGCTTCCCGCCAGGTCGGCGGTTTCGTCCTCGCCGCCGAGCAGCGGCCAGGTGACGCCGTGTACCACGTCGTCGGAGTCGATGCCGGTGAAGCCGATGCGCCATTCCTCCAGCCAGCGGTCGTAGTAGGGGGCGGCAACGGCGCGCAGGCGGTTGGCGGGGACGTTGAACAGCGATTTCAGGTATTCCACGGCGGCGCGCAGGGCGAACGGGCGGGTTTCCCGGTCGGCGCGGCGCCAGGCGGAGAAATAGGCGTCGGGCAACAGCAGTTCGTAGGCGCAGCCGGTCAGCAGCGGTT
The DNA here is from genome assembly GCA_030690985.1 of Pseudomonadota bacterium. GTDB lineage: Bacteria > Pseudomonadota > Gammaproteobacteria > Burkholderiales > Thiobacillaceae > PFJX01. Next base: position 17,762 of record JAUYFG010000167.1, read on the forward strand.
GCAGATTGGCGCCGGCCTGTTGCCGCCAGGCTTCCAGCGCTGTTTCTCGGTTGCCGTCCGGCTCGTTCCAGCGGAATACCGGCCGCCCGGCGGGTATCTGCACCACGGCGAGGAGGTAGCGCACGTCGGAGACGAAGGTCTGCGATTCCGGCAGGCTGCCGCCCTCCACCATGAGGTCGCGGCCCGCTGCGGCGCTTGCGAAGAGTGCATCGGCGAATGAGCGGGTGTCGCAATAACCCTGCGGCAATTGATCCGGGCTGAACAGGAAATTGGCGAGATGCACTTTCGCGTCGGCGGCCAGAACATGCCCGGCAAGCTGCGCGCGCAAGGCGTCCAGCGTGGCATTCGGCAGCGCGCGCGCGGGAATGGCGTAGCGCGACCAGGCCAGCACCGGCATGGCCAGGATCAGGCGCGAGGTGTCGCCCTCCTGACTGATCTCGCAGGCGGCTTCGATCAGGTCGGCGAGATCGTCATAAGCGCGCGGATTGCTGTCGTGGAGGCGGTCGAGGGCCTGGTTGAGGGCATCCTCATCGTCGCCGCGCAGCAGTTTTTCGATCAACGTGCCCATTTCCGATTCCAGCCAGGCGTCTTCCAGGCGGCTGCCGGAATCGGCCAGGGCCAGGGCCAGCCAGGACAGGCGTTCGGCATCGCGGGAGAGGCGGGGGCGGGCGTAGCGGCGGCGGCGTTTCATAAAAGTCCTTTAGTGATCGTAGGTTGGGCAAAGCGCAGCGTGCCCAACAGGGAGGCGGTTTGTTGGGCACGCTGCGCTTTGCCCAACCTACGGGTGATGTTTCAGCTCAGCTTGCAGGGTGACATGGCGGATGCCGTGGCGCTGGTCGAGGCAGGCGCGGCTGGCCACGAGGATACGGTTCCAGTCGTCGAAGCTGTCCAGTTCGAGATGCGCGGTGAGGCCGATCTGGCCGGATGACAGGGTCCAGATATGCAGGTCATGCACGTGCCGCACACCGGGAATGGCGGCCATGTCGTGGGCGACGTTGTCCAGGCTGATATGCGCCGGCACCGCTTCCATCAGCACATGCAGGCTTTCCCGCAGCAGATTCCAGGCGGAGAACAGGATCAGTACACAGACCACCAGGGAGAGGATGGGGTCGATCGGGGTGTAGCCGGTGAACCAGATCACCGCGCCCGCGATAAGGGCGGCCACCGAGCCGAGCAGGTCGCCCAGCACATGCATCAGGGCGGCGCGCGTATTGAGGCTGTTGCCGCCGTGGCGCAGCAGCCAGGCCACAGCCAGGTTGACCAGGAGGCCGATGAAGGCCACCAGCATGACCGCGCCGCCCATCACCGGCTGCGGGTGGGAAAGGCGGTCGATGGCCTCGACGGCGATGAATACGATCAAGGCCAGCATGGCCAGGCTGTTGCCCAGGGCGGCGAGGATTTCCAGTCGCACCAGGCCGTAGGTGTGGTGTTTCGAGGGCGGCCGCCGCGCCAGCACGGCTGCCAGCGCCGCCAGCCCGAGGGCGGTGGAATCGGTGACCATGTGGCCGGCGTCCGACAACAGGGCCAGGGAACCGGACCAGTAGCCGGCGATGACTTCCACGACGGCGAAACCGAGGGTGAAGAACAGCGCCTTGAACAGGGCCTGGCCACCCTGGTCATGGCCGACGTGATGCTCCACATGGGTGGTGCCGCGATCGACAGATAAAGCCATTACCGGTTTCCGTCTGAAAGACGCCGGCTGGAAGCCGGCGCTACAAGGCCGCGATCGACAGAGCGTGCCATCGGCCGCCCCTCAGCCACGCGAGCCGCAGGTGTTGGTCGGATCGACCAGAATCAGTTCCGCGTCGGCCTCACCCAGGCCGCCGAGATGGCGCACCGCTTCGGCGTAGCGCGGGCTCATCTGCAACACGGTGCGGCTGGGCGGATGCGGGCGACCGTGCATGCGCGCCAGACGCACCAGGGAGGTGGGCGGCAGCGACCATTTCAGGTGGTGCAAGAGATCGTCGGCCAGGTCCGGTCGATTGCACACCAGCACCATGTCGCAACCGGCCTGCAATGCCGCCTGCGCGCGCTGGGTGATGGTTCCGGCCACACTGGCGCCTTCCATGGTCAGGTCGTCACTGAAGATCACCCCCTCGAAGCCGTACTGGCCACGCAGGATTTCCGTCAGCCAACGGTGCGAGAAACCGGCCGGATGGGGGTCGACATGCGGATAGATGACATGCGCAGGCATGATGCCGGCCAGCCCCAGGTCGATCATGTGGCGGAACGGCTGGAGGTCGCTGAATTCCATATCGGTCAGGCCGCGCTCGTCCACCGGCACCGCCAGATGCGAATCCGCCGCGACAAAACCGTGGCCGGGGAAATGCTTGCCCACCGCGCTCATGCCGGCTTCGTTCAGGCCCAGGCTGAGCGCATGCGCCAGATCCGCCACCGCGCGGGGGTCGCGGTGGAAGGCGCGGTCGCCGATCACGCCACTGTTGCGATAGTCCAGGTCGAGCACCGGCGCGAAGCTGAAATCCACCCCCACCGAACGCAACTCCGCGCCCAGCACATAACCGGCGTCGCGCGCCAGTCGGCGGGCGCGTTGCGGGTGGCTGTCCCACACCTCGCCGATGGCGCGCATGGCGGGAATCGGCGTGAAGCCGTAGCGGAAACGTTGCACCCGGCCGCCTTCATGGTCGATGCCGATCAACAGATGCGGGCTGCGCAAAGCGTGTATTTCCCGGCACAGCGCGGCGACTTGTTCCGGGTTGTCGTAATTGCGCTTGAACAGGATGACGCCGCCGATGGACAGGTGCAGCAGGCGTTGCCGCTCGCCGTCGCTGAGGGCGAGACCTTCGACATCGGCCATCACCGGACCGAGCGGAAGATGGCTGGACAGGATCATTGATCCTCCACCAACACGAAAGCGACGACATAGTCGCGTTCATCGGAAATCGACAGATGCACCTGGCCCATGCCGAGTTTGCACATCCAGGCGGCCAGTTCCGGTGAGAAGGAAAAGCCGGGGCGGCCCAGGTCGTCATGCACCACGCTGATCGCGGTCAGCATCACCGGCGCCCGCATCCCCGTGCCGACCGCCTTGGAAAAGGCCTCCTTGGCGGCGAAGCGTTTGGCCAGAAACACATCCTTGTCGCGCGCCTCGGCATATTCACCCCACTCTTCCGGCGACAGCATGCGCTGCGCCAGCTTGCCGCCATAGCGCGCATGCACCTCGGCCATGCGGTGAATTCCGGCGATGTCCGTACCGATGCCGTAGGTCATGTCGTGGCTTCTCCCCTGGCTCGCGCGAGCTGCCCAAGCCCGTAGTGGGTGAACACCAGGCCCATATAGATCGGCGCAAAAAAGTTGATCACCGGGACCAGATGCAGCAGCCCGAGGAAAGCCGCCAGGCCATACAGCGGCCAGCCGCCTTCCGCGCGCAACGTCGCCAGTTCTTCTTTCGAGGCGTGTTCCGCCAGGGCGTCATAAAGGAATAAACGCTGGTTCAGCCAGGCGTTGAGCAGGATCGCGATGCCCACGCCGAACGGCCCGAGGAGCCAGAACGGCAGGGTGATCAGCCAGATCAGGAGATAGATCACCAGCGCGTAGAGGCCGTTGCCGAGGCTGCCGAGAAAGCTGCCGCCATAGTGCCGCCCCAGCGCCGGGTAATGGCGATGGGCCACCACGGAGAGCAGGATGGGCATGAACACCAGCGAGGTGATGAACAGCGCGGTGAGGTAGATCGCCGGCAACAGCAACAGGATCAATACCGTATAGACGCCCATTCCAACCACCCAGCCGGCGATGCCCGGGCCTACCCAGCCCGGCAGGGGCGAATCGTTGAACACCCCTTCCAACCCCGCTACCCAGACCGTTCCGAACCCCCAGAACAGGCCGCCCCACAGCATCAGGGCCAGCAGCATGGGCAGGAACATGATGGTCAATACCTGCGGCCGCATCAGGTCGCCAGCCGCGCGGCGGAGGATTTCGAAGAGGAAGGCCATGTGCAAGCCGGTATCGGGATCGGTGCGGGACGGGACTCAAAAAACGGCCCGGAGGCCGCGCGAATGCTTGCTGTGCGTTTCCATGTTTGCCACCACGTTTGCCACCACGTTTGCCACCATGACCCCGGATGATTCTTGCCAGCCTCGATTCAACCTATCCGGGGTAGTGACGGCAGCCGGCATGATGCCCAACTCCCTTCCTCGTCAGCGTGGCCGTTCAAGACATCTTGCGGATCAGCAGGGCGCCGATTCTATCAGCCCAAAACGCCGCGCCATCCTCGCCAGTGATGCCTCGACGAAAGCACCACGTTTGGCGATCAATCGCCCGATGGGGTGCCCACGTAAACGGGGTGGATGGCGTCGGCCAGCGGGGGTCGCCGCAGGAGTCCGGCGCGACTTCGTTGCGGCTGCACAAGTACGCAAGGGATGGCGAGGTGGCCTGGAGCCAGGAGATCGCCGGCCGCCCGGGCGTTGACCTCGATCAGTAGTCGAGGCGAATGTCGATGCGGCTGTCCGTATCCGGTACCTCGAACGCGGCATCCTTGAATTTTGGCGGGCCGAGCGGCTTGGGGTTGGTGCTCAGGCCATAGCCTTCTTTCGGGAACATGCCGAAGCGCAGGTCGAGTTTGCCGTTGCCGTTTTCATCGTGATAAACCATGACGGCGTAACGGCCTGCGGGCAAGCCGGGAAAGACCGCGTTGACTGTCCCGGCGCCGGCCGGCAGCGCCAGTTTCTGGCGCGCCTGGTCCTCCTTGCGGAAGCCTTCCTCGCGGTCGAACAGCACCAGCCTGATCTGGCCTTCACCGCCGCGAATGTCATGCACGGCAACGGTCAGATCGCCGGCGCCCGCCCGTGCGGCGGCCAGAACAGCGAGGGTGAGCAGAATAAGTCCTGGTTTGGTCGTCATGATTTGCGCGGCTGCTGGAACCTAGAAACCTCAGTTGACCGCTCCTTAGCCCTTGTGAGGCCGCATGGATGCTGGCGTTAGCGCCTCCGATTGCGCTCACCAATCGGGTGACGCCGCTACGCGCCCGATTGCACGGTTTTCGGGCCGTCTGGCTGCGTTGCTTCTGATGAAACTACTAAGCGAAGGACTAAGCCGCCAAAAG
>JAUYFG010000265.1 GCA_030690985.1 Pseudomonadota bacterium
CCCCGTAGGGCTTCCAGGCCCACCTTGGCCTTGAACTCGGGCACATGCACCTTCCGCTTCTTCGCTTCGCTCATCACTTTTCGTTCCTTATGCCATCACGCAGCTTAATCTGGTGTCTTGAAAACGGGGTCCACAATAGGCCTCGCTCAGCTTCGATGGCGCACCCCGTCGATGCTTGTCCGCCAACGAGGCAAAGCCCTCCGCCAGCCAGTGCTTACGCCGGTCATACACCGTGTCCAGATTCAGATTCTGCTGTGCCGCGATCGCTTTCGCGCGCCATCTGTCACCAAAATAAAGCAACGTCTGCGCCCGATGACGCACCCGCCAGTCGCGCCCCTTCTCGACGATCTCCAGCAGTTTTGCTCGATCCTCTGCCGACAACTCCAGATTCTTCAGCTTCATCTTGTACCGTCACCCGTGTGCCTTGTGCCAACCCGGATAATATTACGGAGACAGTTGCTGCGGAGAGCTTAGCAAAAAGGCGTGCTAGAGGCTATCGAAACGTAAAGAACTTTATCAACATGATTTATTTTCTTTGTGGGAAAATGAAATACGATTACCCACTGTATTTCACATAGAGCCCAAGTTCCTTACAGAACCCCCTACACCAGAGGCTTCAGACGCTTCGTTACCTCCACGCCTGCTCCAGTTGCTACCGGTCGGAACGAAAATTACCGGGTGGGATTCGCACCCACTGAAAGACAGCGCCTTGGCACGGCGCACGTTAAATGTGGGTTAGTACCTTCGATGGTGTTCACCATTCGGGTAGGGCGGATGCCCGAAGGGCGATCCGCCGGAAGGTGGCACGCTCGATCTGGCGCTCCACCTTCCGGCGGAACCGCTTCGCGTTCCGCCCTACGGTCGCTCCCGCCACACCAGCAGTCCCTGGGTATTCAGTTCCACATCACCCGCCAGCAGTTCTCGCATGGGTTCCGGCGCCAGTGTGCAACCGTGGGCGCGGGCGGCATCAAGCAGGCACTGTTCGATGGCAATTTTCAACGCGTTATGGCGGGCTTCGCCCTCGCCTTCTACCGCGCGCGTCAGGCGGACAAATTCGTCGATCAGGGTGTGCAGGTTCGCAGCCAGCCGGGGCAGATCCGTCACCCGGCCGTAGTGGGTGAGGTAGGCGGCAGCCGGGTACAGGGCCATGAGGCGGTCGATGGAGGTGTGCAGGGCATCGGGTTCGAACTGGACCGGGGTGGTGGTGGGGAAGATGAAGGGCCGCGCATTTTCGTCACTGCCGACATCGAACTCGCGGTAGGAAATGCCGAAAGTATCGCCGGTGAAAAGGCTGTTGCTGGCGGAGTCGTGAATGCAGAAGTGGTGGCGGGCGTGGCCGGGGGTGTCGATGAAGCTCAGCACGCGGCCGTGGAAGTCGATCCGGTGGCCGTCATTCGCTTCGATGACGCGCTCGGGCGGCGCCGGGACGATGTCGCCGTAAAGCTGATGGAACCGCGCTTCGCCATAGACGGCAATGGAGCCGGCCATCAGTTTTGCCGGGTCGATCAAGTGCCGTGCGCCCTTGGGGTGCACCACCAGGCGCGCATTCGGGCAGACCGCCAGCAAGGCGCCCGCAGCACCGGCGTGATCGAGGTGGACATGGGTGGCGATCACATAATCGACCGCCTCGGGGCCGAGGCCCAGTTCCGCCAGGCTGGCGAGAATATGCGGGACGGAATGCTGGGTGCCGGTATCGACCAGGGCGGCATGGCCTGCCTGCACGATGAGGTGGATGGATGCCAGGCCGGGGCGGAGGTAGCCGGCATCGACGGTGTGGATGTTGTGTTCGTGGTGTTGGGTGGGGAGCATGGGCAATATCAAAAAGTGAATGTGGGCGACCTCATCGAGGATGAAGCACTTGGCGAATTGAGCCACACAATTCAACGAATTTGGGCACTGCCACAAGGCCATAACACCGGGAACTTCCGACGGACTGCTAAACTTGCGCCCCTTTCCCGCACCCATCACCCCCTTGAGCATCGACGCCCCTCTGGACCTGAGTCGTATCCGCCGCGTACTGGTCACCAAGCTGCGCCACCACGGCGACGTGCTGCTGGCCAGCCCGGTGCTTGGTGCGCTGAAGCGGCATCTGCCGGAAGCGGAGATCGATGCACTGGTGTATCACGACACGCGCGACATGCTGTCGGGACATCCGGCGCTGAGCCAGTTGCATCTGGTTACCAAACGCGGCTCTCTACGTGACGAGTGGCGTCTGCTCCAATCCTTGCGCTCACGCCACTACGACCTCCTGATTCACCTCACCAGCAGTTCACGTGGCACATGGCTAGCACGGATTTTGCAGCCATCCGTCTCGGTGGCGCCGAACCACCCAGGCAAGTGGTATCGCGGTAGCTTCACCCACCTTTATCGGCACGCCAACGCACGCCCTATCGTCGAATGCAATCTTGACGCTTTGCGCAGAATCGGAATTTGGCCGGAGGATCGGGATAAAAAACTGGTTTTAGTTGCCGGCACGAATGCGGATCAGGCTGCGGAGAATCATCTGCGCGATCTCGGCCTGGAGCACGGCAAGTTCATTCTGATCCACCCCACTTCACGCTGGTTGTTCAAGTGCTGGCCCGAGGAAAAAGTTGTTGAATTGGCGATTCGCCTCTCCGAGCGGGGATTCCCACTGCTGTTCAGTAGCGGCCCCGATGCTCAGGAAACCGGGATGGTGCAACGCATTCTGACCCGTTTACCCTTCCCGGCACCCAGCTTGGCGGGTCGACTGACGCTGAAGGAACTGGCGGCCATGCTGGCTCGCGCGCGTCTATTCATAGGTATGGACTCCGCGCCCATGCACATGGCTGCGGCAATGGGCACGCCAGTGGTGGCGCTGTTCGGCCCGAGCGGCGCGGATATCTGGGGGCCGTGGCAGATACCGTCCCGGGTCATTACTTCTGACCACTCCTGCCGCCCCTGCGGATTCGACGGCTGCGGTGGCAGCAAGCGTAGTGATTGCCTCGACATCATCCCGGTCGAGCGGGTATTGGACGCCGCTATGGATCTGCTGGAGCAGCCCCGTTGAAATTGGCCATCATTCGCCAGCGCTATACCCCGTTCGGCGGTGCCGAGCGTTTTCTGGAACGGGCGCTGGCCGCGCTCCGGATGGACGATCTGGAGGTCACCGTCATTGCCCGCGATTGGCCCGAGGGTGCGCAATCAACCTATCGCCGCGTACTTGTTGCCCCCTTTGCCATCGGCCGCGCCTGGCGTGATGCGGCTTTTGCGCGGGCCGCCTGCCGGGAAGTCGCGCGTGGCGGCTATGACCTGGTCCAATCGCACGAGCGGCTGGCCTGTTGCGACATCTTCCGCGCCGGCGACGGCGTCCACCGCGAGTGGCTGTTCCAGCGTGCCCGCCGGCGTGGCCCTCTGGCACGTGGTCTGGATCGCCTGAGCCCGTTTCACCGACGCCTTCTGGCCGCCGAACGTGCGCTCTTCACCAGCCCCCGGCTGCGCGCCGTGATCTGCAATTCACGCATGGTCCGAGACGAGATCGTCCGCCATTACGAAGTCGCACCGAGTCTTTTGCATGTCATTTCGAACGGGGTGGACAACAAACTCTTTTCTCCAGGATTGCGCGAGCTACATCGTGCCGGCATGCGACGCACTTTGGGTATCCCGGAGGCGGATACTGTCTTCCTGTTCGTCGGCTCCGGATTCGAGCGCAAAGGCGTTGATCTATTACTGGAGCTTTGGCCCCACCTGGCAACCAACACACACCTGATCGTGGTTGGCCATGACCGCAAATTGGAACGCTACCGGCAACAAGTGAAGAAATTGAACCTGTCCAACCGAATCCATTTCACCGGCCCGCAAACCGAAGTTGGTCCGTGGTATGGCACCGCCGATGCCTTCGCCCTGCCCACCTTGTATGACCCCCAACCCAACGCGGCGCTAGAGGCCCTGGCCTGCGGCCTGCCGCTATTGACCAGCAGCAAATGCGGCGCCGCCGAACTGGTCGAGAAAGGTCTCAATGGTGATGTCCGCGATGCAATGGACCGAGATGGCTGGCTGGAGATTCTCTGCGCCTGGGCGAATCCATCGCGTTGTGCGGCCGCCCGTCCTTTTGCTCGCCAGGCCATCGAGACCCTGACCCTGGACGGCATGCAGGAACGCTTCCAGGCGCTCTATGCCCAACTGCTGAGCCGCTCATGAACAGCCGCGCGCTCTACTTCCGGTTGCTGACCTACGTCAAACCGTATTGGAAAGTGTTCTCGGTTTCCATCCTGTCGCTGGTGCTGATGGCGGCCACCGAGCCGCTTTTCCCGGCTCTGATGAAACCCTTGCTGGATGAAGGTTTCACCAAGCAGAACCAGGCCTACATCAAGTGGACACCGCTGTTCCTGGTGGGCATGTTTTTTCTTCGTGGCATCTTTTCCTTCATGGGTTCATACGCTTCCAGCTGGGTCGCAAACAGGGTCATTAACGATCTGCGCATTGGCATGTTCGAGCGCCTGATCAATCTGCCCTCCACTTTCTTCGACAATCGTTCCAGTGGCACCCTGGTCTCGAAGATCGCCTACGACGTCAACAATGTGGCCGGTGCCGCCACCCAGGCTCTGACCACCATCGTGCGCGACACCCTCACCGTGGCCGGCCTGCTGGGATGGCTGCTCTGGCTGGACTGGAAACTGACCCTGGTTTCGCTGGGTATCGCCCCTTTCATCATGATCGTGGTGCGCTATTTCAGCCGGCGGCTGCGCCGGGTCAGCCGCGAATCGCAACGCTCCATGGGCATCATTACCCATGTCATCGAGGAAGGCTGCACCGGCCACAAAGTGGTCAAGATATTCCAGGGCGAGGACTATGAAACTGCGCGCTTCCGCAAGGCCAACGAGGTGCAACGCGGCTACGCCATGCGCGCCACGGTCGCGGCGGCGGGGGTGACGCCCCTGGTGCAGATGTTCGCTGCCATCTCCGTCGCCATCGTGGTCAGCATGGCGCTCACCGGCACCAATGAAGGAACGACCACGGCGGGCGGCTTCATGTCTTTCCTGACCGCCATGTTGATGTTGCTGGCGCCGATCAAACGCCTCACCGACGTGAACTCCACCCTGCAACGCGGCTTGGCGGCAGCCGAGAGTGTGTTCGAGATGCTCGATGAACCCCCGGAAACAGACACGGGCACGCTCGAACCCGAGACCGTAGCCGGCGGCATCGTCTTCAACCATGTCAGCTTCATTTATCCAGGCACGGAGAAAGACGCACTGACCGGGCTGAATCTGAACATCGAACCGGGCAGCACCGTCGCTCTGGTGGGCCGTTCCGGCAGCGGCAAGAGCACGGTGGTCAGCCTGCTGTCCCGCTTTTACGACAGCACCTCGGGAGAAATCCGGATCGATGGAATCCCCATCCGAGACATCCGACTCAAGTCCCTGCGCCGCCAAATCGCCCTGGTAAGCCAGGATGTTCGCCTGTTCAACGGCAGCATTGCCGCCAATGTCGCTTATGGACACCCCGACGCCGAGCCGGCCAGGATCGAAGCCGCCCTGCGCGCCGCGCATGCCTGGGAGTTCGTCGTGCAGCTCCCGCAAGGCATCGACACCCTGGTCGGCGAGAACGGCGTGAAACTCTCCGGTGGCCAGCGCCAGCGCATCGCCATCGCCCGCGCCTTCTTCAAGAACACGCCCATCCTCATCCTCGACGAAGCCACCTCCGCGCTCGACACCGAATCCGAGCGCCAGGTGCAACTGGCGCTGGAAGAACTGATGCACGGCCGCACCACCCTGGTCATCGCCCACCGTCTGTCCACCATCGAAAATGCCGACCGGATCGTGGTCATGGAACAGGGCCGCGTGGTGGAAAGTGGCAACCATGCCGCGCTGCTGGCACAGGACGGCGCCTATGCGCATTTCCACAAACTCCAGCATCGCCAGCAGCAGCCGGTGTAGCGATGGAAAACCGGACCCCGCTACAATGCGCAATCATCATGATGCACACGCATCAAGCGAGCATTCTTCATGCGCACCACACTCGATATTGAAGACGATGTTCTCTCCGCCGCGCGAGAGATTGCCAGACAGCGCAACGTATCCGCCGGAGCCGTTATCTCCCGGCTGCTGCGCGATGCCCTGCAGGGGCGCTCCGCAGGCACCGCACAGCGTCCATCCGAACCGGGAGTCGGAGGGTTCCGCCCTTTTTCCTCTCGCGGGGTCGTCATCACGGATGAACAAGTGAACCTCATGCGAGATCGTGAGGGCGTTTGATGCGCGCGCTGCTCGACGTCAACGTCCTCATCGCCTTGCTGGACGCGGGCCACGTTCATCATGCGCTGGCGATGTCCTGGCTGGAGGGGGAAATCAGCTACGGCTGGGCTTCGTGTCCGATCACACAGAACGGCTGTATTCGCATACTTTCGCAACCGTCCTATCCCGGTCCGATACCGGCGGCCCAGGTCGCCAACCGGCTGGCCGAGGCTGCGGCAGATGCCAGTCATGCTTTCTGGAGCGATGAAATCAGCCTTCTGGAACCAGGGCTCATCGACTGGGCCCATGTGCTCGGCCATCGCCAGGTCACCGATGCCTACCTGCTGGGGCTTGCCGTTCGCTGCGGCGGGCGTTTCGCCACCTTCGACCGGCGCATTTCCCTGGCGACGGTGACCGGCGCCACAGCCGCACATCTCGTGGTGATTTCCTGATTGCCCTCTCCCCTATTTCACCCATGCAGGCCATGAACATCCTCCATACCGAAGCCTCCTGCGGCTGGGGCGGCCAGGAAATCCGGATCCTGGAGGAAGCGCGCGGCATGATCGCGCGCGGCCATGAAGTCAGCCTGGCCTGCCCGCCCGAGGCGCGGATCTTTTCCGAGGCGGCGCGCTATGGCGTCCCCGCCGTCGCCCTGCCGATCGGCCGCAAGAACCTGCGTGGCCTGTTTGCGCTGCGCCACCACATCGCGCAGAGCCGGCCCGATGTCATCAATACCCACAGTTCCACCGACACCTGGCTGGCCGCCCTGGCGCTCCGGCTCATTTCGGCGCCGCCGCCGCTGGTGCGCACCCGCCATATCTCCGCCGCAGTACCGGATAACGCCTCCTCACGCTGGCTCTACGGCAAGGCATCGGCCCATGTGGCCAGCACCGGCGAACGGTTGCGGGAAACCCTGATTCGGGACCTGGGCCTGGCGCCGGAGCGGGTCACCTCGGTACCGACCGGGATCGACACCGTGCGTTTCCAGCCGGGCGACCGTATCGCCGCGCGCCAGGCGCTAGGACTGGCGACCGACAGCCGCTGGATCGGCATCGTCGCCACGTTGCGCAGTTGGAAGGGACATCTCCATCTGCTGGAGGCTCTGGCCAGGATGGGGCGCGACGACGTCAATCTGGTGATCGTCGGCGACGGCCCCTATCGCGAAGTCATCGAGCAGCGCATCGGGGAACTCGGCCTCGGCGCGCGGGTGACGCTGGCCGGCGAGCAACGCAACCCGGAGCTCTGGCTGCGCGCCCTCGACCTGTTCTGCCTGCCCTCCTATGCCAACGAGGGCGTCCCCCAGGCGCTGATGCAGGCCATGCTGACCGGCCTGCCGGTCATCAGCACCCCGGTCGGGGCGATCACCGAAATCATCGAGGATGGCCGCACCGGCCTGATCGTCCCGCCGCAGAATCCCGCTGCCCTGGCAGCAGCGGCCGAGCGGCTGCTGACGGATGCCGCCCTGGCGCAACGCCTGGGCGCGGCGGCTCGGGCCGACGCGGTGGAACGCTTCGGGTTCGAGCGGATGATCGGCCGGATGGAGACCATTTTCGCCAACGCGATCGCCCCGAAGAATTGGACCTCCCCTGTAGCGCCGGCGTCTTTTCAATCAGCCCCACGAAGCCGGCGAGGCGCCGGCGCTACAGCAAACAAAATGCCCCAGCGTGCTGAACAGTCACCCCGCCATATCCTGGTCATCAACGTGACCCGGATCGGCGACACCCTGTTGACCACGCCGGTCCTGCGCACCCTGGCGGCGGCCTGGCCGGAGGCCGAAATCACCTTTGCCGGGCACCGGAAGCGGATCGAGGTGCTGCGCCACCTGCCGTTCATCCACCGGCTGAAAAGCATCGACAAGAACATCGCCCCCTTCCTGGGCCGATTCGGCGGGCGCCGTCATGACATCGCCCTGGTCTACGGCAACGACGCCGCACTGGTGGAATACGCGCTGCGCGTAGCCGACAAGGTGATCGCCTTCCGCCAGCCCTCCGAAAGACTCAATCGGCGCTTGTTTGCCATCGCGCGCGAGGACGGCTACCAACCCGCCCATGCGGTCACCCTGAATCTGACCCTGGTACGCCCCCTCGGCCTCACTCCCGCCGGCATGCACGTCTCCTACCAGGTCACCCCGGAGGAAGACGCCTGGGCCAAACGGCGACTGGCGGAGCAGGCCATCCAGGGCCACCCCCTGATCGGTATGCAGGTCGCCAGCTTTCCCACCAAGAGCCACCGGGACTGGCCGATCGAAAACTTCATGGAACTGTGCCGGCGCATCCTGGACGCCCACCCGCAAGCCCATTTCCTGATCTTCGGCGGCCCGCTGGAAGCCGAGCGCACCCGCCGGCTCCATGCCAGTCTGGATGGCCACAGCACCCTGTTTGCGGGGCGCCTCAGCCTGCGCCAGACCGGTGCCCTGATGCACCAGGTCGACCTCTATGTCGGCGTCGACACCGGGCCGACCCACATCATGGGTGCCCTGCACAAGCCGATGGTTTCCCTGTATCACCCCACGGCGCCGAGCAGCGCCCTGGGGCCGTTCGGCCATCCCTGCTGCTTTGCGATGGATCATCCCCTGGCGAAGGACGGCAAGCCCTACCCGGCGAACGGATCGACTTTCGACACCCCCATGTCGGATATTTCGGTGGATACCGTGTTGCAGAACGTCTCCGCCGCACTCGCCGGGAATTTCCCTCCGCCGATGCCGGACGACCGTTTTCCCCTGCCGGCCCACCCCTGACTGCCCTGCAAGGAGTATTCGTGAGCAGCCGGATGGTGCGCGCGGCGCACCATCCGGAATCGATGGGTTGCGTTGTATTTCTTGAGAGCATTACCTGATACATCGACGACCCAGGCTGGAGAATCCCTGGTTTCAGAGTAAGGAGTACTTGTGACACGCCAACCCAGATTTACCGTCGCCATACCCACCTACAACCGTGGGGACACGTTTCTGCCCCAGGCCATCCAGGGCGTTCTTCAGCAATCGTTCGGTGATTTCGAATTGATCGTGTCAGATAATGGCTCAAAGGATTGCACGGCGTCCTATGTTCGATCATTGAACGATCCCCGTATTCGATTCATTCGCCGCGACCCGACAATACCCGCGGGGGAACATTTTTCGGCCATAGCGAAAGAAGCAATCGGGGAGTTCTTTATTCTTCATCAGGATGATGACCTCCTGCATAAGGATTTTCTGGAAAGGGCCAATGCCGCTTTCCAGGCCAATCCGAAGGCGATCATGTATGGCAGCCCGATCTGGCGGCAGCAACACGGGCATGGCTACAAGGCTCTGCTGATGCGCCCCCGCAATGGCCATGACGACATGGCCATTATCCGCGATGACCCGATCCTCTTCGACGGGCATTACGCAGCCATCCAGTTTTTCGACCCCATCCGCCATTTTATGCACCCCACCCTGGCCGTTAGCAATTCGGCACTGGTCTCGATCGGCGGATTTGATCCAGGGACGACTTATCAGACCGATCTTGTCACCCAGGCACGTCTTCTTTTCAAAGGGCCCCTGATCTACGACCCGAGGCCCGGTGGTGTTTCCCGTGTCCATCCCGGCAATTTCATGCGTACCCAGGCGCGCGCGTTTCGGAAACGCTTTTTCCTGAACAGCTATATCGAATTGATCGACACATTTGAAAAGGCGGGGGTATCCTGGCAATCCTTGCTCGAAGAATATCTCTCCAGGCTTACGGAACCGGAAATCATTGCCTGCCTGTTCGAATGGACGTATTACCGCGCGCCGCTCGAATTGCAGAAAACCGGCTTTGCCGCACTGCGCCGCAAATCGGGAAAACGCTATTACCGTCAGTGCCTGACCAAACTCGGTCCGCGCAATCTGGCTCGGCACTGGCTGAGCCGTTGGTCCGCGGCACCGTCGTCCACCTGGAGTTCCGATCGATGAAAGCCGTGATCCTCGCCGGTGGCCTCGGTACCCGCATTTCCGAAGAAACCCATTTGAAGCCGAAGCCGATGATCGAAATCGGCGGCAAACCCATCCTCTGGCACATCATGAAGCTCTATTCCGCCCACGGAATCGACGACTTCATCATCTGCTGCGGCTACAAGGGCTATGTCATCAAGGAATATTTCGCCAACTATTTCCTGCACATGTCCGACGTCACTTTCGACATGCGAAACAACCAGATGGAAGTCCATCAACGCAAGGCCGAACCCTGGCGGGTGACCCTGGTGGACACCGGCGAGGACACCCTCACCGGCGGGCGCCTGAGGCGCGTCGCCGACTATGTCAGGAACGAAGAGGCGTTCTGCTTCACCTATGGCGACGGCGTCGCCGACATCGACATCGGCGCCGAAATCGCCTTCCACAAACAACATGGCAAGTGGGCGACCATCGCCGCCGTGCAGCCCCCCGGCCGTTACGGCGCGCTACGGATGGAGGACGCCAAGGTGACCGGCTTCAGCGAGAAGCCGCGCGGCGATGGCGGCCTGATCAACGGCGGTTTCTTCGTGATCTCGCCACTATGCATAGCCCTGATCGACGGCGATCGATGCAGTTGGGAGGGCGAACCGCTGACGAGACTCGCCGAAAACGATCAACTCATGGCCTTCCAGCACGACGGCTTCTGGCAACCGATGGACACCCTGCGCGAGAAAAATATGCTGGAAGCCCTCTGGGCCTCGGGCAAGGCACCCTGGAAGGTGTGGCCATGAGTGGGGCAATAAACCGTGATTTCTGGCGCGGCAAACGGGTCTTCCTCACCGGCCACACCGGCTTCAAGGGCGGCTGGCTCAGCCTCTGGCTGGCCGACCTGGGCGCGGAGGTGCATGGCTACGCCCTGGCCCCGCCCACGGAACCCAATTTCTTCACCGTCGCCAACCTTCCCTCCAGGCTGGCTTCCAGTCAGATCGCCGACATCCGCGACGCCGAGGCGCTGGCCCGCGCCATGCAGGCCGCGCGGCCGGACATCGTCCTGCACCTGGCGGCGCAACCCCTGGTGCGCTACTCCTACGCGGCCCCGGTGGAAACCTACGCCGTCAACGTCATGGGCACGGTCAACCTGCTGGAAGCCGTGCGCCGGACGCCCGGCGTCAAAGCCGTCATCAACGTCACCACCGACAAGTGCTACGAAAACCGGGAATGGGTCTGGCCCTACCGGGAGAACGAGGCGATGGGCGGCGCCGACCCCTATTCCAGCAGCAAGGCCTGCTCCGAACTGGCCACCGCCGCCTGGCGCGCTTCCTTCCTGGACGCGGCTGGCATCCATCTGGCCAGTGCCCGCGCCGGCAACGTCATCGGCGGCGGCGACTGGGCGGCCGACCGGCTGATCCCGGATTTCCTGCGCGCCCTGGATGCCGGACACATCCTGAATATCCGCTCGCCGCAGGCGACGCGGCCCTGGCAGCATGTGCTGGAACCCCTGGCCGGTTACCTGATGCTGGCCGAGAAACTGCACGACGAAGGTGCAGAATTTGCCGAAGCCTGGAATTTCGGGCCGGACGACGATGACGCCCGGCCAGTCGGCTGGATCGTCGAACACCTCTGCCGCCAGGTGCCGAACGCCGCCTGGCAATGCGACGCCGCGCCGCAGCCCCACGAAGCCAACACCCTCAAGCTGGACAGTTCCAAGGCCCGTGCAAGGCTGGGCTGGCAGCCGCGCTGGAACCTGGAAACCGCCCTCGGCCGTACCC
Source organism: Pseudomonadota bacterium (assembly GCA_030690985.1). Taxonomy (GTDB): domain Bacteria; phylum Pseudomonadota; class Gammaproteobacteria; order Burkholderiales; family Thiobacillaceae; genus PFJX01. The sequence continues at coordinate 11,847 of JAUYFG010000265.1, forward strand.
TGGAATGGCATCAGGATTGGAAGCAGGGGGCCGACATGGCCGCCAGCAGCCTGCGTCAGGTACTGGCCTACGAAGCAGCGACGCGACCCGGATGAACCTGAATTGCCCATAGGCCATAGCTTCGGAGGCGGCCTCCCATGTAGCGCCGGCGCCTCGCCGGCGT
>JAUYFG010000266.1 GCA_030690985.1 Pseudomonadota bacterium
CCCCGTAGGGCTTCCAGGCCCACCTTGGCCTTGAACTCGGGCACATGCACCTTCCGCTTCTTCGCTTCGCTCATCACTTTTCGTTCCTTATGCCATCACGCAGCTTAATCTGGTGTCTTGAAAACGGGGTCCACAATAGGCAGCAGTTTCTGCTCCCCCTCCGGCGTGATGATGTCCTGGTTCGCAATGGTCAAGGCGCAAGCGCTGCTCTGAATGGAAGCTAGCCCTCTTCCAATCAAGCTGTTCGATGGCCCCGCCGTTGCGGCGACCTGACGAGCCTCGGCGATGATGGTCAAGGCGTAGGTGCCGCTCTGTATTGAAGCAAGTCCGCGTCCAATCAAGCTGTTCGATGGCCCCTCCGTTGCGGCGACCTGACGAGCCTCGGCGATGATGGGTAAATTCTCAGTCACGACGCCCCTCCGTTCGTTTCCGCCCTGTGCGCGATCATCATGCCAAGGTCCGCGCGACCTATCAGCCGGACACTGGATTTCTTCGCCAGTTCGACGGCATTGGGGGTGAACGTGCCGGTGGTGACGACCCATGCGGTGTTGCACTTGTAGTAGGCCATGCCCGACAGCGCTTCCTGCACGCCAGCGATTCCGACGCTGCCCGCATAGCGCTTGGCTTGTACGGCGATACGTGTTCCGTTTTTGATCAGAAGAAGATCGGCCCCATAGTCGCCGGTGCAGGGTGTCAATTCGACCTTGAAACCCCGCTTGCGAAACAGGCCAGCCAGGTATTCCTCGAACTCCACGCCACCCAGCTTATCCAGCTCATGGATTTGGGCCAGCCCATAGTTCCGTTCCCAGGCGGCATGTTCACGTTGTTTCTTCTCCAGTTCTCGATGCTGGGTTTTAGCGAACGTGAGTGCGTTGCGAAGGTGGCGGGTTTGCGGGTCTTCCTTGGGCGGGGAATTGACGATTAGCCTGGGCTGGGGCTTCGGCTGGGCCTGGGGCCGGGAACTGACAACAGGTTGAACCACGACGCTGGTCGATGCTTTCTTGCCGCCGCCATAAATCTTCCACGCCAGCCAGATCAGGCCGGCAACGATCAGCCAAGGCAATAGGTCATTCATGGCGTTGCATGGTTTGTGGGTAACGGGTTGGCTGCTGGGTCATGTCAGCTTTGAGTATCCTCGCCTGTAGGCTCAGTAGATGAGCCTCTTGGATGGCATCAAGCCGCCAACGCCTCATGCTCTCGTTTCTGCCGTTTCCTGGGCTTGGCCAGCTTGATGACCGGCGCCAGGCCGGCGGTCGTCGCCATATCCAGGAGGGTGTCGAGCGAGAAGAGATTGATCTTGCCGCGCATCAGGTCGGAGATTCGGGGCTGGGTGACGCCAAACAACTTGGCGGCCTCGCCCTGGGTCATGCCGCGCTCCTTGATCAGTTGTTCCAGTTCCATCATCAAGGCGGCGCGGGCGCGCAGGCTGGCGGCCTGTTGCGGGGTGTCTTCGATGGCATCCCATACGTCGGTGAATTCCTTGGCCTTCATGTCCGTTCCCTCATCAAATCCTTGAGGCGCTTGCGCGCCAGTTCAATGTCTTTCTGGCTGGTTTGTTCCGTTTTCTTCTGGAAACAGTGCAGCACGTAGACGGCTTCGGCCAGCTTCGCCAAGTAGATCACGCGGAAAGCGCCGGACTCTTCCCGAATCCGTATCTCTTTCACGCCCTCGCCGACGGACTGCATCGGCTTCCAGTCGGAAGGCTCCATGCCATGTTGAACCTTGGTCAGTTGAAAACCCGCTTCGCGCCGGGCATCCAGGGGAAACTTTCTCAGGTCGTCAATGGATGCACCAGCGAATCGAAGTGGCTTCATGTTGAGATTATATAAATATTTGTATGTCTTGCCGGTTTGATCATGCTGCCCTCTGGAACGGCAACACGTCCGCGCCGGCTTTCAGCTTATCCAGACAATCCGCCCACGTTTGCATCATCACCCGCCGCTCTTTGAAGAACTTGGTGCGGTTGTAGGCATTGCCCAGCGCATCGGGTACGGCGTGCGCAAGCTGGTGTTCGATCACCTCGGGCGGGATGCCTAGCTCCTGGTGCAAGATCGTGCGCGCCATCGCCCGGAAGCCGTGCCCGGTGTGTTCGTCTCGCGTGCTGTAACCCGCCCGGCGAAGTGCGACATTCACCGCGCCGCCGCTCATCGGCATTCCGTTGGTGCGCGCCCCCGGAAACACATATCGACCTTGCCCGGTTAGCGGGTGAAGCTCGCGCAGAATCGCCACGGCTTGCGTTGCCAACGGCACAAGGTGTTGTGTCTTGGTTTTGGTGACGAAGTAACTCCACTCCGCTTTGTCGAAGTCGAATTCCGCCCATTCCGCCCGGCGAAGTTCGCCAGGTCGCACGAATAGCAGGGGGGCCAGACGCAAGGCACACTTGACCACGAAACCGGCGCTTACCGCATCCATCGCCCGCAACAGCGCACCAGCCTGAACGGGGTCAGTAATCGCCGCGAAGTGTCCAGGCTTGGCAGGCGGGAGCGCGCCGCGTAGATCGCCGGTTGGATCACGTTCAGCGCGTCCGGTTGCCACGGCATAGCGAAACACTTGGCCGCAATTACTCAGCGCCCGGTGTGCGGTATCGAGCGCGCCCCGGCCTTCCACCCGCCGCACCGTCGCCAGAATCTCGGGAGCGGTTATCTCGGCAATCGGCCTGCCACCCAGCCAGGGGAACAGGTCTTTTTCCATGCGCTGAATGATTTTGTCGGAATGGCTCTTTGCCCAGGTCGGCAAGTGTTTGGAAAACCACTCGCGTGCAACCACCTCGAAACTATTGGCGGCGCGGTCTGAGCGCATGGACTTGGTTGCCTTGCGATGTTCGCCGGGGTCTATGCCATCGCCCAACAACACCTTGGCTTCGTCTCGGGCCTTTCGCGCCCCCGCCACGGTTACAGCAGGGTAGTCGCCAAGGCTCAGCGTATTGCGCCCGCCTACGCCCGGCCTGGTGTACTGGTAGCGCCAGGACTTCTTGCCGTCTGGCGTTATCTGCATGTACAGACCGCCACCGTCCGATATGCGCTGCAAGGTGCTACCGGCCTTCGCCGTCCGGTAGGCGGTTTCGGCCTTCTGTGTGGCGAGTTTTGGCATTTTTCCAGCCCCTTATGCATTACGAATAATGCAATCGTAGCTTTAATGCATCCTGTAATGCATTAAATCGCGGATTTGGGTGGATCAGGCTGGCCTGCTATGGACGTAAAAAAGGCCGGGGGCCTTGATTTTACTGGGCTTGCCGGCCTTCTTTGGACTGCTTCGGATTAACTAGTGGTGGAGAGGATGAGGATCGAACTCACGACCTCCGCATTGCGAACGCGGCGCTCTCCCAGCTGAGCTACCCCCCCACGCGAGGCGCGGAATATAGCAGCCTTTCAGGGCATAGGCGATGGGGCCTGCTGATGGGCGCAGGGCTAATTTGCCCCATCCCAAATCCATAAGTGACACAACGGGTTAAGCGAGGTTGCTGGACAAGCGCCATGCTGAACGGTATAAGAAGGGGATGGCGAGCGCCCCCTTCCCCGATCCGTCCTTGCTGCTGAAGTCCC
>JAUYFG010000168.1 GCA_030690985.1 Pseudomonadota bacterium
TTGAATTACCGTCATTCCCGCGCAGGCGGGAATCCAGTGTGTTCATCAAATCAGTTTTTTAACGGCCTGATTAGACGGAGGAATCTGGATTCCCGCCTGCGCGGGAATGACGGCTGAAGGTCAGAACAAATTTGCCGTGCCCCCGGCTTGCCGGGGGTTTGTTTTTGTGGCGCTATGTGATTCGTAGTGGGTAACGCCCGCAAGGCCGGCGGGCAGGTCACACCGAACACCTGCATACCGGCGATGGTGGCGTGTGGGAGCGGGTTCGCGATGCGACCGCTGTGATCGTCGTAGGAGGCCCGCTTGGCGGAAGAAGCGCCCGGTAGGGCGCAATGGTGGAACCCCCGCCCGTGCGAGCGTTTGCCCTTTGCGGCTGCCGCCGCTTCGGCCCGCAAGCGGGCCTCCTACGGCAACGCGTTACCCACGGATTTGTTCCGGGCGCTGCTGGAAACCGACGACACCGTGATCGAGGCCGCCGAAGAAGTCCGCAACGCGCTCGACTGGTACGAACTCGGCGCCGAGTTTGCCGACGCGCTGCACCTGGCCGCTTGCGGCACTGCCGTCATGCACACCTTCGACCGGAATTTCTGCAAGGCGGCGCGCGTTGCGGGCATCGCGCCCGAGGTACGGATATGGGAGGTTTGAATTGCCGTCCCGCCATCCGCAGCGGCGAGGATCCGCTACGGCGAGGAGAGCGTTTCTTGCTCGACCGCCTTGTAGCGCAGTTGTTTCATCAGCGCCGACTTTTCGAAAAAACCGGGCATGAAATCTTGCTGTCGGATCGCCTGACGCAATGAAACGCATCTTCATCAGCAGCGTGCAAAAGGAATTTGCCCATGAGCGTGCCGCGCTGCGCGACTACCTGCGCAGCGACCCGCTGCTGCGGCGTTTCTTTGAGGTCTTTGTCTTTGAAGACCTGCCCGCGACCGACCGCCGTTCCGACCAGGTGTATTTGCATGAAGTGGCCGCCTGCGACATCTATCTGGGTCTGTTTGGCAACGACTACGGCTTTGAGGACGTGCAAGGCATCTCTCCCACGGAACAGGAATTCAACCACGCATCCGAATTGCAGAAGCTACGTCTCATTTATGTCAAAGGCGCAAGCGATCAGGGCAAGCACGCAAAAATGCAGGTGCTGATCGCCCGCGCCAGCAATGAACGATCCGCCGTCGCTTTACCGACAGTGCCAGCCTGTTCCCGGCCGTGTACGCGTCTTTGGTGGACTATTTGCTGGAGCACGAATTACTGCGTGTCACCCCGTTTGACGCCAGCGTTTGCCGTGATGCCACGCAGGCCGATCTTGCTACCGATCACATCCGTGGCTTCCTGCGCACCGCACGCCACGCGCGCAACTTCCCGCTGGCGGAAGATGCCGAACCGGAAACCGTGCTGACCCAATTGCGCCTGCTCAGAAACGGCTTGCCGACTAACGCCACCGTATTGCTGTTCGGCAAAGAGCCGCAGCGATTCATTTACAGCGCCGAGGTGAAATGTGCCCACTTTCACGGCACCGCGCGGCAAAAACCCATACCGTTCTATCAGGTATACAAAGGCAACCTGTTCGAGCAGGTGGACCAGGCGGTGAACTTCGTGCTGTCCAAGATCAACCTCGCCGTGGGCACCCGCGCGCTCAGCGCGCAGGCCCCGGTGGCCTATGAAATTCCGCCCGAAGTCGTCTCGGAAGCCATCGTCAACGCCATCGCCCACCGCGACTACACCAGCACCGCCAGCGTGCAGGTGATGTTGTTCGCCGACCGGCTGGAAATCTGGAACCCCGGCCATCTGCCTTCCGCGCTGAACCTGCAAACCCTGCGCCAGCCGCACGGCTCTTACCCAGCCAACCCGCTGATTGCCGAACCCCTGTACCTCGCCCAATACATCGAACGCATGGGCACCGGCATCGGCGACATGATCGAACGCTGCGCCGCGCACGGCCTGCAAGAGCCGGTATTCAAGCAGACCGACGGCTTCGTCACCCTCATCTGGCGTAAGCCGGAACTCGCCTTGTCTCATGTCGGTGGGGAGACCATGCAAGTAACCGAGGAAGTAACCGAGGAAGTTGCTCGGCTGTTAGCCGTCATGTCGGGCGAAATGAAACGGACAGAAATTCAGGGTGCTCTTGGTCTCAAGCATGAAAACCACTTCCGTGATGCCTACCTGCTGCCTGCCCTGGCCGTCGGGGTGATCGCAATGACACAACCCGACGCCCCCAAAAGCCCCACCCAAAAATATTGCCTGACCTCCAAGGGGCGGCAGCTCACCCATCAAGGCAAAAAATGACCCTGCAAAAACTCCAAATGCATTCCCCCGACCTGACCACCGCCAACGTCGCCCGGCTGGCCGAACTGTTCCCCAATTGCGTCACCGAAGCGCGCGACGCCAAGGGCGAAGTGAAGCAGGCCATCGACTTCGACCTGCTGCGGCAGGAGATCTCTTCGTCCATCGTCGAGGGGCCGCAGGAGCGTTATCAGCTCAACTGGCCGGGCAAGCGCGAGGCGCTGCTGACCGCCAACGCACCGATAATCCAGGGACTGGGCAAAACCCCAGGCAAGTCACGCCATGGCAGTGGAAGACATGGCGGAAGCCGTGGTGCGCAAGATGCGAGAGGTTGATGCAAACGCTTCGACACGGACGGCAATCTAGTCACGGCACAAACAACAACGGCCCGCATCGCTGCGAGCCGTTGTTGCTGTTTCTGGCGTCCCCACAATCGAGGTATCGCAGGGCTGGGCGGTCAGGCCGTTGCGGGTGCGGGCCAGCCGTTCACTGTCTTTGCAGTTGGCCGGGGTTATCTAGGCGGCAGGACCGGCGGTAAGATGCGCGTCTTACTCATGGAGCCGCCGCCGTGGAAACCGTCAAACTCTCCAGCCGTGGGCAGATTGTCATCCCCAAGGATGTACGGGAAACCGCCCACCTTTCGGAAGGGATGGAGTTCTCTGTCGTCTACGTGGACGGTCAAATCCGGCTGACCCCCGTTCCGATGGTGGAGCCGACCACCCACGCGCAGGCGGCGGGCTGCCTCTACCGGCCGGGCCGCCAGCCAATGAGTGAGTCACAGCAGAAAGCCGCCATCGGCCGCATGCTCAAGGCCCAAGACGACGCCAGCAAATCATGATCGCCCTGGATACCAACATCCTCGCCCGCTACCTGCTCAAGGATGATGCCGACCAGTTCGAACGAGCGCGCATCCTGATCGAGGGGGCGGAACGAATCACCGCACCGGTAACGGTCCTGCTCGAACTGGCCTGGGTGCTGGAAATCAGCGATTGCAGCCGGCAGGATGTCACCCGCGCCTTCCGCCTGCTGGCTGGCCTGCCCAACTTCACCATCCGCCCACTCGACGGCCTGCTTTACGCCCTGCGCTGGTACGAGGAAGGCATGGGCTTCGCCGACGCCTTGCACCTGGCCATGAGCGCTCAGGATGAAGCCCTGGCCACCTTCGACCGGGACTTTGCCAAGATAGCCAAGCGGGCCGGGGCGTTTCCGGAAGTGCGGGCAGCATGAAGCGGGCGAAGCAAATGCAGGCTTTGGCGCGGCAGCGGTACGAGCGCCAGGTCATGAAGGGGTTGAAGGACATCAAGGCCGGGCGGGTGTACAGCGACGAACAAGTCGAAGCGAAAACAGACTTGATCCTTGCCATTGCAGAAGCCAAGCGCGCGAGCGGAGCGGCGTTGTTCAGACGCCCTTCAAAGCGATGGTGGGCGATGGGGCTTGATTTTGATGAAATGGCGTCAGACGCCCTAGATACGCAGGATTGCAACGAATGAAGGACGCCGCCTGACATGAAAAAACAGCGTCAATCCGCCGCGTCGGACACACCACCCAAGGCGGAAACAGAAATGTCAACCACCGCAGAACAGGGGAGCGAAGCGGGGCAGAAGATCGCCGGTTACGTGCCCCCGGAGGCTGGTATCGGGGAGCGCATCCGCAAGCGACGGGCGGAAATTCAGGACGGTTTAAGCGTTGAAGACTTGAGCCGGCTTTGTAGGCTGGTAGATGGAGAAGGGCAGGGGGTATCGAAAGCATCCCTACACCGCTACGAATCCGGACAGGCCATGCCTGGGGCGCGGGAGATTCGCATTCTGTGTGATGCCCTAGATGTGTCGGCCAACTGGTTGATGCTGGGGGCGGAATCCAAGGAGATGCACCCAAAGACAAGCGCACTCGCCATGCTGCTACAGGAGTGGGCAGGAACGATGGCGCGAGATATTGAGTTCTGGAACAAGTTCGTGGCGGGGAAAAAAGCGGGTGACATGGTTTGGAATGATCAAATCCGCAGGGCCAAGAACCCGCCGAAGACCTGACAAATCAACCTACCACGCGAAGCCCGGCAAGCTATTCCGGGCTTTTTTGTTGCCAGAAAAAGAATCAATAACGTGACATTATTATTAATATGAGTTGATACGCAAAAAATAGTCGCTACTCTACGAATCGTTACTTTGTTTCGGAGCTGATAGCGACATGGCCATCACCAACACCCCCGCCCCCCTCTTCACCGCCGCCGATTTCGTGGCTGCCCTGCAAACCGTCCGCACCAACGTGGCCGAAGTGGCCCGTGAGGTGGGCATCAACCGGCAATACCTGTCTGAGTTCCGGGCCGGCAGCCGCAACCTGCAACCCGAGTTGCTGCAACGCCTGCGCGAGCACTTCGAGGCCAAGGGCCTGGCGTTCGATGAGTCTGGCCAGGGCGACGAACCCGACAGCCCGCCCGCGCCGGCCACCCTCGCCGACCTGGACAACCGCGAAGACCTCACCCGCGCCTTGTTGTGTGTGCGGCATTTCAGCCTGTCGCCCGCCCTGGACGGCGAGCAGATCGCCGCCGCCCTGGCGCGCATGGATGAAAACGACGCGACCATCCGCGCCTTGATGGACAAGCCCGCCGAGCCGGGCCTGTTCAGCGAATGGAACGACGTAACGGAATCGCGCCTGCAAGAGGTCTTCGGCTTGCTCGCGGAAAACTTCCTGCTGTTCCGCCACCTGCAAGGCCGCGCACTGGTGCCCCTGGCCAACATGACCGAAGGCGTCGATTACCGCGAGGTGAAGACCATCGGCGACCTGATGGCCACCCTGCTTTCCGGTTCTCTGCACGACATGGGAGCGGCGCTGACGCCCAAGTCCGCAACCGCCGATAAAGCAGCCGAACCCGAGGCCCCGGCCAAGCGCGTCGGCATGCTGATCGAAGGGGAAGCGGCATGAAATGCCCGGTCCCCCTCATCACGCCCGGCAAGATGCCGCCCCCGTCCGTCCTGATCGTTCTCGGCATCCTGGCCGCCCTGTTCATCGCCATCAAGGCGAGTCAGGCCAAGCCGGCCAAGGCATGAGGGGGACGCGATGAAGATCAAGCGCACCGTCACCTTGAAGAAGGCCAGCCGCATTTATGGCCACCTGCGCCGCAATGCGCCCGAGCGGGAGCCGGGCGATTACCGCGTAACTCTGGAAATCGACGCCGACAAGCTGGCGGCCGAACTCGCCGGCCAAGCCTTCGGCAACACCGGGGGCTAGTCGGAAGCCTGCAAAGGGCTGATCAGCGCCGAAATCAAACCCATCAAGAAGCCCCGCACCCCCACCGCCTGACCCCTCACACCATCCGCCGCCACCGGAGACAAGACCATGCAAGCCACCACACACACCGTCCACCCTCACCCAGGCATCGCCGCTTGTTGGGCCATCCTCAACGGGGAATCCGACCCGTTGCGCGCCTTCTGGGATTTGCGCCTGGATTACCCCGAGCGCCGCTTTTTTCTGAGCGCCGCCAGCCTGCCCGAGTACCTCGAAGGCCGGGCCTGGACGAACTCAAGACCGAACAGCAGAAAGCCATCAAGGCCACCGCCACCCGCCTCAAGCGCTGGGTGCGCGACCTGGAGGAGCGCGGACTATGAACGGCCTGATTCTCGACCCGCTGGCCATGTGGGGCCGGCAAGACATGACCTGCGAGCAGATGCGCGCCCTGATCGCCGGCGCGCCCGACCTGCTCGAAGCCCTGCGCGACCTGCTGCACCTGCAAGACGACATCGGCGGCCCTGAGCGCGACCGGGCCGAAGCGGCCGCCAGAGCCGCCATCGCCAAGGCCGAAAACGCCACGTGTTACATGTTGGCCAGGAAGATGCAGCCGGGGGAGGTCACGCCATGAACCGCGCCGACAACCTAAAGAAACAGACCTGCGTGCTTTGGGTGCAGGCGGCCGAGGGCTACGTGGCCCAGGTCTTCAAGGACGGCTATCACGTCACCCAGGACACCGCCGCCGCCCTGCACCTGCGCGAAGACAAGGCCAGCGAAGCCGCCGCCTTCCTCTACAGCGCGCACCGCATCAAGGCCGCTGTGCGGGCGGTGCATTGACATGATGCCCACCGTCATCCTTGCCCAGGAACGAGACGCCCTGACGCGGGCCGTCTATGCCGATGAAATGCGGCGCTGGGGAAATCCGGAAATCGGCCCGGAGATTATCGGCAACGTGCGGCACGTCACCGCGCGCCCCTATGTGGCCAGCACCCTGGCCAGCGTGCCCGATGAATTCCGGGGCCATCTGCTGACGGAATACCGGCAGCAAGACGCAACCGAAGGCGAACAGGCCGCGAACACCTGGATACGCGACAGCGTGGCGGGCCTGTTCGAGGGCGAAACCTTGAACCTGAGCGCCAGCGATGAAGACGTGCGCAACCTGGCCAAAACCACCGCCGCAAGGGTGGAAAAGCTGCTGCTCTCCGGCGTGGCCAGGGCGGAAATCACGGTTCGCGCCATGCTGTTGAACATCTGCGACCGCCTCGGCATCGACTACCCGAAAGGCAAGAGCACGTCAGGCATGGCCGCCCGCATGACCGCCCCGAGGTGGTGGCGTCACGTCCTGAGTCGGGAAACCCTGCGCCGCCGCGAAGAGGTCGCCATCCGGGCCGGGCTGGTGCATGCCAAGGCCGGGCAATACCTTTCCGACGCCACCTTTCACCGCCTCAACCAGAAGGCCCGCCGCGACCGCCTGTTTCTCGCCGCCTATGAAATGTTCAACGAGCGCGGCGACGTGTTGGAACTGGCGGAAGTCTTCGAGGCCGGGCAGTCGAACCCGAAACACCGCTTCACGGAAATGATGATCCGGACGAAGGGCATGGAAACCGTGGCCGAAGAACTCGGATGGGCGGGGCTGTTCATCACGCTGACTTGTCCGAGCCGGATGCACCCGAGGCCGGACGGCGCCAGGAATCGCAAGTTCGACGGCACCACCCCCAGGCAAGCCCATGACCACCTGCAAACCCAATGGGAGAACGTGCGCGCTGCCCTGCATCGACGCGGCATCGAACACATGGGCGTGCGGGTGGAAGAGCCGCACAAGGACGGCGCGCCGCACTGGCACATGCTGTTTTTCGTGGGTCCACGAGACGAGCGCGAGGCTCTGGCCATGTTCCGGGAGTACTACCTTGAGCGATTCGACCCGGACGAACCGGGCGCGAAGAAACACCGCATCCAGGTGGAGCGCATCGACAAAGCCAAGGGCGGCGCGCCAGCCTATCTGGCGAAGTACATCACCAAGAACATCGGCGGCATCGAAGCCGGCCAGCAACTCGACCTGCAAGCCGAAGGGCTGGAACCCGGCAACGTCCTACCTCGCCCCGCCGCCTGGGCGCGGGCGCATGGCGTGCGGCAGTTCTCTTTCTTCGGCACCGTCAAGATAACGCTATGGCGGGAACTGCGCCGCCAGCGTGAAGCGCCCTTAGAGGCTGTATTTCTGCCGCACTGGCAGGCCGCCGACGCGGGCGACTGGCACGCCTTCAGCAAAGCCCAGACCGCCGCGCCGCTCTCTCTTTGGACTGAGGAACGCCCAAGCGGGCGCTATCCGGATGAAACGGTGCGTGTCATTCGAGGGGTTGAACGGGGTGGTCATCGGCTTGAAACCCGCGAACACACGTGGGAAATGCGTCGGAAGGCCGGGATTTCCGACCCTTGGACTCGTGTAAATAACTGTACGCGGGGAGCTTTTGAAGGGCCTGGAAATCGGCCTGGGGGAGGGGGTTGGGGTGGAGACCGCCACGGTTTCCACCCCGGTGTTAAGTCCGGGAGCGACCATGCAAGCCCAGACCTGCACAAATAATAAGCAACTCAAGCCGGTTTGCAAGAAAACCGCGAAGCCCCGCGCCCAAGGCCAGAGCGAAAAAACGCAATGGTCCTACTGGATGCAGGCCATCGAACCGACTGATCCGGACATAGAGCAAGCCTTCCCCGGATATCACCCGCTCTGGGTGCAGCAGTCGCAGAAACTCACCGTGGGGCCGGTCAACCTCAAGCACCTGCGCCGGCATTGCCTGAACGTCACCCAGGCACAGGTTGCCGCCTATCTGCGCGTGAAGCTGCGCAAGTATCAGGCATGGGAGCGCGGCGACCAGCCGGCCCCGTTCATGGCCTTCGAGCTTCTCCGGCTGGTTTACACGTCCACCGCCTACCGGCTGAGTCATGCCATTTGGGACGGCTGGCACTTCGGCAAGGATGGCTGTCTTGTATCGCCCAACGTGGGCCGGCAAGAAGTCGGGCCGGAAGACTTCACCGCCTTGGTATTCCTGCGCGGCGAACTAGAAACCCACCGGCTAGAAAACGCCCGCTACAAAGCGGACATGGCCGCCCTGGAGGCCGAAAACATCCGCCTTCGCCAAGCATTCCGCGAGAACGCCATCACCAACGAACTCGAAGCCATGCAGACCCGCCTGGGCGACCTGCTGGCCAGCATCCAGACCGCCCAGGTCATCCCCTTCCCAACTCGCCAAGCCCGAATGGAGGCCGCCGCATGAAACCGCGTCCCGATATAAAACCTTTGCTCCACGGCACCAACGTGGTTTCCATCAACCTGTTGCGCCTGCGCCGCCGCGTGGCACAGATCGCGCCGGACATGGCCGACAAGATGGGCAAGCCGCAACACGCCTACTTGCGCCGGGCGGCCGTGAAGGCGAAGACGGGCGGGTACTTCAAGCGCTGATCTAGCATGCCTCGCGCGCCGGCCAGCCTCACCATTACAGCGGCAAACGCTCCATCGCCAGACCTGGCGGCGGAACTGCTCTTGCCGTTGTTGCTGGCGCGCGTCCAGAATCAACCCCGCCCACTGCATCTGGTGCCATCATGCGCCGCGCCGCCCTTTATCTCCGCAGCAGCAAAGACCGCCACGACATCAGCATCGACGCCCAACGGAGCGAACTGAACACCCTCGCGCAGAAACGCGGGTTGGTGGTGGATGAATTCTCCGACGCCGTAGAGTCGGGCAGCACGGACCAACGCCCAGGCTTCCAAGCCCTGATCCGCGCCATGAAGGACCGCGCGCGGAAGTGGGATGTTGTCCTTGTGCTGGATACCTCCCGCATCGCGCGCGGTCGCTACATCGCCCAGGCATTCCGCCACGAGTGCAAAAAGGCCGGGGTGGAAATCCTGTTTTCGAAGGTGCCCGAGGTTGACCCGATTTCACAGGTCATCCTTGAAAGCGTCCTGGAAGCCATGGACGAAGTGCACAGCATCATGAGCCGCGAAAAGGGAATGGCCGGCATGGCGGAAAATGTTCGCCAGGGATACCGGGCCGGTGGGCGTGCCCCCTACGGTTACCGCCTGGAACACATCGAAACCGGCACCATGCGCGACGGCGCGCCGGTCACAAAGTCAAGGCTGGTGCAGGATGTCGAGACTGCGCCGCGAATCGCCGCCTACCTCAAGGCGAGAGCCAAGGGCATGCCGGCGGTAAGGGCGGCGGAACTTGCCGGCGTCACGCTCACGTCTTCGGGCCTGGTGGGCATCGAATGGAACGCGCTCACCTATGCCGGGCACAGCGTATGGGGGCAACTCAGCGAGCGCCCCGGCCAGCCGAAGCGCCGGCCGCGCGCGGAATGGATCATTCAACGGGACACCACGAGCCGCTGATTACCGACCTGGAAGCTGAGGCCATGCTATCTAGGCTGGAGGCCGGGCGATCCAAACGCTACGCCAAACCGAAAGCGGCCTATCTGCTCTCCGGGATATTGGAGTCGCCGGACGGCGCGCCGTGGCATGGCAACGCTGGCAGCTACCGATGCGGACGCAAGAACATCAAGGCCGAAGTGGTGGACCGCTCGATTCTGGAGCGCATCGCCTCCGACCTGCTTGCGCCCGCCTTCATCAGCGCCATCCTGGCCAGGGCAAGGGAATCGGCAACGCCTGGGGCAGAAGCACGAGAAGCGGAAAAGATCGGCCAGGAAATCGCGGCCCTGGATCGCAAGGTTGCACGCCTTACTGACCTGCTCACGGAAACGACAGCGCCGGATGCCCTGCTGCGAAAGATCGAGGACATGGAAGCGGATCGCGGCAAGTTGCTGGAACCTAGAAACCTCAGTTGACCGCTCCTTAGCCCTTGTGAGGGCGCATGGATGCTGGCGTTAGCGCCTCCGATTGCGCTCACCAATCGGGTGACGCCGCTACGCGCCCGATTGCACGGTTTTCGGGCCGTCTGGCTGCGTTGCTTCTGATGAAACTACTAAGCGAAGGACTAAGCCGCCAAAAG
>JAUYFG010000267.1 GCA_030690985.1 Pseudomonadota bacterium
AACACCAGCCGGGCCATGAAGTGGTTCATGTCGGCGCGGCGCTCGTTTTTCGCCCAGTCCGGGTTCTCGCGCAGCAGTTCGACATACAACTTGTTCAGCCTCCCGGTGGCGCGCACGTCGACGGGGTTGTCCTTGATCTCCGTGATGGTGGAGATGCCGGCGAGTGGCAGGAAGAAGCCGAAATGGTCGGGAAAGTCCGGATAGGCGCAGGCGATGGTTTCGCCCCCGGCTTCGCTACCCACCAGCGCGTAGGGCGGATGAGCCGGCGTCTTCTTGCCGGCGTTATCCGCCGAATGCCAAACATTCGGCGGAAGGCGCGATAAAGCCGCTTTTCCGCCCTACGCGTGCTTACTTATAGGGCAGCGCGCGTAGGGCGGATGAGCCGGCGTCTTCTTGCCGGCGTTATCCGCCGAATGCCAAACATTCGGCGGAAGGTGCGTATTCCACGCAACCTGGACACCCATTCCACGGCAAACTGGACAGCCATTCCACGTGAATCTGGACAGCGCGCGTAGGGCGGATGAGCCGGCGTCTTCTTGCCGGCGTTATCCGCCGAATGCCAAATATTCGGCGGAAGGCGCGATAAAGCCGCTTTTCCGCCCTACGCGTGCTGTTCCGCCCAGGCCGGCGGGTCGTGGCGTAGATGCGCGGCGACGGAGCGCAGCAGACTGGTCTTGCCGGCGCCCTTCTCACCCAGCGCGCGTAGGGCGGATGAGCCGGCGTCTTCTTGCCGGCGTTATCCGCCGAATGCCAAACATTCGGCGGAAGGCGCGATAAAGCCGCTTTTCCGCCCTACGCGTGCTACAGCACCGCCTCAGAACAGCCCGAATTGGGTGAAGTCCGGCTCGGCGGACTTTCCGGCCACGCAGTGTTGCAGGTTGGAAAGTTTTTCCAGTATCTGGTCTTTCAATGCGAGTAACTCGTGGACTTGTTCGCGCGCCTGTTCCAGTTTGCCGGCTTTGCGCAGTTCGACGATTTCGGGGCCGATCTGGTGTACGGCGATGTGGATGGGTTCCAGGTCAGTGAATTCCTGAAGCCGGCCGTAGCGGCGCCGGCCGTGGCCGTAATACCAATGTCCGAAGCGGCACTGGTGGTGGTCGCAGAGCTCAGCGGAGCCCAGTTGCAGGGTGGCGCCATCCATGTAGAGCAGGATGCGGCGCACCCATTTGATGTGATCGTACTGCGCCACCAGGAGCGGGAAATCGCTCATTTCCCAGTGGGTGTCGGCCCACAGCGCCCACTGTGGGTCGGGCTGGTAGGCGGCGATCCAGGCCACGACATCCGCAGCCGGCATCGGCCGGGCAATGCCGTAGCCCTGGGCGATGTCGCAACCCAGGCGCATGAGCAGCACCCCCTGTTCCGGGGTCTCCACCCCCTCGGCCACCACGGTGCGGCGGAAGGCGGTGGCCAGGCCGATGATGCCTTCCACCAGGGTCAGGTCGTCGCTGTCTTCGAGCACGTCGCGCACGAAGCTCTGGTCGATTTTCAGGGTCTCGGCGGGAATGTCGCGCAGGTAGGAAAGCGAGGCATAGCCGGTGCCGAAGTCGTCCAGGGCAAAACCCACGCCCATGCCCCAGCAGGCCTCGATCACGCCGCGCACATGGCGGGTGTTCTCCAGCGCCGCCGATTCGAGGATTTCCAGTTCCAGGCGCCCTGGCGGCGCATCCGGGAAATCACCCAGGCAGTGGCGCATGCAGTCCACGAAGTCTTTCCGCAGCAGTTGCCGCGCCGCCACGTTGACGCTTACCGGGATGGTCAGTCCGGCCCGATCCCAGGCGGTGATCTGGGCCAGCGCCTGGCGTACCACCCATTCTCCGGTTTCCACGATCAGATCGTGATGCTCGATATGCGGCAGGAAAGTGCCGGGCAGCAACAGGCCCAGTTCCGGATGCTGCCAGCGCAGCAGCGCTTCGACGCCGACTACCTGGCCGGTACGCAGGTTGACCTTGGGCTGGTAGTGCAGCACCAGTTCGTCGTTGGCCAGGCCGCCGGCGAGGCGGTCGAGCAACTGGCGCCGGGTCTGTGCCTGCTGGTCCTGTTCCGCGTCGAACAGGTGGTAGCGGTTGCGGCCGCCTTCCTTGGCCTGGTACATGGCCTGGTCGGCATGGCGCAGCAGGGTGTCCGGGTCGGCGCTGTCGAAAGGAAACAGGGTGATGCCGAGGCTGGCGGTCAGTTCGTAGCGCTGGCCGTCGATCTCGCAGGGCGCGCCGGCCAGAACCAGGATGCGCCCGGCCACCCGTTCCACTTCGTCCATGTGCGGCAGGCCGCGCAGCACCAGGGCAAACTCGTCGCCGCCCAGGCGCGCCACCACATCGCTGCTGCGCGCCACCTGTTTCAGGCGCTGCGCAATGGCCACCAGAACCCGGTCGCCCAGGGCATGGCCATAGCGGTCATTGAGGTTCTTGAAGCCGTCGAGGTCGAGCAGCATGACGGCGAGCAACTGGTTGTTGCTGCGCGATGCTTCCACCAACTGGTGCAGGCGCTCGCTGAGCTGGGCGCGGTTGGGTAGCTCGGTGAGCGCATCGAAGCGAGTGAGGCGTTGCAACTTCTCTTCCGCGCGTAGCAGCGCCTGGATGTCGGTGAACACCGCCACATAGCATTCGATGTGGCCGTCGCCATCACGCACGGCGGTGATGCTGAGCCGCTCCGGGTAGATGTCGCCATTCTTGCGGCGATCCCAGATCTCGCCCTGCCATTGGCCTGCTTCGCGTAGCGCGCGCCACATGCCCTGATAGAACGCCGCATCATGATGGCCGGACTTGAACAGGGCGGGGGTTTCGCCGATCGCCTCTTCCGGCGTATAGCCGGTGACTTCGCTGAAGGCGCGGTTCACGTAGACGATACGGTTGTCGGCATCCGTAATCATGATTCCGTCGCCCGTGTGTTCCAGCGCAATGCCCGCCAGATGCGGAGCGATGCTGAACTGGGACGAGTGGGGCATGGACGAACTTCTCCGACGGAAAGGCACGGAAGGGGTGCAGCGCATTGTGGTACTTGCGCGGACGACAAAAAACCCCGCCTCTGCGGGGTTTTTGCGGAACCGCAAACAACGCGGCGCCTATTTCAGCTTGATTTCCTTGTAAGCCACATGCTTGCGGACGACGGGATCGAACTTGCTCATCTCCATCTTGCCGGGCATGGTCTTCTTGTTCTTGGTGGTGGTGTAGAAATGGCCGGTGCCCGCAGTGGACTCCAACTTGATCTTTTCACGTCCGCCTTTAGCCATGATCGTTCTCCTTACAGTGCGCTTTTAGTTGACGAACTCGCGCGCAGATCGGCCAGGACGGACTCGATGCCGTTCTTGTCGATGGTGCGCAGCGCGGCATTGGTGACACGCAGACGTACCCAACGGTTCTCGCTCTCCACCCAGAAACGGCGGGATTGCAGATTGGGCAGGAAACGACGCTTGGTTCTGTTATTGGCGTGGGAAACGTTGTTACCCACCATCGGCTTTTTGCCGGTCACCTGACATACACGGGCCATGATAATTATCCCTGATACACGAATACGGAAAGTCGGCCTTTATACGCGAAACCTTTTCCGTGGTCAAAGCCAACCGCGTTCGCAGAACGAAAAACCTTCACTGCCGGCGACGATGAAATGGTCGATTACCTTCACATCGACCCGTTGCGTAGGATGGGTTGAGCGATAGCGACACCCATCAGGCGGCGGTACGGATGGATTGATGGGTTTCGCTATCGCTCAACCCATCCTACGTGGGCTACGTGGGCTACGCGGGCTACGTGGGTTTTTCCGTGGTCAAAGCCAACCGCGTTCGCAGAACGAAAAACCTTCACTGCCGGCGACGATGAAATGGTCGATTACCTTCACATCGACCAGGCCGAGCGCGGTTTTCAACTGGTCGGTCAGCCAGCGGTCGGCTTGCGAGGGTTCGGCGACGCCGGACGGGTGGTTGTGCGCCAGGATCACCCCGGCGGCGTTGTGGCGCAGGGCGTGGATGACAATTTCGCGGGGATAAACCGAAGTTTGGGTGAGTGTGCCGCGAAACATTTCCTCGGCGGCGAGCACGCGGTTCTGCGCGTCGAGAAACACCACCATGAATATTTCATGGTTGCGGCCACCCAGGCGCAAGCGCAGGTAATCGCGTACCGCGCGCGGCGAGTTGAGGGCGTCGCCCTGTTTCATGTCCTCGCCGAGCGCGCGCCGGGCCATTTCCAGCACCGCCTGCAATTGCGCGTATTTGGCCGGGCCCATGCCGGGGAAGGCGCTGAACTCGGCTTGAGCCGCGTTGAACAGACGGGTCAGGCTGCCGAAGTGCTGCAACAGGTCGCGCGCCAGATCGACCGCGCTTTTCCCGGTGACGCCCACACGCAGAAAGATGGCCAGCAACTCCGCATCGGCAAGGGCTTCCGCTCCGCGTTGCAGCAGTTTTTCCCGGGGTCGTTCGCCCTCGGGCCAATCGGTGATCGCCATTGCCTGCCCCTTCCTCGTTTTGTAGTCGCCAACCCGCATCGCTCACGATTGATGCGGTTCGTACCTCGCCACATCCTACTCCGCAAGCAAGCTGATCCAGTGCACCACCGGCACCCCGCCGGCGGCGGCGAGGTGGCTTTGGCAGCCGATGTTGGCGGTGGCGATGAGGTCGGGTTTCGCCGCCTGTAAATGGGTGAGCTTGCGTTCGCGCAGTTGGCCGGAGAGTTCCGGCTGCAACAGGGAATAGGTGCCGGCGGAGCCGCAGCAGAGGTGCGCTTCCTGCACCGGCACCAGTTCGTGGCCCAGGCCGGTGAGGATGGCCTCGATCACGCCGCGCACTTTCTGGCCGTGTTGCAGGCTGCACGGCGGGTGAAAGGCGACGCGGCGCGGCGCGCCTTTGCGCAGGTGGCTCAGGTCTTCACGCGCCAGCACCTCGGCCAGATCCAGGGTAAGGCGGGAGACGCGCGCGGCTTTTTCGGCATAAGCCGGGTCGTCGCGCAGGTGCTGGCCGTATTCCTTGACCGTGCTGCCGCAGCCGCTGGCGGTCATGACGATGGCTTCGGCACCTGTTTCGATAGTGGGCCACCAGGCGTCGATGTTGCGGCGCATGGCCGCTTTCGCGGCTTCCGGTGCGGCCAGGTGCTGGTCGATGGCGCCACAGCAACCGGCCTCGGGCGCGGCGATGAGCTGGATGCCGAGGTAGCCGAGAACGCGGGCGGCGGCGAGGTTGGTTTCCGGAGCGAGGGTGGGTTGCACGCAGCCTTCGAGGATCAGCATGCGGCGGGTGAGTGGGTGCCCCACTTCGTAGCCCGGATTCCGCTGCGCTCCATCCGGGCTACGGGGTGCCAGATGTTCGCGTAATCCACCCGGTAGCGCCCAACTCACGCCCCGCCCCAGTTTCAGCAACGAGCCAAACAGCCTCGGCGAAGCCAAAGTCCGTCGCAGCCCCCTACGCAGCAAGCGTTCACCCAGCGGGCGCGGGCTCAGTTTTTCCACCACCTCGCGGCCGATGTCGATCAGGCGGCCGTACTGCACGCCGGAGGGGCAGGTGGTTTCGCAGTTGCGGCAGGTGAGACAGCGATCCAGGTGATCGCGCGTCACGCGGGTCACCGGCTGTCCTTCCAGCATCTGCTTCATCAGGTAGATGCGTCCGCGCGGGCCGTCCAGTTCGTCGCCCAGGAGCTGATAGGTGGGGCAGGTGGCGTTGCAGAAGCCGCAATGCACGCAGCTTCTCAGGATCGCTGCGGCTTCCTGTCCTTGCGGCGTGTCGCGGATGAAGTCAGCGAGATGGGTTTGCATCAGAGCCCTTGGTACAGCTTGCCGGGGTTGAACAGGCCGTGCGGGTCGAGTGCCTGTTTCACCCGCTGGTGCAGCGCCAGCATGGCCGGGGGCAGGGGATGGAAGACCTCGCCGCTGCCATCGTGACCGCGAAACAGCGTGGCATGGCCGCCCAGGGTGGCGACACGCTGGCGCAGCGTTTCACCGGATTCGTCGGTAGCCAGCCAGCGCAGCGCGCCGCCCCATTCAGTCAGGCGCTCGCCCGGCAAAGCTGGCGCGGCGGCGGGAAGGGAGACACGCCAAAGCGGCGTGGCGGTGAGGAACAACGCCAGGGTCTGATCGCGTACTTCGGCCCAGATATCTCGTTCCCATGCTCCAGCGTGGGAACGCACTGCTCCAGCGTGGGAACGCACCTCCTCGCCGCCCATTGCCGCGCGCGCGGCTTGCACGCCCTGGGCACTGCCGGACAGGCGCACATGCAGGCGAGCATCCTGAAACAGCGTGGCGGACAGCGGCAGCGGCCGGCGGCCCCATTCGATCTGGCGGGTGGCGGCGGCCACACTATCCAGTTCGAACACCAGGGTGCGTTCCTCAGCCGGTCGCGGCAGAACCTTGATCGACACTTCCAGCAGCACCCCCAGCGTCCCCAGCGCGCCCACCATCAGGCGCGAGAGGTCGTAACCGGCGACGTTCTTCATCACCTGGCCGCCCAGCCGCAGCACTTCGCCACGGCCGTTGAGCAACCTCACCCCGAGCACCGCATCGCGCACCGAGCCGCCCCAGGGCCGGCGCGGGCCGGAAAGGCCGGCGGCAACCATGCCGCCGAGGGTGGCGGCCGGGGAGAAATGCGGCGGTTCGAACGGCAGCATCTGATTGTTCGCCGCCAGCAGCGCTTCGATCTCGGAAAGCTTCGTGCCGGCGCGGGCGGTGAGCACCAGTTCGGAAGGCTCGTAGCGGATGTCGCCGGAATGTCCGGAGACCTCCAGCGGTTCGCCTTGGCAGTGGCGGCCGTAAAAGGCCTTGCTGCCGCCGGCCTGGATGCACAGCGGGGTGCGGTCGGCGATGGCCTGGCGGACGTGGTCGATGAGCAGGGTTTCCATACAATTTCACCGTAGCGCGTAGGTTGGGCAAAGCCGTAGGCGTGCCCAACATTGGGGCGCCCCAATGTTGGGCACGCTTCGCTTTGCCCAACCTACGAATTGCTGGCTTGTCATCACGTCAAAACCTCGGCAATTCCGGAAAGGGCAATTCGCCGCCGGTGACATGCATCCGCCCCATTTCGGCGCAACGATGCAGGGTGGGCACGGCCTTGCCGGGGTTGAGCAGGCCGGCGGGGTCGAAGGCGGCCTTGATGGCGTGGAACTGGGCGAGTTCGGCGGCAGTGAACTGGCTGCAACTGGCGTCGAGTTTTTCCACCCCGATGCCATGCTCGCCGGTCACGGTGCCGCCCACTTCCACGCACAGCCTGAGGATGTCGCTGCCGAAATCCTCGGCCTGCTTCATCTCACCGGGCTGGTTGGCGTCGAACAGGATGAGTGGGTGCAGATTGCCGTCACCGGCGTGGAATACGTTGGCCACGCGCAGGCCGTAGTGCTCGGACAGTTCGCCGATGCGCTTCAGCACTCGGGCGAGGTGCCGGCGCGGGATGGTGCCGTCCATGCAGTAGTAATCCGGGCTGATGCGGCCCACCGCCGGGAAGGCGCCTTTGCGGCCGGCCCAGAATTTCATGCGCTGGGCTTCGTCTTCCGCCGTGCGCACTTCCACGGCGCCGGCGGCGAACAGCACCTCGCGCAGCGCCATGATCTGTTCCGAAACTTCGGCGTTGCCGCCGTCGAGTTCGCACAACAGGATGGCGGCGGCGTCCACCGGGTAGCCGGCGTGGACGAAATCCTCGGCGGCGCGGATCGACAGGTTGTCCATCATCTCCAGCCCGGCGGGCAGGATGCCGGCAGCGATGATGGCGGCCACCGCTGCCCCCGCCGTTTCCACCGAGGCGAATGCCGCCAGCAGCACCTGGGCGCGTTCCGGTTTCACCAGCAATTTCACGGTGACTTCCACCACCACGCCCAACAGCCCTTCCGAGCCGGTCATCAAGGCCAGCAGGTCGTAGCCGGGGCTGTCCAGACTGGCCGCGCCGATTTCCAGCAACTCGCCGTCCATCGTCAGCACTTTCAGCGCCAGCACGTTATGCACGGTGAGCCCGTATTTCAGGCAGTGCACGCCGCCCGAGTTTTCCGCCACATTGCCGCCGATGGAACAGGCGATCTGCGAGGACGGGTCGGGTGCGTAATACAGGCCCAGGGGGGCAACGGCTTCGGAAATGGCCAGGTTGCGCACCCCCGGCTGCACCCGTGCCAGGCGGTTGTCGGGGTCGATTTCCAGGATGCGGTTGAACCGCGCCAGCGACAGCACCACGCCGTCAGCCAAGGGCAAGGCGCCGCCGGATAGCCCGGTGCCGGCACCGCGCGCGACCACCGGAACGTGATGCTCACGGCAGATTTTCAGGATTTCACGCGCCTGCTCCAGGGTCTCCGGCAGACACACCGCCAACGGCACCTGGCGATAGGCGGATAAGCCATCGCACTCGTAAGGGCGCAGGGCCTCGGCCTCGATCAGCAGGGTGTGGGGCGGGAGGGCGGCACGCAGGGCGACGAGGAAGGCGGGGTTCATCCGAGATTGTTCATTGGAACGTAGGGTGCGCCGTGCGCACCGATTTACGCTTAATGGTGCGCACGGCGCACCCTACGATTTCGTGGATAAAGGGCTAATGGACAATCTCGGTTCATGCGACCAATTATGCCGAAAGCCTTCGGACCACCGTCGCCAGGGCGTCGTCGTCGCCGACGTTGCCGGGGAAGATCACCACCGGCAGGTCGGGAAAGCGGGGGTGGTCGGCGGGGCAGCGCACTACCGAGCAGCCGGGGAGGATTTGCCCGAGCACGCTTGCGGATTTCAGGGCGAGGCCGTCGGAGAGCACGTCGTTGGAGGTGATGCCGCCCTTGCTGATGAGAAAGCCCAGGCTGGCGGGCAGGCCGCGTACCACGTCCATGAGGAAGCCGGATACCGCCTCGCCGAAGGCCAGGCGCGCGGCCTGGTCGGGGAATTGGCGTTCGACGCGGCTGGTGTAGATCACCGAAGTCGCACCCGCTTCGTGCCCCCGCTTGGCTTGATCCAGCACGTTTTGCAGGAGTTCGGTGCGTTCGCCTTCGATGCGATCCACGTCCACCTCGATGGCGAGCACGCCGGGTTCCTCCAGCAGCTTTTCCAGTTGCGCCGTGGTCTTCTTTACATGCGAACCGACGATCACCGCGCCGGGCTTGCCGTTTCTCACGTACTCGTGCATCGCCTCGGCGGCCACCGGCTGCGGCGGCAGTTTCGCCAGGGCGGTCAACAGGCTGGCGGCGGAGCGGAACAGGAAGCGCTTGCCCTGCGCCGCCGCTGCTTGCAGTTGCGCGGCGAAATGGTTGAGGTCGGCCTGGGTTTCGGCATCGACCACGCAACAGCGATTGCCTTCCAGGGCCAGGAGGCGACTTGAGACATCGCCGCGCACGTCATCCAGGAGGAAGCGTTCGACCTCACCCGCCTTGATCCGGCCAGCGGTCTTTTCTTCCACGTAATCGGGCAGATAGCTGTGGTGGTAGGCGAACACCGAATCGCGCGCGAATTCGGTTTCATGCACGGGGGTCGGCACGCCATTGACGACCAGATAGTGAATGCTGTCGCGGGTGAAGCGGCCGCCCTCGAAGAAGGCGGGGGTGAGGAAATGCGCGTCAATTCCACCCAAACCCGGTCCCAATTCTTCCGCCATCACATCGGTTTCCACCGGGTAATGCCCGCGCAGGGTGGAATCCGAGCGGCTGACGAAGATCGGGTTGAGGTCGATGCCCTGGGCCGATAGTGCATCCAGCGCCAGCTTCAGGTTGCGGCACACCGCGCGGGTCACGGCGGCGGCGTGTGCCGCGTCCATGCCCCGGGTGTTGGTCAGGACGAAGAACAGAGGCGCGGCGTCGAGCAGCGCTTCTTCCAGCGTGGGGACATCCCAGCGGGTCAGCAGGCGGCAGGAATGCACCGTCTGCGAGCCGGTGGGGTCGTCGTCGAGCACGATGATTTTGGTGGGGGTCATGGTGTCCTTTAGCCCGTCATTCCCGCGAAAGCGGGAATCCAGTTCGTTCCTCTGATTGCCATTCAAAACCTGGTTTGATTGACGCTCTGGATTCCCGCGTTCGCGGGAATGACGATTCAATTAGCCCAGCAACGCCATCGCCCGCGCCGCCATCGCTTCCCCCGTCAGCCCGTTGAACGCCATGATCTCGCCCGGGCTGGCGGTGGTTTCGCCGCGTTTCCAGGCCATCACGTCGCGTTTGCCGGCACGGGTGCGCAGCATGATCGGCTCCAGCGGGCCGGAGGGGCCGCCGCTGACGCCGATCAACACGTCGCCGTCGAACAGGGCGTTGAAGTGGTCGTCGTCCATGAAGGCGTTGTCCGGCTCGGAAACCGTGTCCCAGGCCACGTCGGTCGGCCGGTACAGGCGGCGCGGGTTGGCGGCGCTGACGATGCGGACCTTGTGGCCGGCGGCTTCGAGCTGGTCCTTGGCCTCGAACACCGGCAGCAGGACCATGTCGCCGGTGACGGCAAACACCACGGTTTTTCCTCCAACCGCACTTTCGTACAGTGTCACCGCGCCGCGTGCTATGCCTTCCCGCGCCTGCTCCAGCGTGGTGTACACCGGCAGCGGCGACTTCGAGGCGATCAGGACGATGCTCTTGTTGTGGGTGCCCAGCGCCCAGTCGTAGGCGACCTGGATCTGGTTGGCGTCGCAGGGGAACAACGGGTAGACGTTGCCGTTGCGCATCTGCGCGGCGAAGTAGTTTTCGATCTCCGGGCGCTGGTGGGTCCAGCCGTTGCGGCCCTGCTCCAGGGCACCGGCGGTGAACATGCAGATGCTGGAGGGGGTCTTGCGGCGCAACTCGGCCATCGCCTGCGCCACGGTCTGGACGATCGGCCAGCCGTTGATCGCGAAGCTCTCGTAGGACAGCCAGATCGAGCGCGAGCCGAACAGCGCCAGGGCGGCGGTGAGGCCGGCGCAGGCGTCTTCGTTCAAGGGTTCGTACACCTGGCCGGCCGGGCCCTGGTGATAGAGGCTGTCTTCCACCGGGTGGCGAATCTTCAGGGCGACGTTGATGTTCGCCATCGCGCTGGCCTCGTTGCCATCGGCGTTGCTCACGACGAAGCGCGGGTCATGCTGGCCGACAAAGGCCACCAGCGCACCGAAGGCGGTGGCGGGCACCTGCTTTTCACCGGGCTGGAAGGCCTGGATCGGCAGTTTCGGCAGGGGCACGATGTCCAGCACCTGTTCGGTCACGGCCGTTTTGGCGGCAGGGCCACCCCCGGCGCGGCTGAAGTTGTCGCGCACGATCTGCCAGGCTTCCGGAGACAGTGCGCGGCGTTGCAGGGCGCTGACGATGTGCTCGGCATCCAGGGTATCGGCCGGATACAGGTTGTGCGCCTTGGCACCCAGCTTGTGCACACCCGCACCCTTCAACTGCTTCAGGATCATCACCGTGCGCCGGCCGCCCAAGGCACTCTTGGCGGCGCTGTCGGCAGCGGCGAGCACGGCGGCGGCGAAGGCCAGGCGACGGTCGAAGGCAAACTGGCTGCTGTCCACATAGGCGCCGGCCTGGTCCTTGTCATCGAAGTTCTTGGCATCGACCAGGAACACGTTCTCGAAGCCATGGCCCTTCCAGTACGCCGTCATCTCGGCATTGCTCCAGGTGGTGCACATGGAATGGTGTTCCTGGCTGTAGCCGTTCCAGATCAGTACCGGCAGGAAGTTGGTCACCGTCGGATAGGCAGTGTTGAAGTGCATCATGGAATTCAGCACATAGGGCTCGCCCATGCCGCCGTCGCCGATGGTCACCGGGAACAAGGTGCCGGGGTGGAGCAAGGCACCGGCCATGGCGAAATGCTGGCCCTGGCCGAGCGGGCCGGCGGGCGCGAGCAGGCCGGGGATGGCGCCGGACAGGTGGCCCAACAGGCCGTGCTTCTCGCGGAAGCGGTCGCGCAGGTTCTGCACCGTGCGGATGCCCATTTCTTCCAGGGAACGGTCCAGGAACATGGCGGAATAGAAGCCGGGGGCGTGGTGGCCCACTTCGGTGACGATGTTGGTGTGGCCCAGCATCACCAGCGCGGCATAAGCCTCGGCGCTGGAAGCGAAGCCGCCGGGGTGGCCGGAAGCCTTGGCGGCGCAGATTTGCAGGGTCAGGTAACGCAGGGCGTCGGCGGCCAGCAGGGTCTGGTAAGCGGCGCTGAGGGAATTGGCGCTGGCGATGGCCTGGCTGCCCTCGGCGATGGCCGGCGTCGCAGCATGCTCGGCAAAGCCCGGCCAGGACGGCGCGTAATACTGGATGCCTTCGCAGAAGTCGGGGGCGAGTGCTGAATACTGAGCAGAAGGAAGGGTGGCGGCGTTCATGGTGGGCTCCAGGGGATTCGGTGGCGATGGAAAATACTTTACCTAAACAATCAACTTTTCACAATGCAGATTACGTTTCATAATGTGAAAAATTGTAGGTTGGGCAAAGCGCAGCGTGCCCAACAGCAACCGTTGATTGTTGGGCACGCTGCGCTTTGCCCAACCTACAACCTACGACCGATCACGCTTACCCGGAGCCTGCATGGCCTCTCCCGACGCTTCCCCCATCCAGGTCATCGACCGCATGGCCGCCGTACTCGACGCGCTCGCCGCGCAGGACGGCGCCTCCCTGAAAATCCTCGCGGCGGAAACCGGCCTGCACCCGTCCACCGCCTTTCGCATCCTGGCTGCGCTGATCCAGCATGGCTTTGTCGCCCGCGACGAGGCCGGCCTCTATCTGCTCGGCCCGCACCTGCTGCAACTGGCGGCGAAAGTACGGGTAGGGCTGGACGTGCGCGCGGTGGCGCGAGCGGAAATGGAATGGCTGCGCGATCAAGTCGGCGAGACGGTGAATCTCACCGTGCGCCAGGGTGACGAGATGGTCTATGTCGAGCGGGTCACGCCCAACCGCATGATGCGGGTGGAGCAACTCATCGGCAGCCGCGCGCCGCTGCACGTCACCGCCGTCGGCAAGCTGATGCTGGGCGAAGCCGGCGCGGCCGCCACCCGCGATTACGCGCGCCGCACCCACTTGCCCGCCTACACCGCCAACACCCGCCACGAGGTGAAACGCCTGCTGGAAGACATCGGCATCAGCACGGCGCGCGGCTATGCGCTGGATGACGAGGAGGCGGAACTGGGCGTGGGCTGCATCGGCGCTCTGGTGCGCGACGCCACGGGGGTGGCGGTAGCGGGCTTGTCGGTTTCCGCGCCGATGGAGCGGCGGAAGATGGATTGGGTGCCGCTGCTACAGGAAGCCGCGCGGCGGATATCGGCGCGGCTGGGCTTCGCGGCTTGAATGGGGCGTGCTTATCCGGTTGTCGCAGACACCCACTACCGGTAGTGACGTAGGTTGGGCAACGCGAAGCGTGCCCAACGAACCGCCGCGTTGTTGGGCACGCTTCGCTTTGCCCAACCTACGGCGCCATGCCGCGAAATCACGAGCCACTATATCTAGCAGCCTGTCGGACTTTGGAATCACCGGCTGCAAACCGACCGCGACGGCCCCTTTTTCACCGGCTTTTTGCCCCATAGAACAGCTATGCGGCGGCAAATCCGGCAAAAAATGGGCTCGCCGGGGCCGATTTTCGCTATCGGTGCCCAAAGTCCGACAGGCTGCTAGTGGTTGTCTGTGACACCCGGATAAGCACGGAATGGGGTTATGTAGCGCCGGCATCCTTGCCGGCGTTTTTAAAACAGCCGGCAAGGATGCCGGCGCTACCAAGGAGCACCCATGAGCACCCTGGAAAACTTTGAAAAAATGCTGGCCGCCGGCAAGGACAATCTCCTGCTGCGCTATTCCCTGGGTAACGAGTATTTCAAGCTGGGCCAGTTCGCCACCGCGCGCACGCATCTGAAAGCCGCGCTGGCATTTGATCCGCGCCATTCCGCAGCATGGAAGTTGTTGGGCAGGACGCTGGCCGATTCGGGCGCCTTGGCGGAAGCGCTGGAGACCTATAGGCACGGCATTGCCGCCGCCGAGGAGAAGGGCGATTTGCAGGCGGTGAAGGAGATGCAGGTATTTGCCCGCCGTATCGAGAAACAACTGGCCTCCCCGGCGTAATAAGCGTCCGCCGGGTGACTCCCCTTGCCGCGTTGGGCTACCATCCGCCGGATTGAATATTCCTCTGGAGAAAGCAATGGCTCGTATGGTGCAGTGCGTAAAACTCGGCCGCGAGGCCGAAGGCATGGATTTCCCGATGCTCCCCGGCGAACTGGGCAAGCGCGTGTTCGAGGGCGTTTCCAAGGAAGCCTGGCAAGGCTGGATCAGGCTCCAGACCATGATCATCAACGAGAACCGTCTCAACCTGGCCGATGCCCAGCATCGCAAATACCTGATGGAACAGGCCGAAAAATATTTCTTCGGCGAGGGTGTCGGCGCTCCCGAAGGTTTCAAGCCGCATTGAACATGACCGACAAGCAGACCCATTTCGGCTTCAAGACCGTCGCGGAAGAAGAGAAGGCCGCCAAGGTCGCCGAGGTATTCCACTCCGTGGCGAAACGCTACGACGTGATGAACGACCTCATGTCCATGGGGTTGCACCGCCTCTGGAAGCGCTTTCTCTCCCTGCATGCGCGGGTGCGGCCGGGCGCGAAGATTCTCGACATCGCCGGCGGTACCGGTGACATCTCCCGTTTGCTGGCGAAGGATGCCGGCCCGACCGGCGAGGTGTGGCTGACCGACATCAACGGTTCCATGCTGGGCGTCGGCCGCGATCGCATGATGGATCAGGGCCTGATGTTGCCGGTGGCGCAGTGCGATGCCGAGAAACTGCCGTTTCCGTCCGATTATTTCGATCTGGTCACGGTGGCCTTCGGCCTGCGCAACATGACCCACAAGGAAGATGCCCTGGCCGAAATGCGGCGGGTGCTGAAGCCGGGCGGCAAGCTCATGGTGCTGGAGTTCTCCAAAGTCTGGAAACCGCTGGCGCCGGTCTACGACACCTACTCCTTCCAGATCCTGCCGCGCCTGGGCGATCTGGTGACCAAGGATGCGGAAAGCTACCGCTACCTGGCGGAATCCATCCGCATGCACCCGGACCAGGAAACCCTGAAAGGCATGATGGAGTCGGTCGGTTTCCAGCGCGTGGATTACTTCAATCTCACCGTCGGCGTGGTCGCGCTGCATGTGGGTTACAAGGTTTGATCCGGAATCGTCATTCCCGCGAACGCGGGAATCCAGTGCGGAGGACTGACTGAAGTTTGATGAACAAACTGGATTCCCGCGTTCGCGGGAATGACGGAGAAAAAATGAACATCCAGCCAGTCAAAGAATTCCTCCTGGAGTTGCAGGATCTCATCGTCGAGCGCATGGAGCAGATCGACGGCAAGCCATTCCGGCGCGATGCCTGGGAGCGGCCGGATGGCGGCGGCGGCATTTCCCGGCTGATCGAGGACGGCAATTTCCTGGAGCGTGGCGGGGTGAATTTCTCCCATGTGACCGGCGACAAGCTGCCGCCGTCAGCCAGCGCCCATCGCCCGGAACTGGCCGGCCGCCACTGGCAGGCGATGGGCGTGTCACTGGTGATGCATCCGCGTAATCCCTATGTGCCCACCACCCACATGAACGTGCGCTTCTTCGTCGCTACGATGCCGGGCGAAGCGCCGGTGTGGTGGTTCGGCGGCGGCATGGACCTGACGCCCTACTATGGCTTCGAGGAAGACGCGGTGCACTTCCACGCCATGTGCAAGCGCGCGCTCGACCCGTTCGACGCGGCTTACTACCCGCGCTTCAAGCAATGGTGCGACGAGTATTTCTTCCTCAAGCACCGCAACGAGCCGCGCGGCATCGGCGGCATCTTTTTCGATGATCTGTCCGCAGGCGGCTTCGAGCACTGTTTCAATCTTGTTGAGAGCGTTGGCGACCATTTTCTCGCGGCCTATCTGCCCATCGTCGAGCGTCGTGGCGATCTGCCCTACGGCGAGCGGGAACGCGATTTCCAGGCCTACCGGCGCGGCCGCTATGTCGAATTCAACCTGGTGTACGACCGTGGCACCCTGTTCGGCCTGCAATCCGGCGGCCGCAGCGAATCCATCCTGATGTCCCTGCCGCCCATCGTGAAATGGCGCTACGACTGGAAGCCCGAGCCGGGCAGCGAGGAAGCGCGCCTATACAGCGACTTCCTGCGCCCGCGCGACTGGCTGGGCGAGTTTCCGGGCTGATCCATGGCGTCTGAAGTCGATCTGCCCGAGGGCACGCGCCCCACGTCTGCGCCTGGGTCCGAACCGCCGCCGCGCGTGCTGCCGCCGGACCCCGTGAGGCGCAAGATTCGCCGCCTCCAGTTCGCGCTGTTGATCGTCTTTCTGATCATCGTCGGTGCGGTGATCGCCGCCTACGAAATGATCGCCTCGCCATTCCAGGCCATGCTGCTGGCAGGCTATGGCAAGCGCCTGACCTTCCAGATCGAAGCCGGCGAGAACGCCGCGTTGCGGGTGCCGAAGCACGGCCCCTACAACATCCGCAACGGCTATACCGAGTTGCCGAAGTTCGTGCGCAGGCTGAAGGAGCAGGGCTTCGAGGTCACCGCGCAGGCGCATATTTCGCCGGACATGGCGCGCATCCTCGATTACGGCCTGTATCTGCCCTACAAGGAAAAATCGGCCACTGGCCTCACCTTGCTCGATTGCAGCAACAAGCCGCTGCATGAGGCGCGTTACCCGCGCTATGCCTATGCGGATTTCAATGCGGTGCCGCCGATCATCGCCAATACCCTGTTGTTCATCGAGAACCGGGAACTGCTCGACCCCAACCATCCGGAACGCAACCCCGCCGTGGAATGGGATCGCCTGGCCCAGGCGGTGATGGAAAAGGCGATCCAGGCCGTGGACCCGTCGCGCCGCGTGCCCGGTGGTTCCACCCTCGCCACCCAGATCGAGAAGTACCGCCATTCGCCCGATGGCTTGACCATGACGGCCTCCGACAAGCTCACCCAGATGGCCTCCGCTTCGCTGCGTGCCTACCTGGATGGCGAGGACACCCGCGCCAGCCGGCGCCGCATCGTGCTCGACTACCTCAACACCGTGCCCTTGTCCGCCGCGCCCGGTTTTGGCGAGATCAACGGCATCGGCGAGGGGCTGGAGGGCTGGTTCGGGACCGACTTCGCCAACGTCAACCAGTTGTTGATGCGGCCACGCAACACCCCGGAGGAAGCGCGCGCCTACAAACATGTGCTGGGCCTGCTGATCTCGCAGCGCAAACCTTCGTATCACCTGTTGTCCGGGGCCGGGCGCAAGAGCCTGAATGCCTATGCCGACACGCATCTCAGGTTGCTGACGGCCGCGCAGGTCATCACGCCGGCCTTCCGCGACCTCGCCCTGCGCGAAAAAATCGCCTTTGCAAGCAACAACGGCAGGAAGTCGGCGAACGGCGGTTTCGCCGAAAACAAGGCGGCCAGCACCCTGCGCGTGGAACTCGCAGGAGACCTGGGCGTGCAGCGTCTCTACGATCTCGACCGCCTCGACATCAAGGCCAACGCCACGCTGCATGGCGACACCCAGCGCACGGTATCGGCGTTTCTGCGCCGCCTGTCCGATCCCGTGGTGGTGGAAGCCGCCGGCCTCTATGGGCACTACCTGCTGTCGCCGGAAAACGACCTTTCCAAACCCATTTACAGCTTCACGCTCTACGAAAACACCGAGGACGGCGCGCTGTTGCGGGTCCAGGCCGACAACCTTAACCAGCCGTTCGACATCAACAAGAGCGCCAAACTGGACATGGGCTCCTCGGCCAAGCTGCGCACGCTGCTCACCTACCTGCATCTGATTACTGAACTGCATGATCAATACGCTGCGGCGTCGCGCGCCGACCTGCTCAAACTGAAGATCGGCGACAAGGATCTGCTCATGCAGTGGGTCCGTGGTTACTTGTTGCGGAGTACGGACAAATCAATCACGCCCATGCTGGAAGCGGCGATGGCGCGGCAATATTCCGCCAGCCCGGCGGAGGCCTTCTTTACCGGCGGTGGCCTGCACCGCTTCTCCAATTTCCACAGCGACGACAACCATAAAGCCATGGACTTGTGGGAGGCCACGCGCAATTCCGTGAACCTGCCGTTCATCCGCCTGATGCGCGATCTGGTGCGCCATTTCATCTACCGTGACGCAAAAGGCGCGGCGCAGATCCTGGCTGACCCGGAAGACCCTCGGCGCGAGGACTACCTGAAACAGTTTGCGGACAAGGAAGGCAAGGCCTATCTGGCCCGTTTCAACAAGAAATACAAGGGCTTGAAGCCGGAGGAAGCCGCCTCCGCCCTGCTCAACCACCTCACCGCCAACCCCAAGCGTCTGGCTGCGGTTTACCGCTACCTGGAGCCGAAAGCCGATGTCGTTGCCTTCACCGACTTCCTGAAAACGCGCCTCAACAACCCCGCCAGCCTCGACCAGAGTGACTACGAATACTTGTACGAAACCTACGGGCCGGACAAATTCAACCTCGCCGACCGTGGCTACATCAGCCAGATTCACCCCCTGGAGCTCTGGCTGGTGGCCTACTTGCGTGCCCACCCCGGCGCCAAGTGGAGTGAGATCGTCAAGGCCAGCTTTCAGGAGCGGATCGATGTCTACGACTGGCTGCTCAACACCAGCCACAAGAACGCGCAGGACATCCGCATCCTCTCCCTCCTGGAAATCGAAGCCTTCCAGGAAATCCACAAACGCTGGCGTCGCCTCGGCTACCCGTTCGGCAGCCTGGTGCCGTCCTACGCCACCGCCATCGGCTCTTCCGCCGATCGCCCGGCCGCCCTGGCCGAATTGATGGGCGTGATTGCCAACGACGGCACCAAACTGCCGCCGATCACCCTGACCCGGGTGGAACTCGCGGCAGGCACGCCCTACCACACCCTCCTCAAGCGCCGCCGGCCCACAGCGGAGCGCATCTTCCCGGAGGAAGTGGCCTCCGTGGTAAAGCAGGCTCTCGCCAATGTGGTGCAGGAGGGCACCGCGCGCCGCCTGCGCGGCAGCTTCATGCTGGATGACGGCAGCTTCCTGCCGATCGGCGGCAAGACCGGCACCGGCGACCACCGCCTTGAGGTCTATTCCGCCCGCGGCCAGGTGCTCGAATCCAAAGTCATGAACCGCACCGCCACCTTCGCCTTCTATCTCGGGCAGCGCTTCTTCGGCGTGATGACGGTGTTCGTGCCGGGTGAAGCGGCGGCGAACTACCATTTCACCAGCGCCATCGCCGTGCAGATATTGAAAGACATGGAACCCGCCCTGCGTGGCCTGGTGCTGGGCAACGAAAGGCCGGAGCCTGGATGGCAGGAATCGGCGCTGGCGTTCGACAGCGAAGAAGCCGCGCCCAGCGGCGCCCCGCCCAAAGCGGGAGCACTGCCGCCACCGGGAACACCGGCTACCGCAGCTACCGCAGTGCCGGCAGCCGGCAAACCGGCAGCGCGCAAACCCGCTCCGGCAAAGCCTGCGGCCAAGCCTGTGGTCAAGCCCGAGCCGGTGCATATGGAACTGCCGTCGGCCCCGCCACCGCCACAAATGGACAAACCCGATCCGCCGCCCCCGCCGCGCGCCCCACCGCCGCCCGCTGTCCGGCCGACGAAGAAATCCACCTTTACCTGGCAGGAAGGCGACAACCCGCTGTTCTGAACTAACGGGCATGGCGGCCCCGCCGCCCCGAATGATGAAACCGGACGCCCCTGTAGCGCAGGCGTCCCCGGATCGCGTCCGGGGCAGGCTCTCGCCTGCTCTTGGCGCTGAATGCAGGCGGGACGCCTGCGCTACAGAGGCGTGGTTGTT
>JAUYFG010000268.1 GCA_030690985.1 Pseudomonadota bacterium
GGAAAAAGCCTTGCCAGTAAAAATATTATGGCACAACAAAATGAATTGCCGGGTTGATGAAACAAATAATCAATGAGTTACATCATGTATCTCACGCAAAACAGAGAAATTTTGGGGAGGAGGTGTTAAAGACCGGTTACGCAAGCCATGCAGCAGTTCCGATATGGCCTGCCGCCGCGACCAGGAGGTGGCCACGAACGCCCCCCAGCCAGGCAGACGCTCATCCCATTTCGCCAGGGCCAGGGCCGTGGCATTAACCTCGACCGCCCAATCCGGCGGCAGGTTTTCCGGCCTTATGGTGGTCTTGGTCGTGTCGTCGTAATCCGTCGGAAAAATCCGGTGACCATAACCCTGGCAACCATAGCCGGAACGCTCTGGAAACAGGCCACGCAGCAAGATGACGCGACGCATCGCCTCGGCGTGCAGAGATCGTTTTCCAGGGCCGCTGGCCTGTTCTTCCTCCGCAAGCGAACCCCAGCCGACGAGAAAATGCGCACGCACGACCCCGTCCTGATCTTCGAGCCGGGCGGTCTCCGTCTCATTGCGGAAGCGAGCGGCAATCGCCTCATGGTGCGCGTTCAGCCAGGATGAGAACACCGCTCCTTCCAGATTCCAGCGCCCCAGCAGCAACCGGGCCAGCGACTCCAGCGACAGGCTGTTGAGAGCGCCATCCAGCGGCAACATCCGCAACCACAGATGTGTGGGCGCATCCAATCGCCAATGGCCACACCAGTAGCTCAATTCTGCGATGGCGTACCAATCCGTTTCATGGACTGGTGCCGATGGCGGCACCACCAGCATTTCCAGCCAGTTACGCACCTCCGAGAAAGCCGCAGCCTTTGGTGGTTGACGGTCGAGAAACGCCTGGAAACGCCGCTGGTTGGCCTCGGGTATCAGGTCGCCCAGTTGTTTCCATACCGCCAGGCCGGTTCCCGGCAGAAGTTCTGCAAGATCGAAGTCCAGGCAGTTCCACCAGCCGTCGCCCAACTCGCTTCTGGCCTCAGCGATCAGCGGCCTGCATCGGTCGACATAAGCACGCAGACCCCACCAGAGCAAAGCGCGAAAAACGCCACCCAAAGCGGACCAAGTGGGCGGAATCCAGCCTTGAAGATGGCGGAGCATGGCCGGCATGGCGTCAGACTGAGTGGCAGCCAGATGCAACAGAAAAACCTCCACGTCGTCAGGCGGAATCAGGCCAAGGCAGTCACGCGCCAATTCGGCTCGGTCGAAGGAGAGACCATCACACAGGTACTCGACCAATAGCCGCGAACGCAGGGGATGCAGGCCATCCAGATACTGTCCACCATCGACTTTGCGCAGCAGATATTCCCGTTCCAGCCTTTCGACGCTACGACCCAAATCGGGTAGCGCCAACCCCCGACGTGCCTGCACCGCGTCTATCCGTGCACCCAGGAAGGATGCGAAGGCGGTCACGGCCAACAGGCGCATGTCGGCAGGAGGGAACTTGCCACGCGCCACCTCATCGCGCAGGCTTTGGATTTGCTGGCGCAAACGATCAGCCAATGTTTGCGTCTGGGTGACCAGATAAACGAATTCCAGCAAAGGCCCCTCGCCACCGAATCGCCGCCAAGCCTCGTCAAAGTCGAGGAACCGCGCAGCCCTGTCGCGTTGCGTCAGGCCCGGATACAGCAGGCGAGCTTCCACCTCGTCGAATTCCAGGGCGATGTCCTGAAACGCCACTTCCGCACCTGAGAGCGATGCCCGCCGCCAATCCTCCTCGCGCACGGTCACCAGCACGCGCACCAGGGGCAACTGCCCCAGCGCCCGAACCAGTTCGGGCCAGACGCGCTCCCCCGGCTGAACGTCGAGATAGACCGTAATGGGAACGCCGATGGATTTCGCATGGCCGGACAAGGCCGTGGCGATGGTCAGAGCGTCTTGTCGATTCTCGATCCGCCGAATCTGGAAACGCCACAGGCCGACGCCGTAGTCATGTAGATAGCGATAGGCCAGGGCGGACTTTCCCTGGCCGGAGGCACCCCGCACGATCACCACGGATTTATTGCTGAAAGCTTGGTCTATCCGCTCCAGCCAATACACACGCGGCAGATCGCAACCGGCCTGGATGTGGCGATACCCCGCCGCCATGCCCTCTTGGAATTCGGCTAGCAGCCTATCCGGTGGGGTAGCGTCCTCTACCGCTTCATCCAGCGGGATGATCGACGTGAGCCATGTCTGGATATGAGCGGCCCGCGCCTGGACATACCGGCCGATGCTGCCCACTTTGTCGATCAGGTCGGCATAGGCCACCTGCTCGCCACGCTCCGCCACGCCATAAAGCCATTGGCAAATCGACGCCGAGGCGTGCTGACTCTGGCCAAAAAGCAGAGGATGGTCGCGAAAGAAGTTCTCTATCTAACCGACGACTCGATCTTCCTCGACTTTCTCGAATTTGAAGTCCGTATAGAGACGATGAATGTCTTCCGACAAGAAACCCGCTTTCAGTAGCTTGCCGTGGACACGCTCGCGCGCCACTTCATCGCCACCCCAGGCTTGGGTCAACTCCTCACCCACGGGGCCGAAACTGACCAGTCGGACTTGTACACCCGGATTGCAGCGCAAGGTATCCACCACTCTGCGCAACAAGCCTTGCCGTGATTTCGGTTCCAGGTCGTTCAGTGTCAGTGGTGCGCTATACGCCTTGACCTGGATGGCTTCCCGCAATCTCCCGGCCTCGTCATGAATTGCCAGGTCTTCAACTTTCTCGGGCCAATACAACACAGCTTGTAACGCGCCTGGCGCCTCGATCAGGCGAGATAGCGTGTAGAGGATTTGCAGCCTGAATCCGCGTAACGCGGGGCCGGCGGGGGAGGTGGTTGAGGTGTTATCGGACAAGTCCGGCCACCGTAGGGTTTGCCACCGTGATGCTGTTTCCTCCCCCAGGCATATCGCATCTCCTATGTTTTTTCGCTTCGCTCAGCGCGTGAACGCTCCAGCGCCTCCTTGAAGCGAGGCTCCCCCGGGTCGAGCTTGATTGCCTGCTCGAAAGCATGACGCACCTCCTGCAATGGCAACCGGCGCAATTTGCGCACTCTACCCAGATCAAACCATGCCCATGCGTGGCGTGTGCGGGGTGCTTCCATCTGAACTACACGTTGGAGCATCTCCCTTGCCTCGTCCAGCAGCCGGTTGTAAGTGACCCATTTACCTTGGTTCCCTCTGGGTTTGGCCTTCTCCGCCAACTTCATCTTGACCTGGGCAAACTCGTGCAGAGCCTTCACATCCCGCATCACAGCTTCACCCGCTATCTGGAAATAGCGATGTGCGCGTTCCATGCGCCCGGCGCGTTTTTCCTGGATTGCGGCATCGAAAGCATCGTCCACCGCATCCAGCATCGGCAAACGGTCGAGCCATTTGATGGCCTCATTCGAATGGCCTTTATCCAGGTACGCGCCGGCAATAAGAGAAATCAGAGACGCTGGATTGGCAACGGGATTAGCGGCGCTGAACTGGTCATGGACAGATTCCGCAGCATGGAGGTCGGCTCGTTCGATCTCCTCGCGCGCCAGTTCCACAGCGAGCCCCAGTGAGGAAGGATTCAGAGCGTAAGCATCCCGCAATCGCCGCAACGCGCCCACTGAATCGCCCACCGCCTTCAGACTGGCCACATCCTGAAGCGTGAGGATGGCCTGGTATTCCGGATGTGCCGGCAGCGTGGCCCTGAAGTAGCTGCGAGTCGCATCAAAATCGAACCGAGGAGGCGGCGAACCGTTCTGCTGCATGACACGCCGGACCTTGGGAATCCCCGTACCCCTGGCCTCGGCGAGTTTCAGTTCCTTGAGTAATTCGCCGATGCGCCGATTGCGTGCCGGAACGGAGGGCAGCGGCACCGTACCATCCAGGTGCTGTGGCTCGATGCCGGGAACCGGGCCAGGGTAACTGGTGATCTCCACGCGGTCGGGAAAGAGATAAACCTTGATCGGCTCCGGGTCTCCCCGTTCATAGGAACGGTGATACACAGCATTGCCCAGGGCTTCCCGCAGTGCCAGGGAGGGGTAGCTCACCCAATGGGCGGCTTCGGCGCGATTAGGGAGTTTCTGGATTTGCCGTACCGACAAATTTTCCAGATAGGACAGACACTCCCTCAGTTGTTCGTGAATTGGCCGTTGCGTAAAGATTTTCTCTTCCAGGACATTGCCAGCGGTATCGCCGGAAAACTGCACGACCTCGATGCGCGCGCCGGGAAACCATTGCTCGGGGTTCTGGCTAAAAAACAGCAACCCGACATTGCGGGGCGCATCGTGGCCATTGACCGGCTCGGCGATGCGCAGATTGCGGTAGAGCGTGCGGGTATCCGGCTCATCGACCAGGCCACTACCGATGTCATGCAAAAACTCACGTACCTTGGTTTCCCGGATATCCAGCACGCTCGCTTGCAATGCCCGGCGGTCGTCGAACGGAACACGCGCGGTCAGTTGCATGAGTTGGGTTTTCAGGTCGGCCTGGCTGTCAGCATCCACCGTGCTGGAGCCCAGGCGGATGTAGTACTTGCGTGAGGCCCCTTTTTCCGAGGATTCGGGGGCCTGGTGAGGTCGAATCTGGCTACCAGGCGCCCAGACCACCAAGATGTGCCGCCCATCCACCACTTCCGGGGAAAGAATCGGCTGATAGACCGGGTCAATGGTGTTGCAGTGGCCGCGTATCCACTGCTGAGCACTTTCCATTTCATTGGGCGCCAGCCCTTTCGGTGGCATCACCGCCGCGCCATTCTCTTCGCCCACGCCAATGATGAGGTAACCACCATTGATGTTCTGGAAATCGTTGGCAAAGGCACAAATGGTGCGAATAACTTGAGCGCCAGTGGTTTTCTCATCCCATGACGCCTTGAACTCCACACGTGCCGATTCCACACCACTCAGGTGCAGCAAATCACTGAGGTTGATTGGGAGGATGGAAGACATCTCCGGTTACCCCACCCACTTCCTTGCATTCCTGAACAGCCGCAACCACGGCCCGTCTTCCCGCCACTCGTCGGGTTTCCAGGAGTGCTGCACGGCGCGGAACACCCGTTCCGGGTGCGGCATCATGATGGTGAAGCGGCCGTCGGGGGTGGTGAGGCCGGTGATGCCTTTGGGGGAGCCGTTGGGGTTGAGCGGGTAGTCCTCGGTCTTGCGGCCGCGATTGTCGACGTAGCGCAGGCACACTTCCGCGTCGCGGCGTTGCTGTTTGCTGTCGAATACCGCCCTGCCCTCGCCGTGGGCGACGACGATGGGCATGCGGCTGCCGGCCATGCCGTCGAACAGGATGGAGGGGGTTTTCGGGACTTCGACCATGACGAAGCGGGCTTCGAACTGTTCCGAGAGGTTGCGTTCGAAGCGCGGCCAGTGTTCGGCACCGGGGATGATGTCTTTCAGGCGGCTCATCATCTGGCAGCCGTTGCACACGCCCAGGGCGAAGCTGTCTGCGCGCTCGAAGTAGGCCTGGAATTCGTCGCGGGCGCGGGCATTGTGGAGGATTGAGGCAGCCCAGCCGCCGCCGGCGCCGAGGACGTCGCCGTAGGAGAAGCCGCCGCAGGCGGCGAGGCCCTTGAAGTCCTTGAGTTTGACCCGGCCGGCGAGGAGGTCGCTCATGTGTACGTCCACCGGGGCGAAGCCGGCGCGGGCGAAGGCGGCGGCCATTTCCACCTGGCCGTTGACGCCCTGCTCGCGCAGGATGGCGATCTTGGGCTGGGCGCGCTTTTTCTTCACCCAGGGCGCGGCGACGTCTTCATTGAGATCAAAGCTCAGCTCGGCGTGCAGGCCGGGATTCTTCTTCGCGGTCAGGCCTTCGAATTCCTGCCGCGCGCAATCCGGGTTGTCGCGTAGCGCCTGCACGCGGGTGCTGGTTTCCGCCCAGGCTTTGAGCAGGTCGGCGCGGGCTTCATCGAAGACCGCGACGCCTTCGCGCAGGATACGAATGCGGTCTTTTCCGTTGAGGTGGCCGACGACGTAAAACTCGTCGCGCATACCGGCTTCCATACAGGCGTCCGTGACCGCTTTGGTGTCGCTACGGCGCACCTGGATTACCGCGCCCAGTTCTTCGTTGAAGAGGATGCCGAACAGGCGGCTGGTGTAGGGCTCGTGCGGGTCGGGGGCGTCGGCGACGTCTTCCATGATGTCGTCGTGGAGACGGTGGTAGCGGAGTTCGTCCACGTCCAGGTCGACGCCACAGCGGCCGGCGAAGGCCATTTCGCAAATCGTGGCGAACAGGCCGCCGTCGCTACGGTCGTGGTAGGCGAGCAGCTTGCCTTCCGTGCGGAGTTGCTGGATCAGGGCGAAGAAGGCCTTGAGGCGCGCCGGGTCGTCGAGGTCCGGGCAGGTGTCGCCGAGTTCACCGTAGACCTGGCCGAGGATGGAGCCGCCCAGGCGGTTACGGCCGTGTCCGAGGTCGAGCAGGATCAGGTCGCTCGCATTTTCGTCACCTCTGCCCACATCGGTTCTAAGTTGCGGCGTAAGGGTGCTGCGCGCGTCCGGGCTGGGGGCGAAGGCGGTGATGATGAGGGAGAGCGGCGACACCACTGCTTTGGCCTGGGTTTGCGCGCCCTCGCCCTCGCCGCTGTCTTCCCAGCGACTGGCCATGGACATGGAGTCCTTGCCCACGGGAATGCTGATGCCGAGTGCCGGGCACAGTTCCTTGCCCACGGCGCGCACGGTGTCGAACAGGGCGGCATCCTCGCCCGGCTGGCCTGCGGCGGCCATCCAGTTGGCGGAGAGGCGGATGTCGGAAATATCGTTCACCGCCGCCGCAGCCAGGTTGGTGATGGCCTCACCCACCGCCATGCGGCCGGAGGCGGCGGGGTCGATCAGGGCGATGGGGCTGCGTTCGCCCATCGCCATCGCCTCGCCGAGATGGGTTTCGTAGCCCATGTTGGTCACTGCCACGTCCGCCACCGGCATCTGCCAGGGGCCGACGAACTGGTCGCGCGCGGTATAGCCGCCCACGCTGCGGTCGCCGATGGTGATGAGAAAGGACTTGCTGGCCACGGTCGGGTGGCGCAGCACGCGGTAGGCTGCTTCGTTCAAGTTCAGGCCTGCGGCGGTGAAGGGCTTGAGCGTGGGCGTTTGGTGCACCACGTCGCGGGTCATGCGCGGCGGTTTGCCAAGCAGGACGTCCATTTCCATAGCGACTGCGTTGTTGCCGAAATGGCGGTCCGTCACCGTCAGTTGGCCATCATCGGTGGCGGTTCCGACGACCGCGTAGGGGCAGCGCTCGCGTTCGCACAGTTGCTCGAACAGCGGGAGGCTTTCCGGGGCGATGGCCAGCACGTAGCGTTCCTGCGCCTCGTTGCACCAGATTTCGCGCGGGCTCATGCCCGGCTCCAGGCTGGGCACGTCGCGCAGTTCGAATTTCGCGCCAAGGCCGGCGCCGTGCGCCAGTTCCGGCAGGGCATTGGAGATGCCGCCGGCGCCCACGTCATGCACCGAGAGGATCGGGTTGGCTTCGCCCATCTGCCAGCAGCGGTCGATGACTTCCTGCGCGCGCCGCTGGATTTCCGGGTTGCCGCGCTGCACGGAATCGAAATCCAGCGCTTCGGCATTGCTGCCGGCGCCCATGCTGGAGGCGGCGCCGCCACCCAGGCCGATCAGCAGGCCTGGCCCGCCCAACTGGATCAGCAGGGTGCCGGCCGGGAAGGCCAGCTTGTGGATGTGGCGTTCCTGGATATTGCCGAGGCCGCCGGCCAGCATGATCGGCTTGTGATAGCCGCGCATGCGGCCGTCCGGCGTTTTCAGTTCGAAGGTGCGGAAGTAGCCGGTGAGATTGGGGCGGCCGAATTCGTTGTTGAAAGCGGCGGCGCCAATGGGGCCGTCGATCATGATCTGCAAGGGCGAGACGATGCGGCCGGGGCGGCCGTACTCGTGTTCCCAGGGTTGCTCGAAGCCGGGAATATGCAGGTTGGACACGGTGAAACCGCACAGGCCGGCCTTGGGCTTGGAGCCCTGCCCCACCGCGCCCTCATCGCGAATCTCGCCGCCGGAGCCGGTGGCCGCGCCGGCGAATGGGGCGATGGCGGTGGGGTGGTTGTGGGTCTCCACCTTCATCAGGATGTGGGTGGGTTCTTCGTGAAAGCGGTAGACGTGCTTCTGGTCCGGGTAGAAACGGCCGATGCTGGCACCCGCGATCACCGAAGCGTTGTCGCCATAGGCTGACAGGGTGCCTTCGGGGCGCACGCTGTGGGTGTGGCGGATCATGGCGAACAGCGATTCCGTCTGTTTCTTGCCGTCGATCACCCAGTCCGCGTTGAAAATCTTGTGCCGGCAGTGCTCGGAGTTGGCCTGCGCGAACATCATCAATTCCACATCGGTGGGGTTGCGCTTCACCCGCTTGAAATTGCTGACCAGGTAGTCGATCTCGTCCGGCGACAGGGCCAGGCCCAATTCCAGGTTGGCCTGTTGCAGCGCTTTTCTGGCAACCTCGGTGCCACCTCTAAGGACATTCACGCTGGCCAGCGGTTGCGGGGCGACGTGGTGGAACAGTTTTTCCGCGTCACGTTCGTCGAACAGCACGCTTTCCGTCATGCGGTCGTGCAGATACGGCAGCGCGGCGTCAACCACCTCGGCCTTCACCGGCCTGCCCTTCTTGTTCAGCAGGCGCCAGGCGACGCCATGTTCGATCCGGGCAACACCGCTCAAACCGCAATTCGCGGCAATGTCGCTGGCCTTGGATGACCAGGGCGACACCGTGCCCAAGCGCGGCGTGACCAGAATGCAGTCGCCCTCGGCATCGCGCGGGTCGGCATGCAGCAACTCGCCGAGGAAATCGAGGTCGTCGGCGTTCAGTTCAGCGTTGAGTTCGACGAAGTAGCGCTGCTCCGCCTGCACCTCGGCGACGCCCAGCGGGCCGATGGCCTCCAGCAGCTTGTTGGTACGGAATTCGGAGAGGGCGGAACCGCCCTTGAGGAACAGGACGCGGGACATGGGGCCGGGCTCTGACACGGGAAAACGCGGATTTTAGCTTGAAACAAGTACCCGCCCGTAGGCGCCGGCGGCTGCTCGAACAGGCAAAGACGATGAATCATCGCCACCGGGTGTCTCAATGTCATTGACAGGCCCAAGCGGCGGAACTAGGTTGGCGGGCCATTCCAGCGTCGTCCCGGATACACCTGCCACCCTGCTCCCGGCGGCGCCCATCATGGCCGACTCGAATGAACCTTGCCGATAGCGATCCCCGACAACGCCACTGACAATGACTCTGGACGAAGACACCCCCTTCATGCACGCCGCACTGGAACAGGCACGACTCGCCTGGGATGCCGGGGAAGTGCCGGTCGGCGCGGTGCTGGTGATCGGCGGCGAAATCGTCGGGCGCGGCTACAACCAGCCGATTTCCGCGTGCGACCCCAGTGCCCATGCCGAAGTCATGGCCCTGCGCGATGCCGGCCAGCACCTCGCCAATTACCGCCTGCCCGGCAGTACCCTCTATGTCACTCTGGAACCCTGTGTGATGTGCTCCGGCGCCATCCTGCACGCGCGCGTCAGCCGTCTCGTCTATGGCGCGCGCGACCCCAAGACCGGCGCCCAGGGCAGCGTGCTCGACCTGTTCGGCGAATTTCCTGGACAAGGCTTTGGACAACGCTTTGGACAAGTAGCGCGCCTGAATCACCATTGCACAGTGACCGCAAGCGTGCTGGCCGATGAATGCGGCGCCATGCTCTCGGCTTTTTTCGCGGAACGCAGAGCCTC
This sequence comes from Pseudomonadota bacterium, assembly GCA_030690985.1. Taxonomy (GTDB): domain Bacteria; phylum Pseudomonadota; class Gammaproteobacteria; order Burkholderiales; family Thiobacillaceae; genus PFJX01. Next base: position 9,681 of record JAUYFG010000268.1, read on the forward strand.
CCGTAGGAGCGGGCTTGCCCGCGATAGGCTTGCCCGCGATAGCAACCGCTGTATCGCGGGCAGCGGAGTCGTTGCCGCTTCAGCGGCTTTACGAATCCGGCGTGCCCCTTGCGGGTGCAAGCCCGCTCCTACGGATACGGTTAGCCAAAGGAAACAGATGAAACTGCGCATCAACCTGGCGACTCAGGAACTGGACCTGCTCGACGACAGCGAAGCCGTGCTGCGCCGCTACCCCATCTCCAGCGCAGCCAACGGCCCCGGCGAAGCAGCCGGCAGCTATTGCACCCCGCGCGGCCAGCACCTCGTGCGTGCCAGGATCGGCGCCGGCCAACCACTCAACACGGTATTCAAGGCGCGCCGCCCGACCGGCGAGGTCTACAGCCCGGAACTGGGCGCGGCGGAGCCGGAACGCGACTGGATACTCACGCGCATCCTCTGGCTCTCCGGCAAGGAGCCCGGCTACAACCGCCTGGGAACATGCGACAGCATGCGCCGCACCATCTACATCCACGGCACCCCGGACGAAGGCTTTGAACAGGCGCCGCGCTCACATGGCTGCATCCGCATGCGCAACGCCGATCTGGTTGAATTGTTCGATCGGGTTCCGGCTTATACGCCGGTGGAAATCGTGGAAAACGTGTAATTCAACGCTCCAGCAATTCGGCCGCCGACAAAACCGGCGAAACATAGACTATCGGGCAGCCTATTAGCACGCGTAGGGCGGATGAGCCGGCGTCTTCTTGCCGGCGTTATCCGCCGAATGCCAAACATTCGGCGGAAGGCGCGATAAAGCCGCTTTTCCGCCCTACGCGTGCTGGATTCCCGATAAAACCACTCGGGAATGACGGATTAAAAACGGTTATGCGCGCTTACTTATAAGCGTCACGAACGTCTGCTTTCCCCTCGACTGGAAGACGAAAAACAGAGGGAAGCACAATTGGAAAATATGAAATGAAGAAGCGCATTGCATACCTACCCTTTCCGGCATTGCTCCTGGCACTCAGCGCTCATGCGGATAGCGGCACGGGGCTGGATAAATTACTGTTGTTAAGCATGGATGATCTGATGTCGCTCAAGATCAATATCTCCACCAATACCGATCAAACACGCTCGCGGGCACCCTCCGTGGTTTCGGTCATCACGGCGGAGGACATCAGGGCCACCGGCGCGACCAATCTCTCGGATGTCCTGCAAGGCATACCCGGCATCTACATCCGCTCCAATCTGTTCGGCTTCCGGCCATTCGCGACGTTTCGCGGCGCTGATAGCAAACACACCCTGTTGATGGTGAATGGTGCCCCCTTGAAGGATCTGGTGTGGGCCTCCGGCATTTTCTACAAAGGGCTGCCGACCAGCATGATCGAACGGGTCGAAATCATCCGCGGCCCCGGCTCCGCCCTGTTCGGCTCCGACGCGTCCGCCGGCGTGATCAATGTCATCACCAAGACTGCGGGCAGAATCGAGCAATCCGAGGTTGGCGTGCGGGCAGGTAGTTTCAACTCGCAGGCGGGTTGGATGCAGCACGGGGGAGACTGGAATGGTTTCGATATCGGCTTCACGGCGGATTTGTCGCACACAAATGGCCATAACCCGTTCATTGCGGTGGATGGCCAGGGCACCTCAGGCCACGCCCGTTACGGCTGGGACGGCGCGGATCTCCGCTTTTTCATGGCCAAGGACAACTGGCGACTGTTGGCCGACTACTGGCGCCACGGCAACGTGGAGACCGGGCTGACCGGCGGTGGTGTGCTGGACCCAGTGACCAGCGGGGACGACAACCGGCTCAACCTTCAACTGCTTTACAACAACGCGGCGTTTGCCCAGGACTGGGGCCTGAATGCGGAATTACGTTTTCGCAACCTCGACTACACCTCGGGTGACGGCTTCCAGGAACGTCCCCCGGGTTTCAACTGCACTGCCGCCAAAGACTGTAATGACGGCACGCTCGGCGTCTATCCCGATGGCCTGATCAATCGGCAACGATCGGCTGAGCGGCAGTTGAATTTCGAGGCCAGCGGCCTGTATACCGGCATTAAAGAACATGCCATCCGCCTGGGCGGCGGATATAGCTGGCAGGATTTGTATTTTGTCGAGCATCTGGTCAATTACGGGACGGGGCCAAACGGCATAGCCCTGCCGTTGGTTGGGCCGCTGGTGAATCTCGCTGGCTCGCCCTATGCCTTCGCGCCGGAAAAGGCCCGAAAGATCAGCTATGTATTTCTCCAGGACATATGGACCTTCGCGAGCGACTGGGAACTGACCGCCGGGGCGCGCCATGACCAATACTCGGACTTCGGCGGCACGCTGAATCCGCGCCTGGCGCTGGTCTGGCAGAGTAGCGACAGGCTCACCACCAAGCTGATGTACGGCCAGGCATTCCGGGCGCCCTCCTATCTGGAGTTGTATGCCCTGACCGCCGCCACCAAACCCAATCCTGATCTCACGCCGGAACAATCCAATACCTGGGATCTATCATTTTCTTACTCGGCCTCGAAGGATTTGAAATTGGGTTTCGATATTTATCAATTCACACAGACCAACCTCATTACTCAGGATTCGTCGAATCAATTCCAGAATACCGGCTCCCGCGTGTCTCGCGGGGTTGAATTGGAGGCTCAATGGCAGGCGACGAAGAGGCTGAGAGTTTCCGGAAATATTACCCACATCGAGGAAGATGATTCCACATTCCCCAGTTCCCTGCCGAAACAAAAAGCCACCCTCCGCACGGATTGGGCATTTTCTCCAGATTGGAATTTGAACGTACAGGCCAACTGGATCGGCAAGCGCACGCTTTCTGCCGGTAATGTCCGTGATCCATTGAATGCGTATACCCTGGTGGATACCACGGTTCGCCATTTTCCGCGCCGGAATTGGGAATTCTCCGCTTCCATTCGCAATCTGTTTGACGGTAATCGTTTAGCCCCCCCCTGAATATTTCCCCAAAAGTCATGCACAATCTGAAGCCTACACGCGCAACCTCACCCGGAATCTGAACTTAGCACGGCATGCCCAAACTCAGCGATCACGACCTCAAGCAAATGGATGCG
>JAUYFG010000272.1 GCA_030690985.1 Pseudomonadota bacterium
CGCATCAGGCAGCCGGGTCGATGCGGTTCGCTATCGCTCACCACATCCTACGCAGGGTGGCGATGGGAGGCTGTTTCACAGTAACCGAATGCCGAATCGCAATAGGTGAAAGCTGGCGGAAAGTGTGAGCTTGCCGCCGCCCCGCCTGATTGCTAGTAGCCCCCTCAAAGCCCGTTACAAACCCCGGAAATACTCCAGCGCCTCGGCCAGGCTGGCTACTCCCTTCACGTCCATCCCCGCGATCTTGCCCTTGGGCAGGTTGGCTTTCGGGCACAGGGCCTGGGTGAAGCCGAGTTTGGCGGCTTCTTTCAGGCGTTCCTGGCCACGTTGCACCGGGCGGATTTCGCCGGCCAGGCCGATTTCGCCGAACACCGCGAGTTTGTGCGGAATCGGTTTATTGCGCAGCGAGGACACCACCGCCAGCGCCACCGCCAGGTCCACCGCCGGTTCCGTGATCTTGACCCCGCCCACGGCATTCACGAACACATCCTGGTCGTAGCAGGGAATGCCGCCGTGGCGGTGCAAAACTGCCAGCAGCATGGCCAGGCGGTTGCCGTCCAAACCCACGGTGAGGCGACGCGGGCTGGGACTATGCGATGAATCCAGCAAAGCCTGAATTTCCACCAGCAAGGGGCGGGTGCCTTCCTGCGCCACCACCACACAGGAACCAGGCGCCTCGCGCTCGTCGCGGTTGAGGAACAGGGCGGAGGGGTTGTTCACCCCTTTCAGCCCCTTGTCGGTCATGGCGAACACGCCGAGCTCATTGACCGCGCCGTAGCGGTTCTTGAAAGCGCGGATGAGGCGGAAGCTGGAGCCGGTATCGCCTTCGAAATACAGCACGGTATCGACGATGTGTTCCAGCACGCGCGGGCCGGCCAGGGTGCCCTCCTTGGTGACATGGCCGACCAGCAGGATGGTGATGCCGGCCTGCTTGGCATAGCGGGTCAGCTCCTGCGCGCATTCGCGCACCTGGGCCACGCTGCCCGGTGCGGATTGCAGTTGTTCGGTGTAGACGGTCTGAATCGAGTCGATCACCGCGATCTGCGGCTGCTCGGCTTTCAGGGTGGCGAAAATGGATTCCAGGCGGATTTCGGTGAGCAGCGGAATGTCCGCGCTCAACCCTAAGCGGCGGCTGCGCATGGCGATCTGAGCGGCAGATTCCTCGCCGCTGACATAGAGCGTCTTCACCCGCGCGCTCATCTCCGCCAGCGCCTGCAACAGCAGGGTGGATTTGCCGATGCCGGGGTCGCCGCCGATCAGCACCACGCCGCCGCCGACCAGACCACCGCCGAGGACCCGGTCGAACTCCGGCAGGCCGGTTGCCATGCGCGGCGTTTCCACCGCCTGCACGGCGGACAGGCGTACCACCTGGCCGCTGGCGGCGAGCGCCTGGAAGCGGCTGACGTACTTACCCGCTGCTTCCTGGATGGATTCGGCGAGGGTATTCCAGGCCAGGCAATGCGGGCACTGCCCCTGCCATTTGTTGGCCTGCCCGCCGCACTGGGAACAAACGTAGGTGGTGTTGGTTTTTGCCATGCCGGGCTTATACCCCGGCCCGCGAAAACGCGGCAACTTCCTTGCCCTATATCAAGGAACACCCTCTGGCACAGGGCCAGCATGAACGCGTTTTCATTCGGACGCGCACCATGACCTCCCTTTCCCACTTTCTCTCAACCGACCATAACCACTGTGACGATCTCTTCGCCGAGGCGGAAAATGCCGTGGCGGAAAAAGACTGGTCGCGGGCCCAGACGGAATTCCAGCGTTTCCTGGATGAAATGAAGCACCACTTCGCCATGGAAGAAGAGGTCATGTTTCCCGCCTTCGAAACCCACACCGGCATGAATGGCGGCCCCACCTCCGTCATGCGTGGGGAACATATCCAGATGAACGAGGTTTTCGCCGCCATGCAGGATGCGCTGGCGCACCAGGACGGCAACGGCTATCTTGGCCTTTCGGAAACCCTGCTCATGCTCATGCGCCAGCACAACCTGAAAGAAGAGAACATCCTCTACCCGATGGCGGATCAGGCGCTGGCGGGACAAGCAGACGCTTTACTGGCGCGCATGGGAGAGATACCCCACTGACCACAGCCGTAGGATGTGGTGAGCGCAGCGAACCGCATCGCCTTCGGCGCAACAGGAGGCTCATGAAACAGGAAGTGCTGATTGATGGCCGCTGGCTGATGCCGCCGGAACCGATGGAGAAGGTGCTGATGGCGCTGGATCTGTTGCGGCCGGGCCAGCACGTCCGTTTCCTGTTGCACCGTGAGCCTTATCCCCTCTATGGCATTCTGGAAAACATGGGTTACAGCCATCACACCCATCTTCTCGCTGATGGCAGTTATGAAATCCTGATCGAAGCACGCATGGATGGCGCTCGATGAGCGTTACTTCCGCAGTTGACCGCGCCGTAGGAGCGGGCTTGCCCGCGATAGCCACCGCTGCATCGCGGGCAAGCCCGCTCCTACGAGGGCGGCCGAGGAATCCGGGATGATCGGCCCCGGACTTTCTCTGGAGCAGGCACCTCCCTTCTCCGTGCCGCTGCGTTTTTTTCTCAGCGCGCCCCTGTTTCTCATCGCCGCCGGCCTCGGTGCGGCGCTGTTGCCGGACTGGACCGCCGCGCCCCTGACGCCGGCCACCCTGGCGCTCACCCACCTCGTCACCCTGGGTTTTCTCGGCATGGCCATGCTGGGCGCCATGAGCCAGATGCTGCCGGTGGTGGCCGGCGCGCCGTTGCCGAACGTCCGCCTGGTTGCCTGGGTGAGCCACCTCGGTCTGTTGCTCGGCACCCCCTGCCTGGCGCTGGGCCTGTATGGCGGCGAGGCGGCCTTGCTCATGGCCGGCTCCAGCCTGATCGGCCTGAGCCTGCTGGTGTTTCTCGCTGCGGTCGGCCTGGCCCTGATGCGCGCCCAGGTCAGCGATACCACCCAAGCCATGCGCCTGGCGGTCTTCACCCTGGGGGTAACACTGTTCCTGGGATTGGGCATGGCGAGCTGGCTGATCGGCCAGTGGGCGCCCGCTGCCCCGCTCGACTGGCTCACCAGCCATGTGCTGTGGGGCCTGGGCGGCTGGATCGGGGTACTGGTGATGGGCTCGGCCTGGCAAGTGGTGCCCATGCTGCAACTCACCCCCCCCTACCCACCCCGTCTGACTCGCTGGCTGTGGCGGGCCATGCTGATCGGACTGCCGCTGGCCACGCTGACGCCCTCGCCGTGGCGCGAGGTGGGCCAGGTGATGGCAGCCCTGGTGCTGATCACCTTTGCCGTAACCACGCTACGTCTGCAAAGCCGGAGAAAACGCAAGGTGGAAGACGTGACCCTGGATTTCTGGCGCGTCGGCATGGTCTGCCTGATCGCCGCCGTACCCCTGGCCCTGGCGCAGATGCAGGGTGCCCTGCCGGAGGCCTGGACCCTGTTTGCCGGCCTGCTGTTCCTGATCGGTTTCGCGGCTTCGGTGGTCACCGGCATGCTCTACAAGATCGTGCCCTTCATGGCCTGGTTCCATCTCCAGGCACGGCTGGGTTTCCAGCGGGGCCAGCCCAACATGCGCGATTACCTGCCGGAAACCCGCGCGCGCGGCCAGTACCGCCTGCACCTGGCCGCTCTCCTGTGCCTGCTGGCCGCCCCCTTCCAACCCTTGTTCGCCATCCCCGGCGGCCTGCTGCTGACGGCCTCCGCCGCCTGGCTGGGATGGAACCTTGTGCAAGTGCTGCGCCTCTACCAACGGGCGGGCGCGGCTGGCTGCTAGGGGCTGCAGGGCTTATCATGGCGGGCCGCCGCGAGGTGGACACCTCACAACTTTCCAGATTTTGCACATGACAACCATGAAATGCGTGGATGACTTCCGCCTTCGTCTCGGCAACCAGGAACTGGTGCCGATCATGATCGGCGGCATGGGGGTGGATATCTCCACGGTCGAACTGGCGCTGGAAGCCGCGCGCCTGGGCGGCATCGGCCATATCTCGGATGCGATGGTGCCCACGGTCATCGACCGCCATCTCAAGACCCGCTACACCAAGGACAAGCTCAAGCTGTACAAGGCCAACGTGACCAACCTGGCCGACAAATCCGAGGTCAAATTTCATCTCGGCGAGCTGGAAGAAGCCACCCGGCTGCATGTGCGCCGGGCGATGGATGCCAAGCAGGGTGATGGCATGGTGTTCATCAACTGCATGGAAAAACTCACCATGAACGCCCCGCGCGAGACCCTCAAGGTGAGGCTCACCGCCGCGCTGGATGCCGGCATCGAGGGCATCACCCTGGCCGCCGGCCTGCATCTGGGTTCCTTCGGCATGATCGAGGAGCACCCGCGCTTCCGCGACGCCAAACTGGGCATCATCGTTTCCAGCCTGCGCGCCTTGCAGTTGTTCCTGCGCAAGAGCGCCCGCAGCAATCGCCTGCCCGACTATGTGGTGGTGGAAGGCCCCCTGGCTGGTGGCCACCTCGGCTTCGGCATGGACTGGGCGGAATATGACCTGTTCACCATCGTCGCCGAGATTCAGGCCTGGTTGAAGGCGGAGCAACTCGACCTCCCCCTGATCCCGGCCGGCGGCATCTTCACCGGCTCCGACGCCACTGCTTTCCTGGAAAACGGCGCCGCCGCCGTGCAGGTCGCCACCCGTTTTACCGTGAGTCATGAATGCGGCCTGCCCGACCCGATCAAGCAGGAGTACTACAAGGCCGACGAGGACGACATCGTGGTGAACGGCATTTCGCCCACCGGCTACCCGATGCGCATGATCAAGAGCAGCCCGGCCATCGGCGCCGGCACCCACCCCAACTGCGAATCGTTCGGCTACATCCTCGACGCCCATGGCCGCTGCTCCTACATCGACGCCTACAACCGCGAAGTGGCTGCCGCTGCCGCCAATCCTGCGGCTGGAAAGAAGATCAAGGTGTACGACAAGACCTGCCTGTGCACCCACATGCGCGACTTCGACCTGTGGACCTGCGGCCACACCACCTCCCGGCTCAAGGACACCTCGGTGAAACAGGAAGACGGCAACTACACCCTCCTCTCCGCCGAACACATATTTCACGACTACCAATTCAGCAAGGACGGCAAGATCGCGCTGCCGGGCTGACTCGGGCCACGAGAATCCGACCTGGCTGGATAGCGCCAAGGAGTTCACCCGACCATGCCCCCCTCCCGCACCCTGACCATCGACGGCAACGAAGCCGCCGCCCGCCTCGCCTATCTCTGTAACGAAGTCATCGCCATCTACCCCATCACCCCCTCGTCCAACATGGGCGAATGGGCGGATGAATGGGCATCACGGGGCCAGCCCAACCTGTGGGGCGCGGTTCCCAAGGTCATCGAAATGCAATCCGAAGGCGGGGCGGCCGGCGCCCTGCATGGCGCGCTCACCGCCGGCGCCCTGGCGACCAGCTTTACCGCCAGCCAGGGCCTGCTGTTGATGATCCCCAATATGTACAAGATCGCCGGGGAACTCACGCCCTTCGTGCTGCATGTGGCGGCGCGCGCGCTGGCCACCCATGCCCTGTCGATCTTCGGCGACCATTCCGACGTGATGGCCACGCGTGGCACCGGGTTTGCGTTACTCGCCGCCGGCAGCGTCCAGGAAGCGCACGACTTCGCCCTGATCGCCCAGGCCGCCAGCCTGGCCGGACGCATTCCGATGCTGCATTTCTTCGACGGCTTCCGCACCTCGCACGAAGTCGCCAAGATCGTCGAAGTGGAGCGCGGCACGGTGCGGGCGATGATCGACGACGCGCACGTGGCCGCCCACCGCGCCCGTGCCCTGTCACCGGAACACCCGGTCCTGCGCGGCACCTCGCAGAACCCGGATGTGTTCTTCCAGTCGCGCGAGCGCGCCAATCCCTACTACGACGTCTTCCCCGGCATTGTTCAGGCAGCGTTCGACCGTTTCGCCGGCCTCACCGGGCGGCAGTACAAGCTGTTCGACTATGTCGGTGCTCATGACGCCGAACGGGTCATCGTGCTCATGGGTTCCGGCGCGGAAACCGTGCACGAAACCGTCGACCACCTGACCGCACGCAACGAGAAAGTCGGCGTCCTCAAGGTGCGCCTGTACCGCCCCCTCGACCCCGCCGCCCTGATCGCGGCGATCCCGGAATCCGCCCGCACCATCGCCGTGCTGGACCGCTGCAAGGAACCGGGCGCCGATGGCGAACCGCTATACAAGGATGTGCTCGCCGCTTTCGCCAACGCGGCATCGGATGGCCTGCGCGCCATGCCGCGCATCATCGGCGGGCGCTACGGCCTGGGCTCCAAGGAATTCACGCCGGGCATAGTGAAAGCGGTGTTCGATGAACTGGCGCAAGCGCTACCCAAGCGCCAATTCACCCTCGGCATCCACGACGACCTCACCCACCTCTCCCTCCCCTGGGACGAGGCATTCCGCAGCGATGCCGGCAAAGCCCTGCACCATGCGGTGTTCTGGGGCCTGGGCGCGGACGGCACCGTGTCGGCCAACAAGAACTCGATCAAGATCATCGGCGAAGACACCCCCCTCAACGCCCAGGGCTATTTCGTCTACGACTCGAAGAAATCCGGCGCAGTCACCGTCTCGCATCTCCGTTTCGGCGAAGCGCCGATCCGCTCCGCCTACCTGGTAAGTGATAACGACGCCGGCTTCGTCGCTTGCCACCAGACCGTGTTCACCGAGCGCTACGACGTGCTGAAACAGGCACGGCCGGGCGGCGTATTCCTGCTCAACACCGCCGCCACGCCGGAAACCGCACTGGACAGCCTGCCGGAAAACCTGCGCCGCGAGATCGTCGAAAAGGAACTCGCCTTCTGGGTGATCGACGCCTACAAGGTCGCGACGGACGCCGAAATGGGCCGCCGCATCAACACCATCATGCAGACCTGCTTCTTCGCCATCTCCGGCATCCTGCCACGCGAGCAGGCCATCACCGCGATCAAGAAAGCGGTTGAGAAGACCTACGGCACGAAAAGCAAACGCCTGGTGGAACTGAACCACCGCGCCATCGACATGACGCTGGAACATCTGCATCAGGTCGATGTAGCGCAGGCGTCTCGCCTGCATTCAGCGCCAAGTGCAGGCGAGGACGCCTGCGCTACAAACCCCGCCCCTGTAGCGCAGGCGTCCCGCCTGCACCCCGCCTTCGTCCGCGACGTCACCCTGCCCATCTACGCTGGCCTGGGCGACCGCCTGCCGGTGTCGGCGATGCCGGCGGATGGCACCTGGCCGGTGGGCACGGCGAAATACGAGAAGCGCAACATCGCCCTGGAAATCCCGGTGTGGGATGCGGCGCTGTGTACCCAGTGCGGAAAATGCGTGTTCGTCTGCCCGCATTCCGCGATCCGTGCCCGACTCTTCCCGGCCGATGCGGCGGCCAATGCGCCGGCCACCTTCAAGCACGTCCCGGCGAAGAGCAAGGATTACCCGGCCGGCACCCACATCAGCTACCAGGTGGCGCCGGAAGACTGCACCGGCTGCGGCGATTGCGTGGAAGCCTGCCCGATCCACGACAAATCCAACGTCTCGCACAAGGCGCTGAACATGGCTGCGCTTTTGTCAGATAACGGGTCGCTGCGCGAGCAAGAGCGCGACAACCTGGACTTCTTCCTCAACCTGCCCGAGTTCGACCGCGACGCCGTCAAGCACACCACCATTCCCGGCGCCATGCTGCTCGACCCCCTGTTCGAGTTCTCCGGCGCCTGCGCCGGCTGCGGTGAGACGCCCTACATCCGCCTCGCCACGCAGTTGTTCGGCGACCGCATGCTGATCGCCAACGCCACCGGCTGCTCCTCCATCTACGGTGGCAACCTGCCCACCACGCCCTACACGGTGAACCGCGACGGGCGCGGCCCGGCCTGGTCCAACTCGCTGTTCGAGGACAACGCCGAATTCGGCTTAGGCATGCGCCTGGCGGCCGACCAGTTGATGGCCCACGCGCAAACTCTGGTGCGGGAACTGGCCGCCGACATCGGTGGCGATCTCGCCGCAGCCCTGGTCAACGCGGAACAGCGCGAGGAAACCGGTATTCGGGCGCAGCGGCAACGGGTCGCGACGCTGCTGGAAAAGCTGAAAAGCGCCACCCAGCCGCGCGCCCGTGAACTGGCCACCCTGGCCGAATGGCTGATCCGCCGCTCGGTATGGATCATCGGCGGCGACGGCTGGGCCTACGACATTGGCTACGGTGGCCTCGACCATGTGCTTGCCCTGCCCTACGACGTCAACATCCTGGTGCTGGATACCGAGGTGTATTCCAACACCGGCGGCCAGACTTCCAAGGCCACGCCGATCGGCGCGGTCGCCAAGTTTGCGGCCGGCGGCAAGGCCACGGCGAAGAAAGACCTCGCCAAACTCGCCTCGAATTACGGCCACGTCTATGTTTCCACCGTCGCCTACGGCGCCAAGGACACCCAGACCCTGCGCGTATTCCACGAAGCGGAAAGCTTCGACGGCCCCGCGTTGATCGTCGCCTACAGCCCCTGCATCGCGCATGGCGTGGACCTGCTCTACAACCTGCGGCAGCAGGACGCGGCGGTGAAAAGCGGGCACTGGCCACTGTTCCGCTTCGACCCGCGCCGCCTGGAAGCGGGCGACAACCCGTTCAAGCTGGATTCCGCCGCGCCCAGCCGGCCGATCCGCGAGTTCATGGAAAGCGAAACCCGCTTCGCCATGCTCAGCCGCAGCCACCCGGAAACCGCCGAACGCTTGATGGCGGAAGCCCAGAAAGACGCGGACCGCCGCTACCAGGGTTATCTGGCGCTGGCGCAGGCCGGCCAACCCAAGACAGGAGACTGACCATGCCCGATCTCTCCACCCCCTACCTGGGCCTGAAACTCAAGAACCCACTGGTTCCTTCCTCCTCGCCCTTGTCGAAACACCTGGATACGGCGCTGCAACTGGAAGACGCCGGAGCAGGGGCGCTAGTCATGCACTCGCTGTTCGAGGAAGAACTGCACACCGAAGCGAAAATGGCTGATCGCTTCCTCCTCCACGGCGACATCGGCCACGGCGAATCAGACGGCTTTCTGCCTGACCACGGCGGCTACCAGAGCCATCTCGACCACTATCTGGAGCACCTCGCCCGCCTGAAAACCCGCCTCTCCATCCCGGTCATCGCCAGCCTCAACGGGGTCTCGCTCTCCGGCTGGGCCGATCTCGGCCGCGAAATCCAGCAGGCCGGCGCCGATGCGCTGGAACTCAACGTCTATCACGTCGCCGCCGATGCCCACTTTTCCGGCGAAGCGGTGGAAGCGCGCTATGTCAGTCTGCTGAGCGAATTGCGTGGCGCGGTGAATCTGCCCATCGCCATGAAACTGTCACCGTTTTTCTCCTCGCTGCCGCATCTGGTCAAGCAACTGGAACTGGCCGGCGCGCGCGGCGTGTCGCTGTTCAACCGCTTTTACCAAGCGGATATCGACCTCGACAAACTGAAGTTGGTGGACAGCCTGCACCTGTCCACGCCGGAAGAAGCCCTGCTCAGAATTCGCTGGATCGCCATCCTGCGCGGCCAGACCGCGCTCACCCTGGCGGCCACCGGCGGCGTGCATGGCTACGAGGAAGCGATGAAACTCCTGCTGGCCGGCGCCGATGTGGTGCACCTGGCTTCCTGCCTGCTGCAACACGGCCCGGAAAAGCTGACCCAGATCCTGACTGACATGCAGCACTGGATGAGCGAGCGCGAATACACCTCGGTCGCCCAACTCAAAGGCAGCATGAGCCAGAACAACCTGCCTGACCCCAGCGCCATCGAACGCGCCAGTTATCTCCGCGTATTGGACAGCTACAGCCCCGAGCGCGGTGTCATCGGCTGAACCGTTTTTTCAACCCAAAGCAAGACCCAAAAAAATGACCTACTACACAGCACACTTCAATCAAGCCATCGCGCTATTCGATGCCGCCAATGCCGAAGACCCGAACCAGGACGAAGGCCAGCCGAAAGAACTGCTCTACGCCCAGCGCATGACGGAAATGATCGGCCGCTACGCCCCGGACGCCTCGGAAGTGGCGCAACTGGCGGTGCGCGCCCAGCACATCAAGCGCTGGACGGTGCCGCGCAATACCTATCCGATGACCAAGGAGGGCTATTTCGCCTGGCGCACCGGTCTCTACAAGTACCACGCCGACACCGCCGGCGAGTTGATGCGCCAGGCCGGTTACGACGACGCCATGATCGACCAGGTCAAGAAAGCCGTCGGCAAGCGCGCGCTCAAGGTCAACCCGGACACGCAGCTCATGGAAGACGTCGCCGACCTCGTCTTCATCGAGTACTACATGCTCCCCTTCGCCGGCGCCAACCCCGACTACAACGAGGAAAAATGGTTGGAGATCATCCGCAAGACCTGGAAGAAGATGTCTGACAACGCGCACGCCTTTGCGCTCTCCGGCCAGATCAAACTACCGGAACCGCTGCTGCCGTTGATCACCAAGGCGATCAGCGGGTAACTCGTCATGGCTCTTTATGAGCCGCCCCGCCCCATGAAACAACGGCCGTAGGATGTGGTGAGCGCAGCGAACCGCATCAGGCAGCCGGGTCGATGCGGTTCGCTATCGCTCACCACATCCTACGCAGGGTGGCGATGGGAGGTTGTTTCACAGCGTCGTAGGATGTGGTGAGCGGAGCGAACCGCATCAACCTGGCACGCACGGCATGATGCGGTTCGCTACGCTCACCACATCCTACGTTCCTGGTTGTTTCACAGTAACAGCCATGGCAGCCTTACCACGATTCAATCGAGGTAGGAGGATCGCCACGTGCTAGAATGCGCGGCTTTTTTCTAACGGTTGCCCCACATGTCTCGCGCCCTCCGCAATATCGCCATCATCGCCCACGTCGACCACGGCAAGACCACGCTGGTCGACAAGCTCCTGCAACAGTCCGGTTCCTTCGCCGCCCACCAGCATCTGACCGAACGGATGATGGACTCCAACGACCTGGAGAAGGAACGCGGCATCACCATCCTGGCCAAGAACGCCTCGGTGGAATACGAAGGTGTCCACATCAACATCGTCGACACTCCCGGCCACGCCGACTTCGGCGGTGAAGTGGAGCGGGTGCTGGGCATGGTCGATGGCGTGCTGCTGCTGGTCGATGCCGTGGAAGGCCCGATGCCGCAGACCCGTTTCGTCACCAAGAAAGCGCTGGCGCTGGGCCTGCGGCCCATCGTCGTGGTGAACAAGGTCGACCGCGACGGCGCCAATGCCGACAACGCCGTCAACCTGACGTTCGACCTGTTCGACAAGCTGGGCGCGACCGACGAGCAGCTCGATTTTCCCATCGTCTACGCCTCCGCCCTGAACGGCTGGGCCGTGCTGGAACAGGGCGACGAGCGGGTGGACATGAAGCCGCTGTTCGAGACCGTGCTGAAGCACGTGCCGGCACCGGCGACCGACGTCGAAGCACCCTTGCAGTTGCAGATTTCCGCCCTCGATTACAACAGCTATGTCGGCCGCATCGGTGTCGGCCGGATCCAGCGCGGGCGGGTGAAAACCGGGCAGCAGGTCATGGTGTTGTTCGGCACCGATGAAGAAATGATCGAGCATGAACGCACCCCGCTCAAAGCCAAGGTCGGCCAGGTATTCGGTTTCCGGGGCATGAGCAAGGTCGAACTGGACGAAGGCCTGGCCGGTGACATCGTCCAGATCACCGGCATCGAAGACCTGGTTCTCGGCGCCACCATCACCGACCCGGAACGGCCGGAAGCCCTGCCGCTGCTGAAGATCGACGAACCCACCCTGTCGATGCAGTTCATGGTGAACACCAGCCCGCTGGCCGGCACCGAAGGCAAGTTCGTCACCAGCCGCCAGATCCGCGAACGCCTGCACAAGGAACTGCTCACCAACATGGCGCTGCGCGTGCATGACACCAAAGACGCGGACATTTTCGACGTCTCCGGACGCGGCGAACTGCACCTCTCCATCCTGCTGGAAAGCATGCGCCGCGAAGGCTTCGAGATGGCCGTGGGCCGCCCGCGCGTGGTGAAGAAGATCGTCGACGGCGTCGAACTGGAACCCTATGAGCAGCTCACCGTGGACGTCGAAGAAGGCCATCAGGGCGGGGTCATGGAAAGCCTCGGCCTGCGCCGTGGCGACCTGATCGACATGGTGCCGGACGGCCGTGGCCGGGTGCGTATCGAATACCGTATCCCCGCACGCGGCCTGATCGGCTTCCAGGGCGAATTCATGAACCTGACGCGCGGCACCGGCCTGTTGAGCCACGTGTTCGACGAGTACGCCGCGATCAAGGAAGGCGGCGTCGCCGAGCGCCGCAACGGCGTGCTGATTTCCCAGGAAAACGGCGATGCCGTGGCCTATGCCCTGTGGAAGTTGCAGGATCGCGGCCGCATGTTCGTCAACCCCGGCGACAAGCTGTACGAAGGCATGATCATCGGCATCCACAGCCGCGACAACGACCTGGTGGTCAACCCGATCAAGGGCAAGCAGCTTACCAACGTGCGCTCCTCCGGCACCGACGAAGCCGTGCGCCTGGTGCCGTCGATCCTGTTGAGCCTGGAATCCGCCATCGAATTCATCGCCGACGACGAACTGGTGGAACTCACCCCGAAGACCATCCGCATCCGCAAGCGCTTCCTCAACGAGCACGACCGCAAGCGCGCCGTGCGCGAAGCCTGATGTAGCGCCGGCGCTATGTCCCGACCGTCATTCCCGCGAAAGCGGGAATCCAGCGCCAATGTCTGATTGCAGTTAGATGAACGACCTGGATTCCCGCTTTCGCGGGAATGACGGTAGTTAGACCATGAGCCTCCTGCAAACCCTGTTCGCCAAACCACAGCCGGTGCCCGCGCCGGCTGCGGCGGATTGGGACAGGGCGCTGAATCTGCCGCTGTTCGCCGGCTTCTGCGACGCAGACTACAAGCGCCTGCAAACCCTGGCCGAGCAACTCCTCGCCGACAAGGCCTTCACCCCGGTGGCCGACGCACAGCCCACGGGTGCCGAGATTGCCGGTATCGCCGTGCGCGCCGCGCTGCCCATCCTGAAACTGGGCGTGTCCTGGTATCAAGGCTGGAACGAAGTGGTGCTCTACCCGGCGCAGTTCATCCACGACGCGGAAGAAATGGATGAGCACGGCATCGTCCATGCCATGCACCATGTGCGCAGCGGCGAGGCCTGGGCGGGCGGGCCGCTGATTCTGTCGCTGGACGACTTGCAATGGTCGGGCCGGGGCGAGGGCTACGACGTGGTGATCCACGAATTCGCGCACAAGCTGGATATGGCTAATGGCAAGGGCGGTGCTGGGGTCAACGGCCTGCCGCCGCTGCATGGCGACATGCGGGTGGAAGACTGGGCGACGGCGTTCAACCCCGCTTATGAGGATTTCCGCCGCCGCATTGATGCCGGTGAAGAAACGGAAATCGACCCCTATGCGGGAGAAAGCCCGGCCGAGTTCTTCGCCGTGCTCACGGAATATTTTTTCGATTTGCCGGAGGCGCTGATCGCGGCGTACCCGGCGGTCTATGAACAACTGCGCCGGTTCTACCGGCAAGACCCGATGGAGCGCTTCTATGAGCCTGCAACACCATGACCAGCAGCACGCGCACGCGGTGTGCGACAAGTGCATTTTCGATACCGACCTGCACCACTTCGAAACCGATGTGATCGAAGCCTCGAATGACCATCTGGTCATGGTCGACATGTGGGCCGACTGGTGCGGCCCCTGCCATTTCCTCACCCCGGTGCTGCTCAAGGTGATCCCCACCTACGCCGGCAAAGTACGCCTGGCCAAGATCGAAGTGGACGAAGACGACAACATGAAAATCGCCGGTCGCTACGGCGCCCGCGGCTTCCCCACCGTACTGCTGTTCAAGAACGGCGAAGAAGTTGCCCGCTTCCACTCCGCCAAGCCGGAACACTTCGTGCGGGAGTTCATTGAGGCGCATCTGGATTAAGCCTTGCCTGATGTTTGAATGGTAACTACCATTGGTAGCCACCACCTCAGGAGCTTGGTAATGGAAACCGCCCGCCTTTTCGCCTCTGGCCGCAGCCAGGCCGTGCGTCTGCCCAAGGAATTCCGTTTTCTTGGCACGGATGTCGTGGTCAAGCATTTCGGCAACGGCGTTCTCCTGCTGCCGATGGATGATCCCTGGCTGCTGATGGAAGAGGCGCTCTCCGAATTCGAGCCGGGCTTCATCCTGGAACGCGAGCAGCCGCCCGTGCAGGCACGCACGGAGATCGGGGGATGAGGTATCTCCTCGATACCAATATCTGCATCTACATCATCAATCAGCGCCCCATCCAGGTGATGGCCCGCTTCCGCCTGGAGCGGATCGGCGAAATAGGAATATCCAGCCTGACCGCCGCGGAACTGGACTATGGCGTCGAAAAAAGCGGCTCGGCGCGCAACCGCCAGGCACTGGAAAAATTCCTCGCGCCCCTGGAAATCGTCGCCTTCGATGACATGGCCTTCCGCCAATACGGCCGTCTGCGCGCCGACCTGGAAAAACGCAGTCTCCCCATCGGTTCGATGGACATGCTGATCGCGTCCCATGCCTTGGCCCTCAATGCCGTCCTGGTCACCAACAACACCCGTGAGTTCGAACGCATCGGTGGCCCGCACCTGGAGAACTGGGTCGCATGAACCCCACCCGCCGCACCGCCGACATCGAACCCTTCCGGGTCATGGCCATCCTGGCGCGGGCGCGGGCACTCGAAGCCTGGCAGCCTGTCGGACTTTGGTCGTCGATAGCGAGAAACGGCCCCAGCGAGCTCAGTTTTTGCCGGATTTGCCGCCGCATAGCCCAGCTATGGGGCAGCGGAGTCGTTGCCGCTTTAGCGGCTTTACGAATCCGGCGTACCCCTTGCGGGTGCAAAAAGCCGGTGAAAAATGGGCCGCTGCGGCCGTTTCGCAGCCGACGAGAGCGGAGTCGTTGCGCTTTAGCGCTTACGAATCCGGCCTCCCCCTTGCGGGGATTCCAAAGTCCGACAGGCTGCTAGGGGCGTGCCATCACCCCCGGCACCGACTTCGGCCGCCATCAGGCCAACCGGCATGTCCGCTTCGCCTACACCACCCCGCGCATCGGCCGAGCCCTGTAGCGCCGGCGCCCCCGCCGGCTTCGCGGGCCTGATCGGAAGGACGCCGCCGGCGCAGCCTATGGGAGCCTGAGCCGCGGCACCCGTTTCTCCGGCGCGGGAAGGGCGTCGGCACCCCACGGCTCGGGTTTCCAGTTCAGCTTGCAGTCGTGTTCGAAGCTGGGATCGGTGATGCCGTCGGCACCCGGGCGCTGGCGCACCTCGCAGTCGAGGATCACCGGCAGGGGGCCGGGGCAGTCGCAGTGATAGCGGTCGACGCTGCGCTGGTCGGCGATGGCAATGCCTTTCTCGCGCTTCAGGATGCTCAGGCGATCCAGCAGGCTGTCCTTGCGGGGTTCCAGCCTGCCCTGGCTGGTGCGCTGGAAATACAGGGCGCGCGGCTCATAGCCGTTGCGCAGCCGCACCGGGTTTTCGTAACGCTCCACGGTGCGCGCCTCGCCGAGCAGGGAGCCGGAACTGTCCGGGTCGCCGTAGCGGGTATGGCCGAATTCGTGCGAGAGGATGGCGTGGGGGTCCACCAGTTCGCTGCTGCTGGGGAAGTGGCACTTCAGGCCGGCATCGCCCAGGCCGATGGCGCCCGGCTGCGCCATCGCGCCCGGCCCGGCATAGGCGGCGAACTTGAACACCTGGGCATCCTCGGCGAACTGCCCCGCTTCCGTCAGGCGGCCAGTGAGCAACTGCGACAGCCTGGTCATGCGTCCGCTCCGGAGTGTGCGTTGCCACAGCGCCCGGTCGTATTCCAGATAGCCCTTGTTGAACAGGCGCAGGGTGTCGTCGGCCACCTCGCGCAGCCATACCGCGCCGGCGTCGGCGAGGGCGAAGCGTTCCAGCAGGGCGAGTTGTTCCGGCGCCAGCACCAGGTTGCGCGGGTTCACCTCGCCGCGGCGGGCCAGGTTGAGGCGCTTCGCCAGGGCGAACTGCTCGGCGCGGCGCGCCCGTTCTTCTGCGGCGTCGGCGGGCGGCCGTGCCAGGCGCCCGGCCAGCGGCTGCCCGCCGGCTCCGCAGACCAGGACGATCTCGCCGCCCGCCTGCCAGGGCTGTGCCAGTTCGCGCACCAGATCGACCTGCAAGCGCTGCGCGGGCGGTTCCGTGTATCCCGCCGGTAGCGGTGGGCAGGCGGCGCTGGCCGCGAGCGGCAGGGCCAGAAGCGCGAGTGTTCGTATGAAGGAAGGCATGGAGTGGCGGTGTCTTGCGTAAGTGGGTCAGGGTAGCGAAGTAATCGGCCCGCCGCCGAATAGCGTCGGAAAGAACCTCAGGCGAGCTTCCATCTGTAGCCCGCGTAGGGCGGAAAAGCGGCCTCATCGCGCCTTCCGCCGAATGCCA
>JAUYFG010000275.1 GCA_030690985.1 Pseudomonadota bacterium
GCTAAAGAACCCGACAAGAACAGTCTGGTATTGAGGTCGACATGGTAAATATCCTTAGGTATCAATGTGTTACGATGACTTATTCTACCACAATCCAGCAACATTTCATGCAGCGCGGGCTTAAGTTGAGAGGATTGATCGTGGCCCTGGCCACCGGGGTGGTGGAATACGGAAAATATCAGGCGGGCCGCCTGAATCATCTGACCACCTTGCAACCCGATCCGATGACCGCCGCCAAACGGAATAAATGCAATGCCAGTCATTCGCTCGTCGATTGTTCCGTCGGGCCGGCGGGTACGCCGATTAAATTGATCGCCTGGGGAGATTCGCACATAGGCCATTGGAGCCCGCTGTTTTCCGCGCAAGCGGAAAAGCGGCATGAGCGGATACTGGTTCGGGTCGGCCTGACCTGCCCGCCCTTGCTCGGCGCCGTGCCCTACAAGAAGAGTCGCGGCTCCATCGAGTGCGGTAAACATAACGATACGATGATCGAAGAGATTCGCCGGATCGCAGCGAGCGGGGAACTTCGCGGGGTGGTTGTTTCTGCCCGCTGGAACGAATACCAGACGCTGCAGGAAACCGATCCAGGAGCCATGACATCATGGGCGCTGGCCGATCATTGGAAGGGGCTGGGCCCCGGCGGCGAGGGTGGCGCGACCGTCGGAACCCCACCCTATGACCATTCGGGGTCGGTGAAAACGATGGAGATCGCGCTGACACGGACGGTGGATGCGCTGGTGAAACTCGGGGTGCGAATTTTGATCATCGCACCGGTGCCGGAGCTTTATTTCAGCGGTCCACAATGCCTGTATCTGCGCTCCGAGGCCGATTGCGTTGTCCCGCGCGACCGGGTGGAACAGCGGCGAAGCTCGACCCTGAGGGTATTGCGATCTGTCGCAGCCGATAGGAGCCAGGTCAGGATTTACGATCCGATCGACGATTTCTGTGATGCCACCACCTGCTTCACCCGGCGCAATGGCGTGCTTCAGTACACCGACCACAACCATGCCTCGCCACAAAAGGTATTGGCCTTGCAACCGGTGCTGGAGCCGTATCTTTCCTGGCTGGAAGGGGCTGAATGATCTGGGGTCAGGCCGTTCTGGCCGGCATGAACAGGTAGTTGCACAGCCCCAGGCGGGGCACTTCGCCGCTGCGCTCTCGGTAATCCTGCCAGCCTGTCTCGACCAGGCCACCAGGGACGAAGGCGCCGAGGATGTCGTAGCCCAGACCGATCAGGAAATCCGACTGGGCTCGGCGTTCGTCATCGCTTTCGTGGCCGGATTCCAGGATCAGCGCCGGACGGAAGCGGGCCAGGGTGGCGTGGGCGCCTTGCAGGACTTCCAGTTCGTGGCCCTCGACGTCGATTTTTATGAAGTCGATGCGGGTGATCTCCGGGCGTGCCCCCAGCAGGGAGTCGAGGCGCCGGGTCGGCACCGTGGTCATGGCGAAATCGCCTTCCATGCGGCCCAGGCGGGAGCCACCGCTATTGCCTTGTTCCACCGAGAATTCCGCCGTGCCATCGGCGTCGCTCAAGGCGAGGTTGTGCACTTCCACCTGGTCCTGGCGATTGATCCTGGACGTCTTGGCGATGGTTTCGGCCAGATAGGGGACCGGTTCAAAGGCCAGAACGCGGCCGCCCGGGCCGACCCGGAGGGCCATCGCCAGGGTCCAGTCGCCGACGTTGGCGCCGATGTCGAGGACGCAGTCGCCGGGACGGCAGAGGAGATCGACCTGGATATTGTCCGCGTCTGGTTTCATCAGGCGATAGCCGGCGGTGACGTCAACGTGCGCAGGCACATAGGCGAGGCGGCCGTCTGTGCGTTGGATGTAGCCGCCGGGCCAATGGTCCAGAGCCTGGTGGCGGATCACGTTGCGGAAATAGGCGAGGCGGATGCGCCAGGGCAGCTTGGTGCCCCGGCCAGCCCGGTATTGGCGCAGGTTGAACAGATCGCGGAACAGTTTGGCGAGGGTCGAGGACATGGTGTTGTTCTGTAGGGGTTGGGGGAATGGCTTACGACACAACGCAGGCTGGAAGCCTGCGCTACAGGGGGTGGCCTGGTTGGCTGCACCGGGTTCTCATCCATTCGGCGGTTTGCGCCAGGCCTTGGTCAAATTCGGTTCGGGCGGTCCAGCCCAGTTCCAGTTTGGCCAGGGCGCAATCGAGGATGTTCACCGGAACGTCGACCGGCCGCCCGGGTTTGAACCGTTTTTCCAGGGGGCGGCCGAGCAGGGTCTCGATCGCGGCGATCACGTCGTTGAGGCTCATGCCGATGCCGCCGCCGATGTTGAAGACCCGCTCCTCACCCTGGTGGCGCATGGCGGCGACCACGGCCTCGGCGGCATCGCTGACATAGACATAATCGCGCACCACCTGGCCGTCACCCCAGATATCCAGGGGTTCGCCGCGCAGGGCTTCGGCCAGGAAGGCGGCGACCACGCCCTGTTTCTTGGCCGTGGTCTGGTAGGGGCCATAGAGGTTGGAGATGCGCAGCACCCGGTAATCGAGCCCGCGCAGACGGGAATAGACCTCCAGGTATTTTTCGATCGCCAGCTTGGCCACGCCGTAGGCGGTGATGGGCTGGGTCGGCGCCGATTCCGGGATCGGCAGATGGCCGGGAATGCCATAGACGGTGCCGCCCGAGGAGATGAACACCAGCCGCTTGACCCCGGCGGCCACGCAGTGGTCGAACAGGCGCAGGGAGGCGATCACGTTGGCCTGGGCATCGGCGGTGATGTCGAGGTCAGTGCCGGGCGCCGAACTGCTGGCGAGATGGATGACGGTGTCGCAGCCGGCCAGCACTTCGGCCAGGGGGGCGTCGGCCATGTTGCCGGTCATCCAGGTGAGGCCGGAGAGTGCCTCGGGAAAGGAGGGGTGCAGGCCGAAGCAGCGCAACTCGGTGACCCGGGGTGCCAGATGGCGGGCCAGGTTGGTGCCGAAAAATCCGCCCGCACCGATCAGGGCGACCCGGAAGGGCAGGGGAAGGCAGGGCGATTCATTGTTCATGTTTCAGTGCTCCACTGCCGCGCGGTATAGCTCGGCCAACTGGTTGGTCAGGGTGGTCACGCTGTAGTTGGCGTGCACCCGGTTTTTGCCTGTTGCGGCCAGTTCGGCGGCGGCGCGGGGATCGTCGAGCAGTTTGCCCAGGGCCGCCGCCAGCGCGTCGGCATCGTGCGGTGGCACCAGGAGGCCATAACGGTTGTCGCCCAGGACATCGCGGGCGCCGCCCACTTCGGTCGCCACCACCGGCAGGCCGGACGCCATCGCCTCCAGCATCGCCAGCGACAGGCCTTCCCAGAGCGAGGGCATGGCGAACAGATCGATCGCCCGGTAGACCTCGGCCAGCCTCGCGATGTTGCCGGGAAAGCGGCAGGCTTCGGCGATGCCCAGGCGCTCGGCGGATTCCTTGATCTGCGGCAACAGGCGGCCATCGCCCACCAGGAGCAGCTTGAGCTTGTCGCCATCGGGGCGCCGGCGCAGTTTGGCGAAGGCTTCGAGCAGGAATACCTGACCTTTCTGTTCTTCCACCCGGCCCACGCTGCCGATCACGAGGTCCGTGGCCGCAAAACCGAAACGCTGCTTCGCCTCGGCCACGCTCAGCGTGGTTTCCACCCGCGCCAGGTCGATGCTGTTGGGCAGTCGCACCACCTTGGCTTTGGGCAGGTGGTCCACCTCCAGGAGATCGCGCTCAACATCCTCCGAGCCGGCGGTGACCACGAAGGTCTTGCCGGCCAGCCAGCGGTTGATGAGGTGGCGATACCACTTCCGCTTCTTGTAGGTGTTGTGGACGCTGGCGATGGCCGGAATGCCTTCGCGGCGGGCGGCCAGACGGCCGTAGAGGTTGGCGTGGTAGAGGTGGCTGTGGACCAGGTCGATGCGCTGCTCGCGCATGAGCCGGCGCAGGGCCGGCACCACTTGGCGATCATGGCCACCGTGATTCATCAGTCCCAGGGAAATCACCGGGATGCCCAGGGCTTCCGCCTCGTCCGCCAGTTCGCCGCGATCCTGAATGCAGCAGACGACGGACTCGAATTGCCCGCCGTCCAGGTTGCGCAGGATGCCTAGCAGCAGGCGTTCGGCGCCGCCGATGGGCAGGCGGGTTATCAGGTGAAGGAGTCGGATTTTATTCATCGGGAGATCAATTCAAGACTTCTCATCAGGGCGTGGCCTTGTGCCTGCATTAGAGCACCCCTTTCAATTCGGCATAGTGATGGACGTTTGCATACAGTCTTTTTAGTTGCGCATAACCGCGTAGCGCCAAGGCTATGTTTTCCAGTCTTTCCGCGATGTCGGAAGGGTACTCATGAGCGATGGCATTGCATATTTCTCTGAGCTGATCCCATTCGTCAGCCGAGTCAATGATTTCCAGTTTTTCGAGCAGATGCAAAATATCGAGCATCGGCATGTTCTCGGAATTGATTTCGCGTAACGAGAAAAGCAGTTTGCGGAACAGGCTGGCGCCGAATTTATCTTGTATCTTGATGTAATTAAACAGAAAGCTGTTGACAATTCTCTGGTTGGAGTAGTCGCCAAACCAGGCCGCGCTCAGTGTCTGGTCTTTCAGAAGCGCGTAGTCCTGATCGCAACTTCCGAATAGTTGGTCTAATGCCTGGAAGATGGGGTTCAATGCCGCTGACATAGCAATACCCCTTCGGCTTTGGCAATCATGTCAATCGGTCTCCGGGTGCCGCGGTCGACGACCAGGTCGATGCGTTGATTACCGATACACCGCTTGACTCGTGCCAGGAACTGGATGCGTTTTTCAGCGAGATGGTCTTTGTTGTCCACCACCACGTACAAATCGATGTCGCCCCCTTTTCGGGAGTCATCGACGCGGCTGCCAAAAAGGTAAAGCTCGCCCTTGTCGAAGACCTGTAGGAAGGTCTCCTTAATGGCGTGCGTGGCTTCGGAACTCAATCTCACGGGGTACTCCGTATTTAAATTTACTTGATTAGGTCATGCTGGTTAGCGAAGTAATCGGCCCGGGCCGAAAGGCGTGCCGAAAAAACAGTTGGTGCTACTGGCGAGGATCGCGGGCGTCCCGCCCGCGATCCTCGCTTGGTTGAATCAATAAGTAGAACCGTGAAACCAGCTTGGGTCGTCATTCCCGAGTGCTTTTATCGGGAATCTAGTTCGTTCATCAAACCAA
>JAUYFG010000286.1 GCA_030690985.1 Pseudomonadota bacterium
TGCAGTTTCAGAGCCAGCAGGCAACAGAAGACATGGCCTCGCGTGCGGCTCTCCTTGCGCACAAACAAGGGCCGGATTTCGAGCAGCCCGGTCTTCATCGTGCGGAAGTCCCGCTCGACTTTCTGCAACGCCATGTAGCTGGCGTGGACCGCTTCGGCGCCGAGTTTGTCTTTGGCCACATCGGTCACGATGGCGTAGCAGCCGGCCAGTTCCAAACCACGAAGCTCAACCTGTGGATCGACCGTCTCGACAATCCGACGCCCGTCCAGGCGAAGCGCAATCAGCCCGGCAAGCTTGTGCCGCCCCACCCACTGTTGCAGCGTCGCCAAGCCCGCTTCCGGCTTGCACCGGGAGGACTGGTCCACCCGTTTGTTGCGCTGCGCGATCTTGTCCCGCAACTTGTCCAGTTTGTCTTCCAGGCGGTGCCGGATGCGCTTAGCCTCGGCGGGATTCCGGCGCAGGATGTAGCGCACACCGCCGGCCTCGGCCTCGCGGACTTCCTCGGCGAACAGCTCCAGTTGGATCGTTTTCCGCGACAACAGAAGGCGGATCTGGGGATCGGTCAGCGCGCTGATGTAGCGGAACCCGGCTTGATCCAGCGCCTGTTTGCCGGCCTTCTTCACCATGCCGCGATCGCCGACGAAGATCACATCTTCGATGGAGAACTGCTTGGTGAGGATTTCGATCTGCGCCGCCACCGTGGAGGGATCGGCAGTGTTGCCGGCAAAGACGCGCACAGCCAGCGGCTCGCCCGCCGAATCGGCGAGCAGGCCGATGACGATCTGCAACTTGCCACGCTTGCCGTCGCGGTTGTAGCCGAACTGGCCGAGCGCGTTGTGCTCGCCCTCCAGATACGAACTGGTGACGTCGTAGAGGTACAAAGCGGGGGGCGTTCGGCGGCGGGCCAGGTAGTTGCGCCAGAGCTTGTTCTCGATCTTCTCCTGACGGGCGCAGAGATCGTCGAGCGCTTCGTAGAGGTTGTCTTCATCGAAGCCGGTGAGCCCCAGGACCTCGGTGACGGCGTGATCGCGGGCCCACCGCACAGCCGACAGGCGTGAGCCTTGATGAGCGACGCGGGCCAGGACGAGGAACAAGGCGAGTTTGCCGAGTCGCTGCTGGCCGAGGGCGGAAGTAATTCCGAGCTCGGTGGCGACCTGCTTGAGGGCATGGAGCAGGCCGAAGGCGGGGCCGGAAGTGGGATCGGAAACAGCGGCATGGTCGAACTGGCCGCGGAGGAGGAGGCGGAGGGCGTCAACGCGGCCCCGCGGCCAGGAGGAGAGATTGAGGAGGGTGCGGTTTTTGACTTTGCCGTTTTCGCGGAAGGACTCGCGCAGGAGGAT
>JAUYFG010000302.1 GCA_030690985.1 Pseudomonadota bacterium
CCCCGCTCGTTCGTCATTCCCGCGAAGGCGGGAATCCAGTTCGTAGGGCTAACTGCCTTTAAAAGCAATCAGATTGACGACCTGGATTCCCGCCTTCGCGGGAATGACGGGGTTTTCGATGAACACCTGAGTAGTTACAAACGCGCCTTGAAATCTGACCGCTTAAAGCCCGTCCAGGGCATGCGCCCTTCTCACATGATGGTGGTCTTCGACGAGCCCATCGTCGCCCAGCGCTGGGCCGTGACGGCAACCGGCAGTGTTACCGCCGCCGTGATGATTTCCTATGCCCTGCAATTGAGCCAGGCTCTCCAAGGCAAAAACGAGGGCTGGTTCGCCAAGACCATCAAGGAATGGCAGGTCGAGGCCGGCCTATCCAGATCGGAACAGGAGACGGCGCGAGCCCGCTTGCTGGAACTGGGACTGCTGATGGAACGGCGGGTGGGAATGCCGGCCCGGCTGGAATACCGGGTCAATGAAGGTCGTGTTTATGCACTCGTCGACGCTCAGGCGACCGAATCCTTTGGCCACCTGGATGATCGCGTGTATGCGGTGCCGGAGGCCAAGAACGGGAAGCGTGCGTCGAGGGCGTTTCCGCCGGGGTATCGGCCGCTATGACCAGTTTCGGGTGGGTGGAGTGAACTGACGATGAAGCATGGACATCCCGTTCGGTTGCAACCTCCCGGTTTAACGCCGGGTTGCGCGCCGTTAGTGGATCCGGACCCGCTAACAGACAGCGTCCTTGAAAAGCACAGAATGCCCGGCACGCAAGGGGACATGCAAAGGCCTTCAGCCACTCCACCCACCCACCCTAATACAGAACCTTGTGACACATGGGCACAGTGACGATGCAATCCACAGGCCAGCGCAGTCCCGGCGAATTGTCGGAAATATTGGCCCTCCTCTTGGCTCACCAGGTGCCGCTGGTCTACAGCGCACGCCTGCTCTGCGACGTGGCGGGGATCAACTTCATACAGGTGGCGGATGCCGCCGGTGTTGGGCGTGGCCACCTCTACAAGATGCTGCGCGGGATACGGCCGGTGTCGGCATCGGTCAGGCTGGCGTTCATGGACTGCCTGGGGTTTGACCTCTGGGCGCCGGGGACACCCGCCATTGAGGAAGAACGTAGGCGTGCTTCTGCTGCGTTCAACGCTGCTATCAATTTCGCTCTCGACAAAGCCGGGCCGGAAGGGCTGACGTTCTTGTCCTGCTGGCGCGAGGGCGATTGGGGTGCGATCGCGGAAGAGTGGCCCGAATTCAAGATTGAAGAGTTGTTGACGGCACAGCACTGACATGGCCCAGCGACGCCCTTCCAACCGAATGACCCGGCAAGCCATTGCCGGGCAGGTTGGGACCGTCTCCACTGCCCTGGGCCAGAGCTATGTCTCCTACCATCCCCTCCTGGCAACTGTTACCGGTAACGTGAAGGCTGCCCTATTCCTGTCTCATGCTATTTCCTGGTCGCGCTATGTGCATAAATCGCAGCCAGACCGAGATGGCTGGTTCTGGCTGCGCACTGCGGATTGGCAGGAGGGCGCCGGCCTGAGTGGCCGTGAGCAGACCACCGCTCGAATCATCCTCAAGGGGATGGGCATCATGGAAGAGAAGCGCATCGGTGTGCCAGCCAAGATTTGGTACAGGTTGAACCTGGACAAGCTGGGACACAGGGTGGCGGAATTGACTGGCCGGCAGTTCGAGGGCTGGAACTGGGACCGTGCCGCGATGCTTCACCTCCTGGGCCAGCCCATCCCCTGCCACCGGATTCTGATCAAGGTGGCCGAGGGTGTCGTCGGCGGTTTGATCCTCTCCTACCTGTTCCGCGCCACCCGGCGCGATCTGTCGGACGGCGGCGACGGCGAATGGATGCACATCCCAGTGGGCCATACACGCGAGCTGCTGGGTATCACGCCCAAGCAGCAGCGCAGGGCAAGGGAGTGCCTGCGTCAGGCTGGCCTGGTGGAAGAAGCGTTCGAGAGAGCCGTCCAGCCCAAGCTGCTGACCCGCCTGAATCTGGGGCAACTAGGCCTTGAATGTGCCAAAAAAGCCAATGAAATCCACTTGTCAAGGTGCGTGTGGTGGCCGTACTCCCTTCGGTCACCGGACCCTCATCACGCGTTGCGGACGAATGGCATGCCGGCATGGGCTTCGCCGCCATTTGGTGCGATGCCGACGCAGCGGCATGCCCATGAGCGCGCGGCGTAGTCGCGTTATCGGCAAGGGCGGCGGCGGGAGTGTCGGGGGTTCTGCGGAATTTGAACCAGGCGTTCGCGGCATTCATGCGGCCACCCCGTAAATTTCCACGACAGCCTCGTAGTGATCGCCGCTGAGCTTGAGCGACTGGATGGCCGACAGCGTGGACATGTCGTCCAGGAAGCGCTTGAACTGCGGGAAGTCCGTATAGCGGCCCTGCATGCTGAGCCGCACCGCCCGGATGCGCCCACCGGTCAGGGGAACATCCCGCGCGAGCGCTTCGGGCCCGGCGAAGGACTGCTGTTGGCCGGCTGCCGAGGCGATGCGTTCCAAGGAAACCGAACGCGCCTTGGCCTGGCGGTTCAATGCCACGATGAATGACGACAAAGCTTCATTGAGCGCGCGCGCTTGAGATGCGTGCGGCCGTGCCGCCTCAGGTGCCGAGGAGGCATTGGCAGGGGCGATGGTGCGCAGCGCGGTACTGGCCGCCAGTTCGTCATGCCTCGCCTTGGCGACGACCGACCGGGATGCCACCGTGGCGTCCTGCGCATCGCTGGCTTCGAGCGCCAGACTAGCCGCGGAAAGGAGCAGCAGCAGCGTTGCCGCCGGGACAACGAAAGCGGATGCGGATTTCATCAAGGGCTCCGGAATAATCGAGTGCAGTGCGTTGGCAGTCCCGCCTTGACAGGGCAAATGCGGCCTTCATGGCGTGGGAATCGGGGTCGTCGGCGACGTCCGTGGTGCGCAGGCGAAGCGGCACGAACACGTCATGCAGGCTTTCTTGCGCGGACAGCGTGGATTCGACCCGCGAGCCCGGCAGGTACAGCGACGCCGCGTCGGACAACCCGGCCTGCGGGGACAGGCCCATGAGCCGGTTGAATGCCGGCAGGTCGCCAGCAATGGAGAGGCCAATGGCTTCGACGTGCTGGGCTTGCCGGGTGCGAGACAGCGCCGCTTCGGCCTTGAGCGTGTCCAGCGCCTGGGTCGCGACCCACCACCAGCCACCGGCCGCCAGGCAGAGCACGGCGGATGCAGCGAGCGCGCCACGCCATACCAAGTGGGCGGGGATGCCCAGCACCTCGTCTTGCGAGGGGTAGGCGGCGTAGAACCCCGTCAGCCCCGCCAGTGCCTCGGCCTGGGTGAATACCACCGGCTCGGTATCCTCCGGCAGCCCGATGCCGGCGATGAATGCGCCATAGATCGCGTGCAGGTTGTCCGGGTTGACGGAGATGTAGGCCTTGGTCTTGCCATCCGCCAATTGGGCAAAGAAGACGGCGATTGCCATCGTTCCCTCGGCATCCTCGCCGAATACGAACCCGGTGACACTGGGCACGGCAGCGTGCTGGCGCAGGGCCAGGCGATCCGCCAGTGCCGACAACGGCGCCAGTCGCTGGCCATGGGCACGAGCTTCGGCGATGCGCGCGAATTGCGTGCCGTAGACCGCAAGGCCCGCGGACACCACGCCCAGCTTTTCGTAACTGGCGGTCTCCCGAATCAGGCGGCTCTTGGCGGCCGCGTGTGGCAGCGCTTCCGGCAACACCAGACGCAGATCGTCCACGGTGGCGGACAAGACCAGCGGGCAATCCGTCGGCACGTCCTGGACGCGCGTAGCCGTGCCATCTCCATGCAGGGCGTAGATCACTTCGACGCCGTTTTCCAGGCGGGCCAGCAGGCAGGCGGGCGTGGCCTTGCGCAACGCAGGGTTGAAGAGCCGGCGCACCAACGTAAAGCCGCCCACCTGCTTATGCGGTTTCTTGGCAGAGGAAGCCGGTGCCAGGGTTGCCGCCTCAGTGGCCGCTTCGGTAGCGTCCACGTCTAACGAATCGCCCGGCCCCCGCACGGCCCGACGCCCCAGCAGGCGGGACAGGATGGGAGGCAATTTCACAGCGCCTCCGTGAACAGTGTGTCCTGTCGGCGGGCCGGGATGATGTTGGCCTGCAACAGGATGGCGATCTCGGTTGCCGACGATTTGCGGTCGCCGGACGTCAGTTTGTCGGAATCGTTGCTGCTGTTCTGGCGGATGCCACCCAAGACCACGGTCTTGCCGTTCTCGACCAGGGCCTGCATCAGGGACTGCTTTGACGACTGGCGCGGCCCGGACAATTTCATGCCGCCACCGACATCGAACTGAATCAGCTCCTTCACGGTGGAGATGACCGGCACCAGCGTGATGTCCACCTGCTGGTCACTGAGAATGTCCGGGATGACCGAGAGGGGGAGGCCATCGACGGCGAACGAAAGCGTACTTGATCCATTCGTCACCGTGGTTCCAGTGGTGACCGGCGGCGTGATGGACCCGACGTAAGGAATCTGCTCGCCGTTGAAAATCGTGGCTGGCGTGCGATTCATCGCCGTGATGCTGGGCTGGCTGATAACGCGCAGGTGGGTCTTGTCCTTGAGCAGATTCAACGCGCTGCTGATGCTGGCGCCGGCGTAAGACAGCGTAAAGGCCGGATTGGTGACGGAGGCCGCACCGGATATGGCCAGCGTCGTCCCCTTCAGCGCGCCACTGCCGAACACCTTGCTCCAGTCGATGCCATAGGCGAATTCGTCGGTCAGCGTGATTTCCACCACCGCCGCCTGGATCTCCACGCGGCGCATGGCCACCTGGGTATAGCGGTTCAGGAAATCGCGCACCCGTTCCAGCGCCGGCCCCGGCCCGCGCACCATGACCAGGCCGGCATCGCTCGCCACGTTCACGCTGGCGTTGGCCCCGGCAAGCTGGGTGATGAACAGCGCCAAGGCCTGCGCGTTGTTGCCTGACTCGCCCGTCACCTTGAATTTGGCTTCGATGCCGCCCACCGCGCCCACCGCCTGGCCCATGCTGCCACCACCCGACGAACCGGAGCCCGCCGACACCGGATTGCCGCCCACGGCGTACTCGGCCTTGAGTTTCTGCATGACATGCGGCGGCACGCGGAAGGTGTACACCGCCTGGTCGGCCACGGTGACGCTGCGGGTCTGCGCGTCGATTACCGCGACCAGGCCGGCGGCCAGGGCAGCCCGGCGTAGCGCGTATTCCGGAGAGACACGGGACAACTTGATACCCACGACGCGCGCACGGTCGACGTCGCTGGCGAATGCCAGCGCATAGCCGTAGCGGTCGGCGAGGCTGGCCAGCACATCGGCCACCTTGCCGGCCATGTCCACGTGCACGTTGCCGGCGGCGGGATCCAGGTCGGTGGCCTGGATGTCTGGCACCTGGGCGATGGACTCCACTTCAACCAAGCCGGCTTGATGATCACCCCGACGGTCGCCCGTCTTGATCTCGGCAATGGCCGTGGCAGTGGCGCGGGCGGCCTCCTGGGCCAATTCAGCCGTCCTGGAGGGCTGGCCGGTGGCGCAGCCGGTCAGCAGCAGGGCAATGGTCAGCGGGGCCAAACGATAGGGATGGATCACTTGTTACCTCACGTAGAGTGTTTTGTCGGAGCGGGCGTAGATGCCGTGCAGGCCGTGCGCGCGCAGCACTGCATCGGCCACGGCCAAGGGCGTGTCGCCCGTGTATTCGCGGGCAACCGTGGCCACGCTGCCCACGTCCCCGGCACCCCACACCAGAACCATCCCCTGGCCGCGCAGGAAGTCGCGCAGGGCATAGGCGGCCAGGTCGGTACTGCTGAGCTTCAGGGTGAAGGCGGGGCGCGGCGGCTCGACCCCCTTGGCGGGTTCATCTGGCTTGGGCGCGGCGGCGGCGGCCGTCTTGTCGGCCGGCGTGGAGGTGGCGACGAGAGGATCAGCCGGCTTGACAGGAAGTGCGGGCGCGGGTTGCGGTGGAACGGGGAGGGTTTCGGGCTGTTTTGCCTGGGCAACGACTGCGGGAGCGGTAGGAGACGGCACCACAGGCGCCGCAGGCGCCACACTCACCGCACCGGCCGGTTTCGGCTCAGTGCGTTTCTTGCGCACGACCACGGTTCCGTTTGTCTCCTCCCAGACAAGGCCCAGTGATTGGGTCAACTTGTCCAGCACGACAGGCAGCCGGCCAGAGACGTCCTTGGCTGTGACCAGCGCATGAACCTCGTCATGGATGGCAATGACCATCCCGGCTTGCGCGCCGATCATGGCAAAGGCCTCTGGTGCCGGGATTGACGCAAAGCTCAGGCCTGTCACCCGAGCATCGGCGAGATTTCCTGCCTGCGCCGTCCCCAGCGCGAGCCCACAAACAGCACAAGCAACTGCCAGACGGCGCCTCATACCAACATCCCCGTAAAGGGGACGCCGGTTCCGTAAGGCAGCGGAGCCGCCAACGGCTCCGCTGCCCCCGTACCGTTCCGGATGAAAACGATGTCGGCCCTGGGCGAGCTGGCCTTGGGCGCCAGCGAAACGGGCGCGAAACGAATCTTCTCTTCCGGAACCCCCTCCGCCACGAGGGCCGCCACCGCTTTCCGTGCGCGCAGATTGGCGTCTTTCATGCGTGCTTCAGGGTCGGGCAGATCGCTGTAGCCGCGAACGATCAGGGTGTCGCAGGACGCCGCATCCGCCAAAGACCGGGCGATCGTCGCACGGTCGGCATGGCCGATGTCGATTCCCCCGAGCGAGAGGGCCAGCCGGCGTATCACCAGTCCACCGACAACCGGCGCCCCTACGTCCACTTGCATGGAGGCCCGTATCACGCGCCCATCGGGGTTGACCTCTTGCGCCGGCGACGGGGCTTGCGTGAGCAGCGGCCGAGGTTGGCCGGCACGGCTGCCGTCACGAATGAACTCGATCTCGGCCTTGGGAGCGAACACCCTGTCCGTCGCGCCGTAGACGAGGCGGATTTTTGCTTCCGGAACACCCGCTGCGACGAGAGCGGCCTTCACGTTTTCTGCGCGCCGGGCGACGTACCGCTTGCGCGTATCCGCATCTGCCGCGCCGCTGAATGCGCGGATGGCGAGGGTGTCGGCAGCCACTGCCGACTGGGCCGCCGCCCGAATTTTTGCCCGGTCTGCATGGCTGGCTTGCACAGCGTTGCCACCGAAGCGGACGGAAAGTTTCCGGGTATTCCGAGACATTCCGGCCGGTGCAGGCGCTGGATACTCACCACGCCCTTGCGGTTGCATGGCGGATATTTCGGCCGGTAAAAACTGAACGACGAAGCTCCCGGAAAACTCCGGCAACTTCGGCTCCGGAACAGCGGATGTGACAGCCCGTACTGGCTGCGGCGGCTGCTGCACCTGCGTGGGCACGGGTGTGGCCATCGTCGCGACCGGCCCGCTCTCCGAGATCGGCACGGCCGCGCCGTAGAGCACGCCTTTCAGGCCCAGCGGGCGGCTGCCGGCGTAGCGCACGGCGGCGATCCCGCGTCCCAGGCGAAAGCGCCAATCAGGAAGCACGCCATCGACCACGATGTAAGGGCCATCGAGCCGCCAGGCGGCGAGCTGCTCGCCCGCCGGGCCGACCTTGAGGATGGCGGGAACCGGGCGTCCTGGCGCGAACTGAAAATAGGTCGATGCGCCATCGTCGAAGACGTTGGCGGGGCGAGCGTCCATATCGCCCACAGTTCGATAGTCGAAATCGTAGGCGGCACCGGCCGCAGTGGCCCACAGCAATCCAGCCAACATGTATGCACTGTTACGCATAAAATTCACCCACTCCACTAAACGCTTGAGGTTCCGACATGGCCATGATGATTTCCGAGGTGTACGAGGCCTTCCGCTCCGCCGGCATCCCGGAAGATGTCGCACGCAAAGCGGCGGAGGCCTTGTCGGCCGAAAACCTGGCCACCAAGACCGACATTGTCAAAATCGAACGGGAACTCCTGGTCATCAAATGGATGGTCGGCCTGGTCATCGCCGCCGAGGTCGTGCCCCTGCTCAAGACCGTGCTGGCGTAACCGGTCTTTCCTGTCTCGGCCTTTCCTTCTTTCCAGCCCCGTGGTGCGGGTTGAGTCACCCGCACTGGCGCCAGCGCCATATCGCGGTTGACGATCACGTTGAATTTGTAGCCCTCGGGCAGATTCAGGGTCGGGCTGATGTTCTGTTTCTTTTCCAGCACGCGGCGGGCGGTCTCGGTGAGGATCTGCCCGGCCGAATCGGTCAGGGTGGTGGAGCCGCCGGCCTGGTTGATGACGGTCACGTCCGCCTGGCTGGAACGGTCGAAGATCTTGGCGATGCCGGCGATGAGGAATCCCGCGCCGAACATCTTCCAGAAATGGTTGTTCACCTCCGCCGGCACGCCTGAACGCCCCATCGCGTCGCCGCCGCTTGCGCCTGCGAGCCGCACGCTCTGCCCGTCCGGGAAAATCAGCCGCGAGAACGCCATGAGGATGCGTTCCTGCCCCTCCCCCACTTCATTCATGTAGGCACCGTACAGGCGTGAACCCTTGGGAATCAGCAGACGCTGGGCGCGTACATCGTCGTAAACATCGCGGGTAACGCGCGCGGTGAGGGAACCCGGCGCGTCGCTGGTTACCGGGGTGACCAGCACCGCCGGAATCGCCGTGCCCTGAAACAGCATCCAGGGCGAGGGTGCGGCCGTGGCGGTCAAGGGCGGTTCTGCGTCGGCCACGGTGCGCTGTTCACTGGACCGGGCGCTCTGTGCTTTGGCTGACCCAGCGCCACCCGCCTGTGTCGTCTGCAAGGCGCGCTGAACCAGGGCCGCCGTGGCGTCCCCTCCCGTGACCACAGGCTGAACCATGCCGGAGAGGGCTTTTTCTACGGCAGCAAGCGTGTCGGTTTGCGGCAGTGCCACCGTCTTGGCGGAGTCGAACTCTTCATAAGCGGCGAGGCTCGCCGTGGCGCTGCGCGCCTCTTCCTTGCGCTCGGCGTAAACATCCACGCCAGAGGTGGAAACACCCGCCGCCGGATCGCCTGGCGGAAGGCGGTAATCCGCACCCGCTACCGGCGCCGGTAGCGGGCCGCTGGGCGCCGTCCCCGGCGAGGCCGGCAGATTGGTGGAACCCTCGGCGGCAGTGGAATCAGGCCCCGCCTGCTCGCGCGCACGGGCTTCGACGCTCTCTGCGCGGCCCGGCCGGACAGCGGCTTGGACGGATTTTTCTTCGGCTGCTTCGTCTTTGTGGGACGCGGTGTACAGCAACCCGCCGCCCACCAGCATGAAGAGAAAACCGGCCAGGATGGGCAAAAGATTGCGCGGGAAGCCTTGGGTGCGTTCCGTGGTTTTGGCCATGCTCAGTCGCCCCAGGGCCAATCGGTCGCGGATTTGGCGCGAGACGGAAAAGACGCCTTGCCGCCGCGCGCCTCGATGCGTACTTCCTCGCTGCCCAGCCGCAACAACCAGCCGGGTGCCACGCGCGTAGCCTTGAACCAGTCGCCCTCGACCGGCACGTAAGCCACGATCTCCGCCTCGCCCTTGGCATCCACGGCGAACAGCGCCGGCGAAACCTGCGCCCCTTTGGGCATCCTGAACCAGGTGAACCGGCCATCGTCGAATACCGCCGCCGGTCGGAACTCGGCCTCGCCCTCGATCTTGTAATCGAAGGAAGACCGCGCTAGATCCACGCTCACCGGCGAGGCCTCGGCCGCCTCGGTGGCCACCTCGGTGGCCACCTCGGCGGCAACGCCAGGGGCAACGCCGGGCATGGCGGAAGGCGCTTCGCTTGAGCGAAGCCGTTGCGCTTCAGCGCTTACGGATTCGGCCTCCCCCTTGCGGGGATTCCGCCCTACCGCAGCCTCCAGCTCGTCGAACGCCGCGCCCGGGATGTACCAGGACACTCGCTGGTGCCAACGCTCTTTCTCGCCCCGGCTCTCCAGCACCAACTGGTAAACACGCCGGTCGGTAATAACCGTTCCGGAATTGAACGAACCGGCCGCAGTTTCCGCAAACGGGCGGATAAGGACATGGCGCTTGTCGCCAGCCACATGGCTTTGCCAGCGTGCCGTGTCGGACAAATACAACCCCTGCACCCGTTCGCCTGGCTCGAACGCCAGCACCGTATACATCCCCGCCCGCGCCAGCACCGGAAATACCTGGTCGGGA
The DNA here is from genome assembly GCA_030690985.1 of Pseudomonadota bacterium. Lineage (GTDB taxonomy): Bacteria > Pseudomonadota > Gammaproteobacteria > Burkholderiales > Thiobacillaceae > PFJX01. Next base: position 10,099 of record JAUYFG010000302.1, read on the forward strand.
TGCCAGGCATACACCGCCAGGCGGGTATCGGCGAACGCCGCCGCCTCCGGTGCCGTGCGCGGCGGGGCTTCCTGGATGGGCTTGTCGGCCCAGGCTGGAGCGGCAAGAAACAACAGGCAATACCAAATCCGCGTCTTCATTTGATGTCATCCAGGCTGAAATGCGTCACGTAGAACCCGATGGGATTGATCCGCCGCAGCTTCTCGACCATCTCCTGATCCGCATCGTCAGCGGGCGGGATCAATGTGAAATGCAGGGTGAGGCGCCGGCGCCGGGTAGAAATGGTGTTGCCGGCCATCTGCTCGGTGACGGTCGCGTCGATCACCGCCACGCCCTTGGCGAGAAAGCTCGCCGGCATGAGCTCCACCCCACGCGAATAACCAGGCTCGCGCTTGAGCCGCTCGAACGGCCGTTCCTTGTCCAGCCACTCATCGAACTGCGTGGTTGCCGCCCCCGTGGTCATGACGTAGGCCAGCGCGATCTCCTTCTCGGCGATCCGCACCTCCGGATCCAGCCCCAGGCGCCGCTTCGTCCAGCCGTTCATGAAGTAGCGCAGGGTCAATTCCGCGCCCCCCACTTCGAAGAGCGTAGCCACCCGCTCGGACGGCCGCACCTCGCCGGTCAGCTTGTCGACCTCAATGAAATAGGGGACCGAGGTTTTGAGGGGCAGCATGGACCAGATCGCCAGCCCCTCCACCAGCGCCACCAGAATGGCGGCCAAAGCGAAGGCCCAGGCGCGGTTGCGCTCAGTGGACAACACCGCATCCCTCGCCAGGACGGCCTGTCCGGTGACCGAGGCGGGAGGCGGATTGCCGGGGGGAGATATGTGGGAAGTCATGGGAATGCCGGGGTAATAGGGGAAACTGAATGCTTGAGGTAGAGCAACCATTGCTCTAGCATGGAGAACATGCCGACCCTGAAACGATTCGATGGACGGCGGAGATACAGCCCATGAGCGAATACTTTTTTCCCATCCTGACGGCAGTTCAAGCCGTGGCGCCCTATCGACTGCGCACCGTATGGAACACGGGAGAAACCCTCGACGTCGATGTGGAAAACGTCCTGCGCCGTCACAGCTTTCTGGCTCCCATCCTGGACCCAGAAATGTTCGCGCGGGTCCATGTCGACGCGAACGGTCGCGGTATCGAATGGCTCGACAGCGAGCTTGGCGCGGACAATGTCTACGCCTGGGCCAAGGAGCAGGCCGGAGAGCCGAGTCACGAAATGTTCGACACCTGGATGCAGCGGAACAGTCTGTCGCTTGCCGGCGCCGCCGAAGCCTTGGGAATCAGCCGCCGCATGGCCAGCTACTACCGCACGGCACACAAACCCATCCCGCGCGCGATCTGGCTGGCCTGCCTGGGCTGGGAAACGACCCGGCCGAATGAACACGGGTTGCCTCGGAACCTGCCCACGGCGCGTGAATACGCGGCGATGCACGCTTGAACCGCAATGAGCATCCGAATCGAAGACTTGCCGGGAATGAACTTTTCGGAAGAAATGGACATGACCGCCGCGCCGGTTCCACCGACTCACCCTGGAGAAATCCTGGTCGAGATGTGGCTTGAGCTGCTTGGAGCGTCGATTGCCGATGCTGCGGCAAAGCTCAACGTTTCGATTAACACGCTGTCCGAGATCGTCGATGGCCGCGCTGGGATCAGTCCGGAAATGGCCGTCCGGCTCGAACTGGCCTTTGGCAAGAGCGCCGAATCGTGGCTTGCCCACCAGCACATCTACGACCTCCGGCAGGTCAGACAGCGCCGCGACAGCCTGGGTGTCACCCCAGTACCGATCCCTTTGGCCACCTGAGCGGCGACCAGCAAGCAAAGATGTATTAACAATTTGCTTGAACTTAAATCTATTTGTTAATACGATAAGCACATGGTCACCTGGGACGAAGCCAAGCGCCAACTCAATCTCCGTAATCACGGACTGGATTTCGTGGGATGCGAGGCGGTCTTCGACGGCCCGGTGGAGACCTGGGATGACAATCGGGAAGCCTACGGCGAATTGCGTATCAACCTGCTGGGGCTTCTGAACGGTGTCGTGGTGCATATGACTTACACGGAGCGCGGCGACGACCTGCACGTCATCAGCCTGCGCAAGGCAGAAAAATATGAAATCCGCTTCTTTACCCAAAGGCTTCCCCACTACCAGTGAGGAGTGGGAAAAACTGATCGCCGAAGCACCGGGCGAGGATCGCCCGCCGACTCCGGAGGAGGAAGCCGCCTGGAAAGACGCCGTGCTGGTGCTCGAAGGCGGCATCCCGGCGGTGCGAGCGGCGCTGGCCGAGAAGCGGCGCCAGCGCGGGGCGCAGATAGCCCCGGTGAAAGTGCCCACCACCATCCGCTTCGACGCCGACGTGCTGGCTGAACTGAAAGCGACCGGCAAGGGCTGGCAGACGCGGGTGAACGACGCCATGCGCGAGTGGATCAAAGACCACAAAGCCGCGTAGCCCGTGACACGCATCACTTCCGGTGAGGCAGCAAAGCGACTACATTGAGAATCGTTAAAATCGCCAAAACCACCAAGAGGGAAAACATCATGATGATCACCAAAGACACTCAGTTCAGCGCCGCGAAGGCATTTCTCCATTGGTATCTGCTGACGTGCGCCGGGCTGCTTGTCGGCGGCGGCGCGCTCATGCTCCTTGCCGAACGCTCCCCCCTGCTCATATTCGGCAAGGGGAACGAGCTGTTTAGCGGAGTAGTCGGTATCGCCGGCCTGGCCTGGGTGGTGTGGACGGCTTGGTACATCGGTCATCGCGATGGGTATACCAAGCGGGTCAAACCTATTCCGCATTGCAGCCTCTTCGCTTATTACGGAGAGCGCACCATGGATGTAATTGGGGCGGTTGCTGTGGCGACGCTTGCTGCCGGCGCGGCAGCAGGTTGTTGCTGCGATGATGACGATTTTCCTTATGGAAAATGAGGTCATTTGCCGCCCTTTCCTACAGATGCAGATAGCTTGTCGACTGCCCCCGTCATACTGCGCGCAGCCTTCAACATATCCCCACCCGCACTGCCCTGAGTCAGCGCCGCCGCAATACTCGGCACCTGCCACATCATCAGGAACGACAGTAATGCGGTGATCACGGCCAGCGACAAACTCGCCATATCTCCCGACCAGACATGCACTGCGGCGGCTGTACCAGGGATCTGGTTGATCGCGATGGAGACCCCCTCCAGTTCCTTCAACAGGTTGTAAGTCAGCGCCAACATGATCGTGGCCACCAGCTTGAAGAACCCGGCGGTGATCATGAAACGCAGCCAGCCGTCGAACAGGAACGACAGCACCGGCATCAGATAGAAGGGAATCATGATCGGCCCCAGCGTCAGGCCGATGGCGACCAAGACATCCGCCATGAGGATGATGAAGAGGTAGACCACCATTGCCAGGCCCACGAAAAGCTGGGCGATCAAAGCGAGGAGGATGTGAGGAATCCGAAAAAATCCTTTCGCCATCGCAATGAGGTAATCCATCCAGTCCGGCTTGTCCGGCATCAAATGCGCGCCCGCCGCGAACCGACCCAATTCCGACATGCTGTTCCAGAACAGCTTCGCCCCCACCGCCTGCATGCTGTCCCAGCTCCCTCCCGCTCCCGGGGGCGCGATCCCCGAGCTCCCCGCAATCTTCTTGGCGTAGTCCTCGAACCCCGAGGTAAAAATCTGCGCCATGTACACCGGCGACCCACCCCAGGTGCCCACCCCCGCTCGCGGCGGCATGTAGAGCATCAAGACGGTGAAAATGAATGCACTGACCGCCCCGAAAACCGCCAGGGAACCAACCAGGTCTTCGCTCTGGTGGTAGTTCTTGTAGATGGTCCAACTGAACATCAGGATCCACACCAGCCAGAACAGCGTGATCCCCTCAGTCCACAGCGAACCCGCCATCCGCACACCGGCCGCCTGGATACCGTTCATCGCCCTTGAGAGCACCTTGTCCGCCTGCTGCCCGGCGGTTGGCTTGGCCGCGGCCTTGGGTGCGACCGGCACTACCTGCGCCTGCGCCGGTTCGCTGGCTACGATGCCCGCCACACCAGCCACCGCCGCCATCACCACGGGCGGCATCGACTCCGCCCGAGGCACCCACAGCGCCAGCGCGGACAGCGCCACCACCCCCAGCCAGAAGAACCACTTCACGCCACGTACCATTTCTGATTCCACCTCAATGCACCCGACCACTGCCGTTCAGCAGCAACTCATCGAGCAATGCGACGAGCGGCATGGCCTGGAGGCGTTCGTGCTTGAGCGAGACCAGCACCACCAGGCTTTGCACTTCTTCTCCTGCGGGCAGCCGCTCGAAATCAAGCATCGGCCAGCCATCAGCAGGTTTGATGGACAGGCCGAGCAGATCGGAGGTCTCGAAATAGGACTCGCGCAAACGGTCCAGGTAGGTGTCGAACTGCGTCAACTTCCATATCTGTGTCTCCACACGGGTATCGCCCCTGAGCTTCTCGAAACGAGCCCGCAACTCTTCCTTCTCGGTGCCGAGCGCCATCGCCTTCGCGATGGCGCTTTGGCAGCGTTCCTAGTCGTGAACCGATAGGTCAGCAAAGCCCGAAATCATTAAAACCACCCCATAACCGTGCTCACGATGTTGTTGATCAGTGCGATCAGCGCGAGGCCGATCAGGATCAGGTCGATGAAGATCAGCGCCGGCTGGTCCTGCAACACGACGATCAGCCCCCAGGCTGCCTCCAGGCGCCAGCGCCGCTCGCGGCGCCAGGCCTCCCGCTCCGGCGGACGGTAATCACCGCGCGCGCCATCCGGCCCGTGGGCCAGGCGCCCCTTGAAGACCGTGGTAATCAACGCCTGCTCGGACAGATTCGCGCGCACCAGCCAGCCGATCAGCCGATCCGGGCCGTGCTCGCCGAAGAAAACGGCTTCCAGCACCCGCCGGGCGCGTTCTTTGAGGAGAGCCGTTCTCACCATTTCCACCATGTCGGCTGCTCCAGCTTGAATTGCGTTGTCGCGGCCTTGTCGGTGGCCTCCTGCGCGGCCTTGGCCGCCATCTCCCGCTTGGCCTGCTCGCCAGCGGCGGCAATGCGCGATTGTTCTTCTCCGGATTTCGTAACTACTCAGGTAGCCGTAGTTGATCTGTTGGTCAGGCGAAGCGGGGCTGTGGCGTGTGGCCCTGGAAAGCCAGGGTCAAAGCGAGAAATGGATTGGTGCCCTGCTTGTGGAGGGTGGCGAGATAGGAGCGAAGGGTGC
>JAUYFG010000303.1 GCA_030690985.1 Pseudomonadota bacterium
CCCCGCTCGTTCGTCATTCCCGCGAAGGCGGGAATCCAGTTCGTAGGGCTAACTGCCTTTAAAAGCAATCAGATTGACGACCTGGATTCCCGCCTTCGCGGGAATGACGGGGTTTTCGATGAACACCTGAGTAGTTACAAAAATCAATCAGATGACGCACTGGATTCCCGCTTTTGCGGGAATGACGGCGTCACTCGCTGGCCGCCTCTTCAAAGGAACACATCGAGGTAAGCGCTTCAACGCGCGCCCTGGCTTCCTCGGCACTCGCACCATAAGCCATCAGCCCGGGAAGCGCCGGCACGTCAGCTATCCAGCGGCCATCCTCTTCCTGCTCGTATTCGATGTTGAAATTCATTGCTGCCTCCTTTGCATTTCTGCAGCGTCCGCACATTCCAGAAACAACTCGATGGCCTCGCGCAGGTTCTCCCGCGCCTCGGCGACGTTGTCGCACTGGCTGGCGATGTCCAGTTCCGGGCAGAGCGACATGTAGCCATCGCCTTCGCGTTCGATCACGGCGGTGAAGTTCATACCACCCCTTCCGCCGCCGCCACGGCCTGCCGCGCCGCTTCGTTCAAATCGTTGCTGGTGATGATCGGCAGCCGAGTGGTGGTAACTGAGTCCGCCACCGCATCGGCCAGCATTTTCCGCCCCAGTTCGACATTGGTGCCTTCCAGGCGCACCACCACGGGAATGGTCACACCGACGTCTTTCACGGCGTCGATCACGCCCTGGGCGATGATGTCGCAGCGCATGATGCCGCCGAAGATGTTGATCAGGATGGTCTTCACGTTGCTGTCGGAAAGGATGATCTTGAACGCCTGCGCCACCGTGGCCGCCGTGGCGCCGCCGCCGACGTCGAGGAAGTTGGCTGGCATACCGCCGGACAGTTTGATCAGGTCCATGGTCGCCATCGCCAGGCCGGCGCCGTTGACCATGCAGCCGATGTTGCCGTTGAGCGCGATGTAGTTGACGTCGTGCGCGTGCGCCTCGGCCTCCTTGGGGTCGATCTGCGATTCGTCGCTGATCTCGGCCAGCGCCTTCTGCCGGTACAGGGCGTTGTCTTCCACGCCCATCTTGCAGTCCAGCGGCATGATGCGACCGTCGGCGGTGACGATCAGCGGGTTGATTTCCAGCAACGCCAGGTCTTTTTCCAGGAACACGCGATACAGCGTTTTCACCAGCTTCACGAAGGCACCGATCTGCCCGCCGGCCAAGCCCAGACCGAAGGCCAGGTTGCGGCCCTGGTAATCCATCAGGCCGGTGACCGGGTTGACCCACTCTTTGAGGATTTTTTCCGGCTCGCTGCGCGCCACTTCCTCGATGTCCATGCCGCCGGACGCAGAGGCGACCAGGCCGATCCGCTCGGCGGCGCGGTCGACGGTGATCGACAGATACAGCTCGCGGGCGATGGGCAGGGTTTCCTCGATCAGCAACTGGTTCACCGGCTGGCCGTCGGGCGCGTTCTGGGTGGTGGTGAGGCGGCTGCCCAACAGCGATGCGGCAGCGGCGGCGAGCTCGTCAAGTGAGCGGCACAGCTTCACGCCGCCCGCCTTGCCGCGTCCGCCGGCATGGATCTGCGCCTTCGCCACCCAGGCATCGCCGCCCAGTTCGGCGGCGGCAACCGCACATTGGTCGGCGGAGGTGATGACCACACCGCGCGGGGTAACGATGCCGTAGTCACGCAGCACGGCCTTGGCCTGGAATTCGTGGAGGTTCATGGATACCTCAGGAAAAAGGGTTGAACACCGGCACGCCGGTGACTTGGAAATGCCGGACATTGCGCGTCACCACAGTCAACCCGTGTTCCTGCGCGGTGGCGGCGAGAAGCAGGTCGGCGCCGTCGTTGCCGAGGGCAGCGGAGAGCCGGCCCCAGCGCCGGGCAACACCCAGATCGACGGCGATCAGGCGGTCGGAATAAAGATGCAGCAGACGATCCAGCCAGTCGGACAGGGTCACGGCAAAATCCGGGTTGACCTCGCGCTGACGCGCGATACCGCGCTCGATTTCGCCCACGCTGACGACGCTCAAATACAGATCCGCAGCGCGCTGTTCGCCGATCCAGCGTACCAGACCGGGGTTGCGCTCGCGTTTGCGCAATTCGGACAGGATCACGGTATCGAGCAGAAACATCAGAACGCCACGTCCCGCAGCAACGGACCGCCAGCCTGAAACTCGCCCTCATCCTGCGGCATCGCCAGCAACAAGTCGTTGAAACCCGGCGCGTCCTCACGGTCACAACCGCGCAACCGCTCGTACTCCGTAGCCGAAAGCACCACCACCGCCGGCCGCCCGCGCCGGCTCACCCGTTGCGCTTCCCCCGCGAGAGCGGCATCCACCACCGCGCTGAAACGGTTCTTGGCTTCCTGCAAAGACCAGTCGGGAGATTTCATTGTGGGAACTGTCCAGTTGAACTGGCCAGAATCATGTATCGGCGACCGGGAGGGCGTCAACTTTCCCAGCGCCCGGTGCGGTTCGTCTCTCACCGCACCCTACGGCTTACGGCTCTGCACCGCGCTCATCACCCCGCGCCAGATCGCCACTTCGTCCTTCTCCAGCCCGGCCTTGGCGAAGAAACGGCGTAAACGGGGCATGAGGCGTTTTGGGTTATCGGGATTGAGGAAGCCGATCTCGATCAGGGTTTTTTCCAGTTCCACCAGCAGGGCCTGTTCGGCTTCGTGCGGGGCGAGTTCGAACTGCGGCAGCGCCAACACTGCGTCGTCGAGGCTGCTGCGCAGTTCGTAGGCCAGCACCTGGACGGCCGAGCCGAGATTCAGGGAGGCATAGTCCGGGTTGCTGGGGATGTTGAGCAGCCAGCGGCATTTCATCAGTTGTTCGTTCGACAGGCCGAAGGTTTCCGAGCCGAACACCAGGGCGACCGGCTGGGTTTGCGCGATACCCAGCAACTTCGGCGCGGCCTGGCGCGGGGTGTAGGCGGGATGCGGCAGGTCGCGGCGGCGGGAGGTGCAGGCGGCAGCGAGTGCGATATCGGCCAGCGCCGCGTCGAGGTTGGTATGAATCGAGGCATTTTCCAGCACATCCACCGCTCCGGAGGCACGGGCGCGGGCTTCGTCGTCGATCTCGCATTTGGGGTTGACCAGGGCCAGGTCGGTCAGGCCCATGACCTTCATGGCGCGCGCCACTGCGCCGAGGTTGCCGGGATGGCTGGTTTCCAGCAAGACAACGCGGATGTTTGCCAGAGGAATCAGTGTGTTCAAGGTAAAATCCCGGCCCAGTTCAATCGTTCTTTAGACAATCATGCACCCGATGCTCAATACGGCCATCAAGGCCGCCCGCGCCGCTGGAAAAGTCATTAGCCAGGGTAGTCAGAATCTGGATCGCCTGACGGTGAAATCCAAGCGGGAAAACGATTTCGTCAGCGAAATCGACCATAAGGCGGAACAGACCATCATCACGATCCTGCTGGACGCCTATCCGAGCCATGCGATTCTAGCCGAGGAGTCCGGCGCTTCAGGCGCGTCCGGTGACCCGGAATATCAATGGGTGATCGATCCGCTCGATGGCACCACCAATTTCCTGCACGATTTTCCGCAATATGCGGTGTCGATTGCCCTGCTGCATCGGGGCAAGCTGGATCAGGCCGTGATCTACGACCCGGTGCGCAATGATCTCTACACCGCCAGCCGGGGCCGTGGCGCCTTCCTCAACGACCGCCGCATCCGGGTGGGCAAGCGCGACAAGTTGCAGGACGCACTGATCGGCACCGGTTTCCCCTATCACGACTTCACCCATCTGGACGCCTACACCGGCATGTTCCGCGATCTGGTGCAGAAGACCTCCGGCCTGCGCCGCCCCGGTTCCGCCGCGCTGGATCTGGCCTGGCTGGCCGCCGGCCGCACCGATGGTTTCTTCGAGATCGGCCTCAACCCCTGGGACATCGCCGCCGGCTGCCTGCTGGTCATCGAAGCGGGCGGCCTGGTGAGCGATTTCGGCGGCGAGGAAAACTATCTCCAGTCGGGCAACGTGATTGCGGGCAGCCCCAAAATCTTCGTGCAGCTGCTGCAAACCATCCAGCCGCATGTGACCGAGGCGCTGCGCCGCTAACGCACATGACCGGACCTTGCCGCCAAGTCCCGTAGCGCAGGCTTCCAGCCTGCCCGCTCACGCCAGCGTGGGAATGCAGGCTGGAAGCCTGCGCTACAACTCAGTCTGCCAACGGCGGACCCGTAGGAGCGGGCTTGCCCGCGATAGGCTTGCCCGCGATAGCGACGGCAGATCAGAGTACGGACATCAATTTCGCGGGCAAGCCCGCTCCTACGGCGATTCTGCCGACCTGCGCGCGGTCGCCGACATCAACTGCGTGCGCAAGCACCTCTCATCCACGCTCGGCGGCCATCTGGCGGCGGCGTGCAAGGGTGTCTGGCGAACAACGACGCTTACGGATTCTTCGCCGCCCTCAGCGACCTGCTGGTCACCGGCCCGACCCGGACCAACGCCAATGACTTTCGGGCGATCCTGATAGATGGGTAATGGGTAGGATGGGTTGAGCGACAGCGAAACCCATCGCATGTCTAATGCGACCGGCTGTCCGGCGAACCCGGCAACCTGACCGGATCGCCCACCTTCAAGCCCAGTTTCTCGGCCGCACTCCCCCGGTTCACGGCTATCTCGATCAGGCCGGAACTGTTCACATGCCAGAACGCCTCGCCCTTGCCGGCTTCGACAAACACCCGGCGCCAGGGCAGGACGTTGCCCTTCACCTCGATGCCGGAGCCTGTTTCGGCGAGGCCGCCACGGATTCCGCTCCAGGCGTTGCCGTAGTGGTCGATGTAAAGAATGCGCGGCAATTCCGCCGTATCGAACCGCACTTGCAACCCGTCGACCTCGGTGAGTTTGTCGGCGGGAAAGTTGCCGGCGGCGATCCAGGCGGCGATGGGGGCGAACAGGTCGCGTCCATGGAAGGAGTCGGAGCAGTTTGCCGGCTGCCAGGCGATGCGCCAGGTGCGCGTAGCCTGCGCCCGCCCGGCCAGCACCGAGAGCAGACCGTTGTCGGGGCCGACGAAAAAACGGCCATCCGCTGCCACCACCACCGCCTCACGCGGCCCGCCGACGCCCGGGTCGACCACGGCGAGCACCACGGCTCCGGCGGGCAGATCGCGACACAGCGCGGCGAGCAGATGGGCGCCGGCATGGGGATTGAAATCGGGCACGGCATGCAGCAGATCGATCACCGCCACGCCGGGCGCGTGCGTGGCCAGAACCGCCTTCACCTGCCCGACATAAGGATCACGCCAGCCATAGTCGGTGAACAACACGAGCATCGTTATTTCCTTTTAACCCAAGCCGGCGAAGCCGGAACCAAACAGGTAGCCCGGATGAAGCGAAGGCGGAATCCGGGAAGGGGTGTGGCGTGTTTCCCGGATTCCGCCTTCGCTTCATCCGGGCTACCAATCTGCTCATGAAATGTGAAGACTGGAGCCATAAGTGGCTGGAACTGTCGCAAAGGAGGAATCTCTACGCTCCCCGTATCGCTTCCAGAATCCGTCGTACCGGCGTAGGCAGGGCGGCGCCGTCGAGGTCGTCGAGCGCGAGCCAGAGGCGGCCGGGTTCTTCCGCCACAAAGGGACGTTCCACCGGCAGCAGCCAGGGCTGGATGTGCAGGCGGAAGTGGGTGAAGGAGTGGCTGCGGGCGGGGCATCTGCCGGCGGTTTCCGCACGGTAGCCCAGGCTGGCCGCCGCGCGCGCCGGGTCGGCGGCGGCGGGACATTCCGGCAGGCTCCAGAGGCCGCCCCAGATGCCGGGAGCGGGGCGCTTTTCCAGGAGGATTTCGCCGCCATGCAGCAGGATCAGCATGGCGGTGGCTTTTTCCGGAATGCTTTTCTTCGGTCGCGCGCCGGGTAGCTCGCCTTGCCGGCCCTGGCGGCGGGCCGAGCAGTCGTCGCTGAACGGGCAGGCTCCGCAGCGCGGGCAGGCACGGGTGCAGAGGGTGGCGCCCAGGTCCATCAGGCCTTGGGTGTAGGCGCGGATGTCCGATTCGGGCAGGAGCACTTCGGCCAATGCCCATAGGCGGGTTTCCACGGCTTTTTCGCCCGGCCAGCCGTCGATGCCGAATACCCGCGCCAGCACCCGTTTCACGTTGCCGTCGAGGATGGCCCCGCGTTGCTCGAAGGCGAAGGCGGCGATGGCGGCGGCGGTGGAGCGGCCGATGCCGGGCAGATCGAGAATGGCGTCGAGTTGTTGCGGGAAGCGGCCGTTGTGCTCGGCGGCGATAAGTTTGGCCGCCGCATGCAGGTTGCGCGCCCGGCTGTAGTAGCCCAGCCCGGCCCAGTGCGCCATCACGCTGTCTTCGGGCGCCGCCGCCAGGGTGGCGAGGTCGGGAAAGCGTGCGAGAAAGCGGCTGTAGTAGGGAATCACGGTTTCCACCTGGGTCTGCTGCAACATGATTTCCGACAGCCAGATGCGATAGGGGTCAAGGGTGCCCTGCCAAGGCAGATCATGGCGGCCGTGGCCTTGTTGCCAGGCGATGAGACGAGGGGCGAAGTCGCGGTGTAGGGAGGCTGGGTGCATGAATCGAGTGTGCCAGAATCCGCCCATGTCTCTAACCACCCGCAACCACGACCGCGCTGTCGCCGGCATGACTTACGTCTACCCGGTGGTTTCGCGTCGCGCCGGTGGCGTCTCGGTCGGGGTCAATCTGAACCCGAACAACGCCTGCAACTGGCGTTGCATCTACTGCCAGGTGCCGGATTTGAAGCGCGGCGGGCCACCGCCCATCGACTTGGCGCAACTGGAAGAGGAGCTGCGCCGGATGCTGGAGGCCATCGTCCACGGCGATTTCCTGGCCAGCCAGGTGCCGGAAGGGATGCGCCGGCTCAACGATGTGGCGCTCTCCGGCAACGGCGAGCCGACCAGCGCGCCGGAGTTTCCCGCTGTGGTGGACCTGATCGGCCGCGTGCTGGCGGATTTCGGCCTGCCAGGCCGCGTCAAGCTGGTGTTGATAAGCAATGGCAGCCTTGCCGGCAAGCCGCAAGTGCAGGCCGGGTTGCGGGCGATGGCGGGGCTGGGCGGCGAGGTGTGGTTCAAGTTCGACCGCGCCACGCACGCCGGCCTGAGCCTGGTCAACGACACGGAAAGCGACCCGGAACGCCATTACCAGCGTCTGAAAACCGTGGCCGGCCTATGCCCGACCTGGATCCAGACCTGCCTGTTCGCGCTCGATGGCGCGCCCCCCCCGGATGCTGAACTGGATGCCTGGCTGGCCCTGCTGGCGCGCGCCGTGAATGAGGTGGTGGCGCTGCGCGGGGTGTTGCTCTATGGCCTGGCGCGGCCGTCGTTGCAGGCAGAGGCGGCGCGGCTGTCGGCCTTGCCGGAGGCGTGGTTGCAGGCATTGGCGCGGCGGGTGGAAGGGTTGGGGTTGGCGGTGAGCGTCAACCCGTAGGAGCGGGCGTGCCCGCGATAGCAACCGGTGCTATCGCGGGCCAGCCCGCTCCAACGTTTCTGGGGGCTTTTACGGGAGGTCT
>JAUYFG010000004.1 GCA_030690985.1 Pseudomonadota bacterium
GCCCGCGCTACCACGGGGGGTATCGCGGGCAAGCCCGCTCCTACGATGAGGTCAACTGCCGGAAACAGGATGAAAACGAGCCCGTTTCGGGCTCGTCGGCGATCCGGTGGAAAGGTGGCTGACCCGCTACAGCCCCACCAATTGCGCATGCATGCCGCGATCATGGAATTGGTGCATGAAGGTCGAGGACCGGGCGACGGCCGAGTCATAAGCCACCAGCAACAAGTGCGGGTGTTCCGGGTTGTGCCCCACTGACACGACACCCCGATCTCCGCGCATCGCGTCTTCCAGTGCGTTCAACGTGAATTCATCCATGCTTTCGTTCACATGAACCATGACATTGGCGATTTCATCTTGCATGACAGTCTCCTTGTTATCTGATGGATTACCAGCCCCAGCCCGGGGGGCTGGAGGCCCAACTATAGAAGCCCAAAGTCATTTGTCGACTAATGCGCTCGGGTAAGTGAGAAAGGGCGTTTGCCTGCGGGGTGGAGCCCCGCCACAATGGCGCGCATGTCTTCCGCGCCCCCCTTCGCAGCCATCCTGCGCGCGCCCTTCGGCGCACTGGGTGTGCGGGTATCAACCAATCATCTTGTCGCCCTGGAGTTTCTGGCGCCTGGGACTCCACTGTCAGCACCAACCTCCCCCTTGCTCGAACGGGTGGCAGAACAACTTGCCGCCTACTACGCCGACCCCCGCCATCGCTTCGATCTCCCCATCGAAGCGCGCGGCAGCGAGTTCCGCCGCCGCGTCTGGCAAGCCCTGCTCGACCTCCCCGTCGGCCACACCACCACCTACGGCGAACTCGCCCGCCACCTCGGCTCCAGCGCCCGCGCCGTCGGCCAGGCGCTCGGCGACAACCCGCTCCCCATCGTCATTCCCTGCCACCGCGTATTGGCGGCGCACGGCCTGGGCGGCTTCAATCATGCCGGCGGCGGTTTTTCGCTTGATGTCAAACGCTGGTTGCTGAGGCACGAAGGCGTTTTGTGACCTCGCCCTTCGACGCCGAACTCGACCGCTTCTGCGACGCCCTCTGGCTGGAAGACGGCCTTGCCCCTCTCACCCTGGAAAGCTACCGGCGCGACCTCACCCAGTTGTTCGCCTGGCTGGCAGAACAAAGCCTCGCTCCCGACCAGGCCGATGCCCAGCAGATCCAGGCCTTCCTCGCCCACCGTCACGTCGACGAAAAAATCGGCGCCCGCAGCCTTGCCCGCCAGCTCACCACCATCAAGCGCTACCACCGCTGGCTGCTGCGCGAAGGCCGCCGCAGCGACGACCCCACCCTCACCGTCGACCCGCCGCGCCTGCCCAAACCGCTGCCGAAAAGCCTGAGCGAATCGGACGTCGAAACCCTGCTCGCCGCCCCCGACGTCGACACCCCCCTCGGCCAGCGCGACCGCGCCATGCTGGAAACCCTCTACGCCGCCGGCCTGCGCGTCTCCGAACTGGTCAACCTCCCGCTCGCCGCCGTCAGCCTCAGCGACGGCATCGTCCGCATCTACGGCAAAGGCGGCAAGGAACGCCTGGTTCCCCTCGGTGAAGACGCCCAGGACTGGATTAAACGCTACGCGCTGGAAGCCCGCCCCCACCTCCTCAAAGGACGCGGCAGCGCCGCCCTGTTCGTCACCGAACGCGGCGGCGCCATGACCCGGCAAATGTTCTGGTACCTCATCAAACGCCACGCCCACACCGCCGGCATCAGCAAATTCCTCTCCCCCCACACCCTCCGCCACGCCTTCGCCACCCACCTCCTCAACCACGGCGCCGACCTGCGCACCGTGCAAGAACTCCTCGGCCACGCCGACATCAGCACCACCCAGATCTACACCTACGTCGCGCAGGAACGGCTGAAAACGCTGCACCAGAAACACCACCCGAGAGGGTAGGGCGTGCTCTTCTTGCCCTGGGAGAAGGGCGGCGGATGTGGGCGCAATACTTGCTCAGGGTTTTGGTAGACGTACAATGAAGCCTGTCCTTGTACGTCATGCAACCATCATGCAACCAACATGCAACCAACATGCAACCATCATGCAACCAACATGCAAACGCAAACCAAGCTAACGCTACGCCTCAATTCCGCGCTGATCGAACAGGCGAAGGCCTATGGCAAAACGCGGGGAAAATCCCTCTCGCAACTTGTTTCGGACTTCTTCGTGGCTCTGGAGCGGGAGGATGGGCCAGCGTTATTGCCCCCCCTCGTGGCCTCGCTGAAAGGCGCCGCCCGAGGTGTGGAGCTGGACGAAGACGACTACCGCCAGCACCTGGCCAAAAAACACCTGGGCTGAGTGACCAGGGTCGGCATGGTTGCGGGAGGATGTCAGCAGGGCAAATTTGTTCTGGCGATAACCCATTGAATTACCGTCATTCCCGCGCAGGCGGGAATCCAGTGCGTTCATCAAATCAGTTTTTTAAAGGCCTGATTAGACGGAGGAAACTGGATTCCCGCCTGCGCGGGAATGAC
>JAUYFG010000006.1 GCA_030690985.1 Pseudomonadota bacterium
AGCAGGGCAAATTTGTTCTCGGGTAGGGTGCGCCGCGCGCACCGATTTGCCTCCGCTGGTGCGCGCGGCGCACCCTACGATCAGATTTGGTGAGATGAAATCAACGTGAGAACAAATTTGCCCTGCACCCGGCAGGAAGCCCGCAAGCGGGCCTCCTGCCGCGGTTTTAGATTCAACCGGCTTCCAGCATTTGCACCGCGAAGCGGTCCAGATCGCGGCCGCTCTTCAGTTGCAGTTTTCCCTTGAGGTTGGCGCGATGGGCCTCGACGGTCTTGACGCTGCGGTTGAGTTTTTCGGCGATCTGGCGGGTGCCGAAGCCGAGTCCGAGCTTCGGCATGACTGGAATGAGCCGGCAAGCAGCCGTTGGCAAACGCGCAACGGACTTTCTGCCAGTCTATTTCCGCTTCTGATACAGCTTCCAGAACGTGGCGGCAGTCGCGATGTTCTGCCACGCCGGGCTCTGGAACACCGCGTCGTCGAACACCTTCGGCCATTGCGGCTCCTGCGGCCTCACCTGGGCGCGGATCTGGTGCAGGTCCTTGAAGCCGTAGACAAAGTCGTCCTCGAAGGTCACCTGCTCGACGTTGTCGAAGTCATGCTCACAGCCTTCCTCGCCGAGGAAGTTGTAGATTCCGGCCATGGTTTCCTTGGGCTTCTTCGTCAGTGCGTCGTACTCGACGAAATGCATGCAGTCTGCCCAGCCACGGGTGACGGCGTCGCGAATGGCGTTGTAGGCCCGGCCCACCGGCTGGCCGTCGTCGATGAAGGTCTCGACCCGGCCCAGCGCAGTCTTGAACTTGAGTGCCAGATTCGCTTCCTGATGCAGTTGTCCCAATGCCGAGGTCTTGCGGTACAGGTTCTCGAACGAGGCCAGCACGTCGCGCAGGTCGCGCACGGTGACGATAACCTTGACCTTGTCGCGGCCGCCCACCAGCGCGGCGCCCATTTCCAGAAACTCCGACCAGTAGCGATTCTTGTCGATGCAGACCGGCTGCTCGGCATGGGCAAAGTACGCCTGCAGCATGGCTTTGAGCACCCGCTCCTTGATCTCTTCGCTCAACTGGCGGTTGGCGGCCTGGAAGGCGTCGTTGCGATCCCACGAGTTGCGCACCTGCACCAGCATGTCGACGATGCCGGATGTGGGGGTGACATACATGCGGGGGTTCTGCGCCAGGATGTTGGCCAGCAGGGTCGAGCCGCTGCGCGGCAGGCCGGCGAGGAAGATGATGCGTTTGTCAGGGGTCATGGGGTCGGGTAGTTGAATGTGAGGGTTCGAAGGCTCAGTGGGCAGATGCTTCACCCTGGGCAATCAGCTTGCCCACGGGGGAATCGGGATCGACGCTCTGGATCAAGACGATATGTTCGGTGTTGAGCACCATCTTCTCCTGGCCGAGGCGGGCCAGGCTGCTGGTCACCTGCTGGGTAGTGGGGTTCTGCTGCTGCTGGACGACGTAGATGTCATGCAGGACCGGATAGTTCGTCCAGGCGCGATCGAGCTTGCCGTAGAGCACCCGGCCGCCGATCAGCTGGACCGCCTTGAAGGGGGTGTCGAGGGTGGAAAGAGCAGGTTGCAGGCTGCTCTGCCAGGCGCGCAGGCCCAGCAGGACAATCAGGCTCAGTGCCAGCAAAAGGGCGAGACCGCCCGTCAGTTTGCGCATTCGCTCGCTCGCTTGCTTGGTGATTGAAAAACAGTCTTCTTGTTGAGAACCGGGGCGGCAGCTGTCCCGATCTAAGACGGCATGCTACCCATCAAACCCGGTTGGCAGAAGCCGCGCCCTGCTTCCTGCGTCGAACCATCCAACCGACCAGACCCATGCCCAGCGCCATGAAGGCGTAGGTATCGGCCTCGGGAACCGGCGCGGCCGCCACGTTCAGCTGGATGTTGCCCAGGCCGTTGTTGTAGAACACATTCAGTTCCAGGCCACCGCCGATGTTGAGGCTCGCGCCGGTGCCGGAGTAGGCGCCGTAGACAAGGTTGTCGAAGATGCCGGTGAGGCCGCCGGGGTTGAAGCTGACCAGGGTGAAGGTTTCGCCTGCGGCAAAACTGAAGCCGCTGCCGGTGGTGAGGTCGAGCGTGCCGGCAAGCGTGATCGGGCCAGTAACAGAAAGCATGCTGGTCTGCCCTGCGCCAGTGCCGTCGATGAGCGTGTGCAGGGTGCCGCCGGCTTGCTGGGTGAAGCTGCCGTTGATGCTGAGCATGCCAGGCGAACCCTCTGCGCCGCCCTGCACGATGCCGCCGCTGTTGAGCACTGGGCCGGTCATGGTGCCGGTGCCGAACAATTGGCCGCCTTGGATAGTGATCTGGCTCTGGGCAAAGCTGCCGCCGATCTGGCTCACGCCGGCGGTCTGGGTGAAGGTGCCGGGTCCCTTGACGATGCCGGCGTTGGTAAAGCTGCCAGAGTTGAATGTGCCTTGATAGTTGTAGAGCGTGGCATTGTTGGTGAACGTGCCGGCGTTGGTGAACGTGCCAATGTTGAAGAGGGTGGCGTTGTTGGTTAGCGTCGCGCCAGACTGGTTATTGAATGTACCGTTCGAGTTCGAGTTGTACAGCCCGGCATTGTTGGTAACCGTGCCGGCGTTCGTGAACGTACCCACGCTAGCTAGTCTGCCGGCGTTGGTCAGCGTGTCGCCGGACTGGTTGTTCAGTGTGCCGACGTTGGTCAGCATGCCGCCTGACTGGTTGGCTAGCGTGCCGGCGTTGGTCAGCGTGGCGCCCGACTGGTTGTACAGTGTGCCGGTGTTGGTCTGGGTGTGACCTGCCGCATTGGTGAGGGTGGCAAAGTTGTTCAGCCTGCCGCCCGAAAGGTTCACCGTGCCCGCCGTGGCGGCCCCGAAGGTGAAGTTGCGGTTGAGGTTGGTGGTGCCCGTGTTGGTCAGCGTGCCGCCGGTGAAGTTGTAGTTGCTGCCGGCTGCCAGGGTCAATGTGCCGGTGTTGGTCAGCGTGCCGGCGTTGGTCAGCGTGGCGCCCGACTGGTTGTTCAGTGTGCCGGCGTTGGTCTGCGTGTGGCCTGCGGCATTGGTCAGGGTGGCGGAGTTGTTCAGCGTGCCGCCGGCGTTCAGATTGACCGTGCCCGCAGCCGCTGCGCCCAAGGTCACGTTCCGTTGCAGATTGAGCGTGCGGGTGTTGGTCAACGTGCCGCCGGTGAAGTTGTAGTTGCTGCCGGAGGCCAGGGTCAATGTTCCGGTGTTGTTTAGCGCGCCGGCGTTGGTCAGCGTGGCCCCTGACTGGTTGTTCAGTGTGCCTGCGTTGGCCAGGGTCTTACCCGACAGGTTGTTCAGCGTGCCGGCGTTGGTCAGCGTGGCGCCTGACTGGTTGTTCAGTGTGCCAGCGTTGGCCTGGGTGTGACCTGCCGCATTGGTGAGGATGGCTGTGTTGTTCAGCGTGCCGCCCGAAAGGTTCACCGTGCCCGCCGTGGCGGCCCCAAAGGTGAAGTTGCGGTTGAGGTGGGTGACGCCCGTGTTGGTCAGCGTGCCGCCGGTGAAGTTGTAGTTGCTGCCGGAGGCCAGGGTCAATGTTCCGGTGTTGGTCAGCGTGCCGGCGTTGATCAGCGTGGCGCCTGACTGGTTGTTCAGTGTGCCAGCGTTGGCCTGGGTGTGACCTGCCGCATTGGTGAGGATGGC
>JAUYFG010000008.1 GCA_030690985.1 Pseudomonadota bacterium
GCGTTCGGCTTCGACTTCGGTGGTCTTCAGGTTCTTGATGTCGCTGTAGTCCACCAGCAATACCTTGCCGGTTTCCTTCACGTTGACCACGAACTCGGGCTTGATGTGCGAGGCGACGATGGAGGCGACGCGCGGCTCGGCGTGGTATTCCTGCTCGTCGTAGGTGTAGCCGCGAGTGGACATGATCTTGAGCGGCTTCAAGGTCGGGCCGTCCATCAGCACATAGGCGGGCGGCCAGTAGGTGCCGGCGATGGCCAGCTTGTCCTCGAAACCCTTGTACTTGGAGGTTTCGATGGAACGGGCATCCGAGCCGGTGCGCAGGGTGGCCACGGTAGCGGGCATTTCCATCCACAGGTCGATCAGGTTGATCAGGCCGTCGCGACCGGTGGTGTAGAGGTAGCGGCCGGACTTGGAAATGCGCGAAATATGCACCGCGAAGCCGGTCTTGAGGATGGTGATGATCTTCTTGCTGTCGCCGTCGATCAGCGCCAGTTCGCCGGAATCGCGCAGGGTGACGGCAAAGACGTTGTCGAGGTTGAGTTTGTTCATTTTCTTCTTCGGCCGATCCTCCGGCTTGACCAGCAGCTTCCAGCTTGCGGTCATCTCTTTCATGCCCCATTCGGGCGGCGTCGGCGGCGTGTTCTGGATGTAGCGCGCCATCAAATCGACTTCTTTTTCGCTCAGCTCGTTGGAGGTGCCGAAGCCGGGCATGCCGCCGGGCGTGCCGTAATGAACGAATACCTTGAGTGTCTCGGTGCCCAGCTTCTGCATGTCGCCGGGTAACAGCGCCTTGCCGGTGGCGCCCTTGCGCAACACGCCGTGGCAGCCGGCGCAACGGTCGAAGTAGATCTGGCGGCTGGCGTCGAATTCCGCCTTGGTCATCGGCGGCGCTTTCGGGTCGGTGGATTGGTACATCTCCACGCCGGCCAGGGAAGAGCCGCCGCCTTGCAGATAGGCGGTCGAGGGTGTGTTGGTCTCGCTAGCGCGATCCGCCGCCCAAGTCATGGAAACCGCCAGCGGCAGAACTGCCAGCATCAAACCGTGGAGTACTTTCTTCATCACAACCCCTTCCTTGAAAAGCTACGTGGAAAAACCCGATTCGGATGGGGGGCAACAATGCGGCGGAGAGGGCAGTGGGGCTTTGACCTTTATCAATCGGTTCCAGGCATATCTGCCCGGAGGTTGATCAAAGTCAAACGCTTTACTCGGGTATGCAGCCACCATCCGCCGCACTGTAAAAAACCGAGGAAATCGAGATGCTCGAACCCGTCAAGCTGGCCGATTTCTTCACCGTATTTTTCAGCGCCGCCTCGGTGATCATGTTCGGCGCGACGTATGCCCTGTTATTTGCCTGGTCGCGGATCGGAAATCGCCCGCGCCTGATGCCGCTGGCCTATGCCGCCTACGTCGGCCTGTTCGCTTCGGTCATCGTGCTGGCCCTGGCCGCCAACCTGTTCAACAACACGTTCTGGAGCGTCATCGTGCTGCTCATGCTGGCTGGCTATCTGGTCGCGCCGCATGCCATCTGGCATCTGTGCGTGGGTACGCATGCAGATGAGCACAAGGATGAAGTCGCTCCCATTTAGTTTTTCAACAGCGGTAGGTAACAAGGAGGCATGACCATGTCAGAGACGCATACGCAGGCGTTGTGGTGGGCATCCGAATCCTTTTGGCGAAAGATGGCCATCTGGGTTACGGCAGGCTCGTTCGTAGTGCTGATATTTCTCACTTTCGATACGGTGAAGCAGATTACGGCGGGCACAAAACGTGTTCCGGCCTATGCCAATGCACTCAATCACCGCATCGACTACGTGTTCGATGCGAAACGCAATTTCCAGGTGCCGGTGATCGGCGTCGAGGAACCCTTGTTCGGCAAAAAATTGACCGAAGAAGAAGCCGAGGCGATGGTCAGCCACGGCAAATTGACCACGCAGGCCAAGAACTGCATGAACTGCCATACCTTGCTGGGCAACGGCGCTTACTACGCGCCGGATCTCACCAAGGCCTGGCTGGACCCGGCCTGGGGCTCATCGGCAGCACGTGAGCAGGCGATGGTGGATTTCCTGATGCACCCCGAGCTGGCCGCTCACAACGCGCTCGGCCGCAGGATGCCGAATCTCGGCATTACCGAGGATGAAGCGCGCGCCACCGTGGCGTTCCTGAAATGGATGTCGTCCATCGACACCAACGGCTTCCCGGCCAACTTCAAGCCGATCGACCAGGCCGATGCCGCGCCCGTGGTTGAACCCGCCGCGCCTGCCGCGCCGGCTCAACAATAAGGAGTATCGACATGGCAGCTCTAGGCATACTCAATAGTGCCAACCTTAACGGTGGCCAAAAACTGGCGACGAAGTACTTCACCGTCGCCATCGCGCTGTTCGGCGCTCAGGTCTTGTTCGGCATGCTTGCCGGCATCCAGTACCTGAACCCGGATTTCCTGTTCGGCATTCTGGATTTCTCCGTCAATCGCATGTTGCATATCAATGCGATGGTGGTCTGGCTGTTGTTCGGCTTCATCGGCTCGGTGTACTGGCTGCTGGAGGACGAGTCCGGCATCCCTGTCGTCGGCTTGGGGTTGGGGAATCTGACCTTCTGGATATTCACCCTGGCCGTGGTCGTCGTCGTATTGGTGTACCTGTTGGTCCAGATCGGTCCCGGCGAGCACAGCTCGATCTGGCTGATCAACGAGGGCCGCGAGTACATCGAGGCGCCGCGCTGGGCCGACATCGGCATCGTGGTCTGCATGCTGGCGTTCTTCTACAACGTCGCCGCTACCTTCGCCAAAGGCAAGTTCACCAACATCGGTGGCGTCCTGGTGATGGACCTGATCGCGCTGGCGGGCCTGTATCTGGCCGGCATGTACTACACCCCCAACATCTCGATGGACCAACACTGGTGGTGGTGGGTGATACACCTCTGGGTGGAGGCGACCTGGGAAGTGCTGGTCGGCTGTCTGATGGCTTATGGCCTGATCAAGACCATGGGCGTGCGCCGCAAGATCGTGGAAACCTGGCTGTACATCGAAGTCGCGCTGATGTTCGGCTCCGGCATCCTCGGTCTCGGCCACCACTACTTCTGGATCGGCACGCCGGAATACTGGTTCACCATCGGCGGCTTCTTCTCTGCGCTGGAACCCATCCCGCTGGTCGCCATGGTGGTGCATGCGGTGTTCGACGCGGGCCATCACAAGCTGAAGAGCACCAACAACCCGGCCCTGGCCTGGATCATTGCGCAAGCCTTCGGCAACTTCTTCGGCGCCGGCGTCTGGGGCTTCATGCACACCCTGCCGCAGATCAACCTGTACACCCACGGCACCCAGTGGACCGCCTCGCACGGCCACCTGGCCTTCTTCGGCGCCTACGCCACCATGGTCATCGCCTTCTTCTACATGGCTATCCAGAAGTGGCGTGGCGACGTGTACATGGGCGGCAACCTGGTCGGCGCCTGGAAGTGGAAATGGGCGATCTTCCTGCTGCATGCCGGCATGATCACCATGGTCATGGCCATGCTGATTTCCGGTTACGAGCAATCGCAGATCGAACGCGCCATCGGCGGCTCGACCTGGATGGCGTACTTCGATGCGCAGGGTCACCCCTGGTTCTTGCAGGGCATGTTCTGGCGCCAGATCGGTGGCTGGGCATTCACCGCCGGCTTTGTGCTGCTCGCCTGGGACCTGATGACCATCGGCAAGCGCGAAACCCGCCCGACGCTGACCGTGGACGCGGAAACCGCAACAGCCTGATTTAACGCTTCTCCTCTCGCTCTTGAGCGATTCGCCCGCCGCGCCGTGTTCAACGGTTGCCGGCGGGCTTTTTTTCGTCTGGCGGTCAAGTCACGCGCTGTCTTGCTGCGCTGGCAGGCTGCGGGATTTCAAGAAGCGGGTACGGGCATGCTGCTGTTATTACTGGGGTGGTTGTGGGTTCAGGTCAAAGCGTGGTGGAAATCTTCAAACCTAGAAACCTCAGTTGACCGCTCCTTAGCCCCTGTGATGCCGCATGAATGCTGGCGTTAGCGCCTCCGATGGCGCTCACCAATTGGGTGACGCCGCTACGCGCCCGATTGCGCGGTTTTCGGGCCGTCTGGCTGCGTTGCTTCTCCTTGCGGGAAACG
>JAUYFG010000009.1 GCA_030690985.1 Pseudomonadota bacterium
TCCCGCGCAGGCGGGAATCCAGTGCGTTCATCAAGCCAGGTTTTTAAGTGCCTGATTAGACAGTGGAATCTGGATTCCAGCCGGCGCGGGAATGACGGCTCATGGTCAGAACAAATTTGCCTTGCCGAGCCCACGGAAGCACCCGACTGTGGGGCCTGGCACAAGGGTATAATCCGCCGCCGCCCGTTAGCGGTGGCGTGTCCTGTGCGGGTTTGCTCGTGTGGAGGCACCTATCGGTCAGCGGGATGACCTTTGCTCGATTCGCCACCAACCCGCGAACGACTCAGCTGGAACGGGCAAAACAATGAACCGCTCGACATCAGTCGTCTGCATGCAGGCATGAGACGACTTTGCACAACCTGAGACACTCAATATCCGATGCGCAACATCCGCAACTTCTCCATCATCGCCCACATCGACCACGGCAAATCCACGCTCGCCGACCGCATCATCCATTTCTGTGGCGGCCTCGCCGACCGCGAGATGGAGGCGCAAGTACTCGATTCGATGGACCTGGAGCGCGAGCGCGGCATCACCATCAAGGCACAGACCGCCGCCCTGCTTTACAAGGCGCGCGACGGCCAGGAATATCAGTTCAACCTGATCGACACCCCCGGCCACGTCGATTTCTCCTATGAGGTTTCCCGTTCGCTGTCCGCCTGCGAAGGCGCGCTGCTGGTGGTGGACGCCTCCCAGGGTGTGGAAGCGCAGACCGTGGCGAACTGCTACACGGCCACCGAACTGGGCGTGGAAGTGTTCCCGGTACTGAACAAGATCGACCTGCCTTCCGCCGAGCCGGAACGGGTGATCCAGGAAATCGAGGACATCGTCGGCATCCCCGCCGACCACGCGGTGCACTGCTCGGCCAAGTCGGGCCTCGGCATCGTCGATGTGCTGGAAGCCGTCGTCAAATACATTCCGCCGCCCAGCGGCGACGAAGCCGCCCCGTTGAAGGCGCTGATCATCGACTCCTGGTTCGACAACTACGTCGGCGTGGTTATGTTGGTGCGGGTGGTGGACGGGGTGCTGAAACTGAAGGACAAGATTCGCCTGATGGCCGCCGGGGTCGACTACCTGGCCGAGAGCGTCGGCGTGTTCACCCCCAAGGCACTGGCACGGACCCAGCTTTCCGCCGGTGAGGTGGGCTTCATCACCGCCGGCATCAAGGATCTGAAACACGCCAAGGTGGGCGACACCGTCACCCTGGCGACCCGCCCCGCCGCCGCGGCCCTGCCCGGCTTCAAGGAGATCAAGCCGCAGGTGTTCGCCGGCCTGTACCCGGTGGAATCGCACGAATACGACAGCCTGCGCGATGCCCTGACCAAGTTGCAGTTGAACGACGCGGCGCTACGCTTCGAGCCGGAAACCTCGCAGGCGCTGGGCTTCGGCTTCCGTTGCGGCTTCTTGGGCCTGCTCCACATGGACATCGTGCAGGAGCGCCTGGAACGCGAGTACGACCAGAGCCTGATTACCACCGCGCCCTCGGTGGAGTACCAGGTCATCATGAAGGACGGCAGCACCCTCGAAGTGGAAAACCCTTCGCGCCTGCCCGACCTGTCCAAGATCGAAGAAATCCGCGAACCCATCATCACCGCCACCATCCTGGTGCCCGAGGCTTATCTGGGCAACGTGATGACCCTGTGCAACCTGAAGCGCGGCGCCCAGGTGGACATGAAATACCTGGGCCGCCAGGTCATGATCAAGTACGACATCCCGCTCAGCGAAGTGGTGCTGGACTTCTTCGACCGCCTGAAATCCACCTCGCGCGGCTACGCCTCGCTGGATTACGAATTCAAGGAATTCCGCGCCGACGACCTGATCAAGCTGGACGTACTGGTGAACAGCGAAAAGGTCGATGCCCTGGCCCTGATCGTGCACCGCTCCACCTCGCAATATCGCGGCCGCGAGCTGGTCTCGAAAATGCGCGAACTGATCCCGCGCCAGATGTTCGACGTCGCCATCCAGGCCGCCATCGGCGCCCACATCATCGCCCGTGAAACCGTGAAAGCTTTACGCAAGAACGTGCTGGCCAAGTGTTACGGCGGCGACATCTCGCGCAAGAAAAAACTGCTGGAGAAGCAGAAGGAAGGCAAAAAGCGGATGAAACAGGTGGGCAACGTGGAAATACCGCAGGAAGCGTTTCTGGCGATATTGCAAGTGGGCGAGAAGTAGGGCTCGTTTCTTTCCGAAATCAGGCTGATAAATGAAAACAGCCCCCGTATCGCGGGGGCTGTTTTCATTTCATGACAGGCTTCTCTGATTTCACTGGGCAGGATGGTCGAGCGATAAGTAGAACCGTGAAACCAGTTTGGGTCGTCATTCCCGAGTGCTTTTATCGGGAATCCAGTCCGCCCATCAAACCAAGGGTTAAACCCAGATTGTCCATTACCGGGGCGGGCCTCCGGCGTCGCCCCGGCTAATGGACAATCTGGGTTAAAAGCCACGGTAGGGGCGGGTTTTAAATCCGCCCCTACCGGATTCCCGATAAAACCACTCGGGAATGACAGATTCAAAACGGTTATGCGTGATTACTTATTAGTTGGCGCCAATTTGAGGGAGAGGGTCGGACAGTGTTTGACCAATGGTGTCTAAATCACTTAATAGTGAGTTCAACGCCATTTCATATTTGTCCTTGACGTTCATCGCATCGGCCTTGGCTTTGTCGGCCTTGTCTTTATATGCGTCATCCTTGTCGGCCTTGGCCTTGTCTGCCTCAGCCTTGGATTTGTCTGCCTCAGCCTTGGATTTGTCTGCATCGACCTTGGCTTTGTCTGCTGATTGCGTGGTTGTTGCTACCACTTTCGGTAAAGTATCAAGCAAGTCTTGCTCCAAACCTCGCAAGGTGAAGTCCAGAATATCACTTGGCGTCGTAATAGGCTTCTGACCGAGACGGTAATCGGTGAGCGGTTCGGGCATCGGCGTTCCGGCGGCCCAACGTGGAGTGAGTTTGTAGTCTTTGCACTGATACAAGGATTTTTTGACAGCCGTATTCTCTTGACCGTCATCCATGCACAACAGCTTCCGATATTCCGCCAACGTCTTTTCCGCATAACGGCGGAGCACTACCTTGTAAACGGCGGCGGCAGTTCCCGCAGACGGGTCGCTTTGCCCTGAAATCAGGTCCTTCAGCTTCACCGTGCCCACATCCAGTTCCTTCCCGTCTGCAACCAATCTGGCCCGCGCCTGGCGTAAAGCACCCAGATTCCCGCGCATGTTGAATAGGGCGAGCTTCTTCATGGACTGGAATATCTGCTCCTTGTCCTCGGAGAAACTCTTGACATACCAGTTGCCGACATCGTCCTTGACCAGCACCTGATTGGTCTTGCCCGCGCCGCTCAGATGCACGCTGTTGACCTGCACCCAATACTGCTTGTCCTGATGTGCGAGTAACCGTTCGTCGTCGCTCTTGCCTGCAAGATTGGGGAAGCCCTGCAGGAAGCTGTCCCACAACATGTTGTAGCGGCTGTTCTGATTGGTGCCTTGTTGCAGCGAAGTCGTCGGGTGGCTGTTGCGCAGATACGAGGACGCGGGCAGCAGGGTAATCATGCCGGCACGATGCGCCTCGACCACCTTGTAGGCCTCCACGATACGGTCGGCCTTGGTTTTCTCACCCGCCAGGAGAGCCTGAACCTGGGCCTGGCGCAATGCGGACATCAGCCCATCCATGACCTCTCTGCGGTTTTTTGCATCGAATGTCGGCGGCACGATGCCTATGGCATCGTCCAGCCGGGCCAGCCAATTCTCGAAGCGATCCGCGTTTTCCTTTTTCCTGGTCAGCTCCTTGGCACGCTGGTCGAAGATCTCCCTGGCCCTGGCGGGATTGAATTGTTTTTCTTTTGCCAGTTCGGCGGATAGCAACCGGCTGGCCGTCTTCCATTCGCCGCTTTCTTTCCCGAGACAGTCTTGCAGTCCATCCGTCATGGCAGGGCCGCCATCCTTCTTCCCGCACTCATCCTTCTTCTTCTCCAGGATGCCGACGGCACTCCGGAGTGCCGGCAGGTCTTCTGCGGCCAGTCGATAGTTGGCGACTTTTTCCTTCAATTGAAACTTGATCCTGGCGGACTGGCTATCGGCATCCTGCAGCAACGTCTCCAGAGAAGCGCGAAATTCTTTATCAGACCATTGCTCATCAGGAATGGCTTTCACGTCCGCCAACACTCCGGCGCCGACCGCCCTGAGCATGACACCGCGCCAGACATTCTCCTCCCGAGTCTTTAGATCGCCCTCCCTGTCGTCAATCCTTCCATACCTGACGATTTCATTGGCCTGGCTCAATATCGTGTTGCCCACCGTCTGCAGCACGGGCGCCAGGGTTTCGATCCCGCGCCGCATCCTCTCGGCTTGGGCCGCCCTGGTCGAAACTCCCGTGCTTTCAGCCGTCATGGGGGCATCGTTCGGCAACAGGGGCAGGAACAGCAGAGCCTGATTGCCCAGGGTTCTGGCGCGCTCGGCGAAGTCGATCAGGGTATCGGTCAGTTTTTCATTGAGCTTCGCATTTTCTTTATCCGAACGGAATGCCGCAATAACCGTTTCCAGATTCACACGAACCGGCAACTGTGTAGAAAAACGAATTTTAATATCATTGCTTATGGCGAAATCTTTACTTTTCCCGCTCAATACCTTCAGCAATTCAGCCGTATCGTACTTGCGCAATGCGCGCTCGATCTTGTTGCGATCCGGGACATAAAGCACCCTGTCGCCCACCCGTGTCTCTGTGCAATATTTCCGTTTATCGATATCTTTCACTTCGGCGCATTCATGGTAAAGCGCAACCAGGCTGCGCGCCATATCACTCTGCGTAAAACGCACCGCCCAGAGCGCCTTCGAAGACAAGGCATTGATTCCTTCATTCGCGGCAATGATGTGACTTACAAGATTATTCGTCACTTGTGTGGATAGAAACGCACGCTTTTCATTGATCTTGTTTATCGCTTCTTCATCCTCGTAGAACGACAGCAATCCCCCCAGGCTGATCGCCGCCTGCCCGATATACGGATCGAGTTTCACAGAATCGCCTTCCATATCCTCGATGGCGATCAGGGTGGTTTCCAGCAGGGGTTTGACGCCAAGCGCGAGTGAAGCCATCTGCTCGACCTGTACCGCACGTTCGTTGATGAGTGGGCCTTTGTAGACGTCCACATCCACATGGAGAGAGGAGCAACCGGACAGGCCGGCAAGCAGGGCAAGGATAATGACAGGGCGAATCAGCATGATTCCTCCGTAGATTCAGTAATTCCGTAATCGGCCACGTTATTTGTCGTCGGGCTTAAGTAGAGCCGTGAAACCAGTTTGGGTCGTCATTCCCGAGTGCTTTTATCGGGAATCCAGTTCATTCATCAAACAAAGGGTTAAAAAACCAGTCAGGTGGCGGAACTGGATTCCCGATAAAACCACTCGGGAATGACGGATTCAAAACGGTTATGCGTGATTACTTGGTAATCTTGCCGAGCCTTTCCTTGTTCTTGCTGGCGTTCACCCAGGCCGTCAGCAGATTCCTCCGCAAATGATCGGTATCCGCGTTCAGTTCCGTGGCGGCCATTTCCCCCAGGCTTTCGTCCAAGGCGCTGAAAAATGCCTGGGGGCTGGAGCCCATCACGATGACCAGACGATGATCCTTGGGCGCCTGCCGTAATCCTTCGGGGCCGAACATGACAAATCGCCGATCCCGATACAGGCTGTCGAACAGGGCGGGCAGATTCTCCCCATTCGCCGCGCTCTTGTCCGTTACCCTGGCGATCGACTCCTTTTCCGCAAACCCGACCCCCGAGCTCAATGTATCGATGAGCGAGGCGGGAGCCCAACCACTGGCGAATTTTGTCGTGTTGAGGAAAGCGGCCTGGCCGCGCACACGGATCCGGTAGATGGTGGGAGGGATTTGCTCGGTCGGATCGAACACGCCCAGGTAGTAGGTCTGCAATATCTCGGCGCTCGGGCTGATCGATCCCGCCAGGATGGCGGCGGCTCCCGCCAGCCTGTTTTTCTCGACGCTGCCGCAGGCCGAAAGGACAGACACCAGCAGGGCGAGCATCGGCAGGGTTCTCAATTTCATGTTGCTCTCCACTATTAATTAATAACTCGATCAGGACGTGAATCGTGCGCACGGCGCACGCTACGGGATCAATGAGCCGTCCAACGTTCCTCAAGGATGGAATCGCCAAAATCCACCACGGTGGTCAATCCGATAGCAGCTATGCGCATGCTTTCACTTTTATCGGTACTTTTCTTTTGGTCATTATGTACCAGGTCATGTGGGGCGCAAGCACTCCGCCAGCATCATTTGACCGACGATATTAGGGGGCGCCTTGTTGGGTGCCACCGCGCCGCGTGGTAGGGCCACCCCCCTGTTTCCCGGTAGAATCCCGCCCGCTTCCAACCCCCGCCCCGCAACCCAACTCCATGAACTTCGCCCTGATCCTGTTTTCTGCCCTGGCCATCACCGGGGCCATCTGGCTGCTCGACCATCTGTTTCTCGCCAAGCACCGCGCGGCCGAGGCCAAGCTGCCGATGCTGGTCGATTACTCCAAGAGTTTCTTCCCGGTCATCCTGATCGTGTTCGTGCTGCGCTCGTTTCTGGTGGAGCCGTTCAAGATTCCCTCCGGCTCGATGCTGCCGACGCTGCTGATCGGCGATTTCATCCTGGTGAACAAGTTCCAATACGGCATCCGCCTGCCCGTGATCAACAAGAAGGTCGTGCAACTGGGCAGCCCGCAAGCGGGCGATGTGATGGTGTTCCGCTACCCGCGCGACCCCTCGCTGGATTACATCAAGCGGGTGGTGGGCACGCCCGGCGATGTGGTGGAGTACCGCGAGAAGCACCTGTCCCTCAACGGCAAACGGGTGGACATGTTCCTGAGCGGCAAATACGAGTACACCGCCAGCGGCTTCAACATCGTCCAGGGCGATACCTGGCGCGAACAACTGGGCGAGCACAATCACATCGCCATGACTCAGCGCGACATGCCGCCGGTGGTGGTGCATCAGGTCGAGGGCGATTTCCCGCATCGGGAGAATTGCAGTTACAACGAGACCGGCTTCAAGTGCGTGGTGCCGGCGGGGCATTACTTCATGCTGGGCGACAACCGCGATGCCTCCAACGATTCCCGCTACTGGGGTTTCGTGCCGGATGCGAACATCGTCGGCCGCGCCTTTTTCATCTGGTGGAACTTCGACGATTTCCTCAACTCGCTGAAATCGTTCTCGTTACCCCAGCGCATCGGCCACAGCATCGAGTGAGATCGTCATGAAACGACAAAGCGGCGCCACCCTGAGCAGCATGATTTTCTTTCTGACGTTGCTCGGACTGGCGCTCTACAGCGCCTATCGCATCGTGCCCGCCTATATGGACTACTGGCTGGTCGGCCGGGTGCTGGATACCCTGGTGGCACAACCCAGCCTCAAGAACGGCAGCGATGAAAGCATTCGCGCGCAGTTTGCCAAGCAGCTCAACTTCAACAACATCACGCTGGCCAATCGCTCGGACCTGCTGATCGAACGCCCTGGCGGCGGCTTGGTCCTGTCCGCCGCCTTTTCGGTCAAGCGGCCGTTCTTCGGGCCGATCAACCTGTGCCTGGAATTCCAGGCCGAAGCAAGTTCCGGCAGTCAGCCGGATCACTGATTTCGCGCCGACCCTGCCCACCATGCCCGCCACCTGCAACTCCCTGGAGACGCGTCTGAGCCATACCTGGCACGAACGCCACCTGCTGAACCAGGCGCTGACGCATCGTAGTTTCGGTGCCGACAATAACGAACGCCTGGAGTATCTCGGCGACGGGATACTCAACTGCGTGGTGGGCCTGATGCTCTATCAGCGCTTTTCCGAGCTGCCGGAAGGCCGTTTGTCGCGCCTGCGCGCCAATCTGGTCAATCAGGATTCGCTCCACGACATCGCGCGCGAACTCGACCTGGGCCGCTATCTCCGCCTGGGCGAGGGCGAACTGAAAAGCGGCGGCGCCAGCCGCCCCTCCATCCTCGCCGATGCTTTGGAATCGCTGTTCGGCGCCGCCTTTCTCGATGGTGGTTTCGAGACCGCGCGGGCCATGATCGAGCGACTGTTCAGCGAACGAATCAATGCGATCAATCCCACCGTGCAGGGCAAGGATGCAAAAACCCGGTTGCAGGAATGGCTGCAATCGCGGCGCCACGGCCTGCCGCGCTATACCCTGAGCGACACCAGCGGCCAGGCCCATGCCCAGACTTTCCATGTGGAATGCCGAATCGATATCCTGAACATCACCACCCTGGGCCAGGGCTGCAACCGGAAAACTGCGGAACAGGTGGCGGCGGCGGCGGCACTGGCGCAACTGGAAGGGAAAAAAACCGCTACGAAAAGTGTTCCTTCCACGAGAAATACGCAACCCGCATGAGCACACCTTTCCGCACCGGCGTCATCGCCATCATCGGCCGCCCCAATGTGGGCAAGTCCACCCTGGTCAACGCCCTGGTCGGCGCCAAGGTCAGCATCGTCTCGAACAAACCGCAGACCACGCGGCATCGCATCCTCGGCGTGCGTACCGAGGCCGACGCGCAGTTCATCTTCGCCGACACCCCCGGCTTCCAGACCCAGTACAAGAGCGCGCTCAACACCGCGATGAACCGCTCGGTGACCCAGGCGCTGGCGGAAGTGGACGTGGTGGTCTGGCTGGTGGAAGCCCGCAAGTTCATGCCCGCCGATCAGCGCATCCTGCCCCTGCTGCCCAAGGGTAAAAACACGGACAAACCGGTGATTCTGGTTGTAAATAAAATCGACACGGTGGCGGACAAGGCCACGCTGTTCCCCTATCTGCAAACGCTGTCGCAACAGTACAGATTCGCCGAAATCGTGCCCCTGAGCGCCGAGAAGGCCCGCGACGCCGAGCGCCTGCCGGCCATCCTCAAGCCCTACCTGCCGGAGGGCGAGCCCTGGTTCGCCGAGGACGACATCACCGACCGCAGTTCCCGCTTCCTCGCCGCCGAGATGGTGCGCGAGAAAGTATTTCGCCTGACCGGCGACGAAATTCCCTACGCGGTAGCGGTGACCATCGAGGAGTTCAGCGAGGAGCCGAAGCTGTTCCGCATCGGCGCCGTGATCTGGGTGGACCGCGACGCGCACAAACCGATCCTGCTCGGGCGTGGCGGCGAACACATCAAGCGCATCGCCACCGAGTCACGCCAGGACATGGAAAAGCTGTTCGACCGCAAGGTCTTCCTCACCCTGTGGGTGAAGGTAAAAGGCGGCTGGGCCGACGACGCGAGGCTGATCAAACAATTCGGCTATGAGTAAACGCTCGGCAGGAAGCCCACCGCATCACGATACCTACCTGCATTTCAATCGAGGAGTCCCAACATGGAACTGACTGCGGTGCTTACGCCCGCCGAAGAGGGCGGCTACATCGCCCTGAATCCTGAAACCGGCACAACCACCCAGGGAGAAACCGTCGAGGAAGCGCTTGCCAATCTACGGGAAGCCACGACGCTCTATCTGGACGTTTTCCCACTCTCCCGAACCGGACATCCCTTGGTAACCATGTTCGACGTCCCGGCGCATGCCTAAGCTGCCACGAACATCCGGCGCCGCGATCATCCGCGCGCTCGAGCGCCTGGAGTTTCTCAAGGTGCGTCAGTCCGGAAGCCATGTGGTCATGCGGCGTGGCCCGCAAGGCTGCGTTGTTCCCCTGCATGGCGAGGTCAAAGTGGGAACGCTCGCCGGCATCCTGCGCCAGGCCGACGTATCAGCGGATGAATTCATTGCGGCGATGTAATCAGGAAAAGCGCTGGCATGAGTGAACGCGTCGACGGCGATCCGGCCTTCGTCCTGCACACCCGCCCTTGGCGTGAAACCAGCCTGATCGTCGACATCTTTTCCCGCCATCACGGCCGCCTCGGCCTGGTGGCGCGCGGCGCGCGGCGCGCCGGGGCGGCGCTGAAAACACGCCTGATCCCGTTCCAGCCGCTCACCCTGTCCTGGTTCGGCAAGAGCCAGTTGCGCACCTTGCACGCGGCGGAGTGGCAAGGCGGCGGCCTGATGCTGCGCGGCCATGCCCTGATGTGCGGCTTCTACCTCAACGAACTGTTGCTGCGCCTGCTGCCGGATGGCGATGCCCACGAGGCGCTGTTCGACCACTATGCCCTGGCCCTGGCCGACCTGAATGCCCGCCCGGAGGTGGAGCCGGTGTTGCGCCGTTTCGAACTCGATCTGCTCTCCGAATTAGGCTACGCGCAATCGCTCGGCCACCTGGCCGCCGGTGGCGAACTCGACCCCGAGGCGCGCTACGGCTACGAGATTGGCACAGGCGTCATTCCGGCGACGCATGCCACCCGTTACAGCGGCCGCACCCTCCTGGCGCTGGCTGCCCGGGACTTCAGCCAGCCCGTGACCCTGGCCGAAGGTAAAATTCTGATGCGCACCCTCCTCGCCCATTACCTGGGCGACAAACCGCTCGCCACCCGGCAACTCCTCATCGACCTGCAAAAACTATGATCCGTCTCGGCGTCAACATCGACCACGTCGCCACCCTGCGGCAGCAGCGCGGCACCCGTTATCCCAGCCCGGTACAGGCCGCCCTGCTGGCGGAATCCGCCGGCGCCGACCTGATTACCCTGCATCTGCGCGAAGACCGCCGCCACATCCAGGACGCCGACGTGCATATCCTGCGCGGCCTCCTGCAAACCCGGATGAACCTGGAAATGGCGATCACCGACGAAATGCTCGGCATCGCCTGCCAGGTGCGTCCGCAGGATGCCTGCCTGGTGCCGGAACGGCGCCAGGAACTCACCACCGAAGGCGGCCTCGACGTCGCCGGCCATTTCGAGCAGGTCAAACATGCCTGCCAGACCTTGCGCGATGCCGGTGTGCGCGTCTCCCTGTTCATCGACGCCGACGACCGGCAACTGCAAGCCGCCGTCGAAGCCGGCGCGCCGGTAGTGGAAATCCACACCGGCCGCTTCGCTGATGCCGAAACCGAAGCCGAAGCCGCACAGGAACTGGAACGCATCCGCGCGGCGGTGGAAACCGGCAATGCCCTGGGCCTGCGCGTCAACGCCGGCCACGGCCTGCACTACCACAACGTCCAGGCGGTCGCCGCCCTGCCCGGCATCGAAGAACTCAACATCGGCCACGCCATCGTCGCCCAGGCCCTGTTCGTCGGCTGGGAAAACGCGGTGCGGGAGATGAAGCGATTGATGCTGGAGGCGAGGACGTAGGAGCGGGCTTGCCCGCGATAACCGCATCAACCAACGCCACCGTGGGCGATGCGGTTCGTACGCTCTGATGAAGCCCCTACCCTTCGGTAACCACATCCTACGTCGCCACGATCAACCCATGATGGGCCGTACTTCATTCGGCGGAAGGCGCTGCGCTTGTCCGCCCTGCGTGCTGGGTAACACCTCGCCCTTTCTCTGGGTGGGTGGTGACCCGTCTCCCAGCACGCCTGGGTCGATCTCGACCCGTAGCCATTGATCGAGCCTGGTAACCACTTGATTTCACGACGCCGTGCTCATCCGGCAAGCTGGCATGCCGCATGCTCAAGCTGCTACGCAACCCAATAGGGGTTGCACGGACTCATCCTTATTCAACAACCGAAACGGAGAACATCATGTTGATCACTTTGGATATCTATTCGGGTCGCCCCAATCCTTCCTGGCTCCTCTCCAACAAGGACGCCAAACGGCTGTTCGAGCGGGTCGCGGATCGGGCATTGGCCGAGGAAAGCGCCGTGGAAGGCATTCTCGGATACCGCGGTTTCGTCGCAACCGCCCTCGGAGACGAGGAACTGCCCCGAGGCATGCCCAGCAGTTTCAGGGTGGCGGGGCCACTCCCCGAGGGCGTCAGCCTCGGTGATGAAACCCTGCGCGCGCTCAGCAGCGATGAAAGCGATGACTCGGCGCTGTGGTTGCTGCAAACCGGTCGCCATGTCCTGGGTGACGATCTTCAGGCCTTCGTGAGCGACCAGGTCAGCACCCGGTCTCTCGGGGAAGGCCCGGCCGAGCCGATTGCGGACGAGGAAGAAGCGGGCATCGAAGCGGCGCGCGACAGCAAGGCTGCCTTCGTGATCGCCAACTCCGCCTACAACCCGGCGTTCTGGAACAACCCGGCGGCCCAGCCCAGGAACAACTGTTACAACTACGCCATGAACTACCGTTCCGACACCTTTGCCCAGCCCGGCAGTATCTCGGGGCATCCCACCGGCGTGATGGCCTGCGCCAACGTCGCCACCGCCGCCAACTGGGACGGCTGCACAGCCGTCTGTTCCGGCTCCAACCATCTGGTGGCCCTGGTCATCTGGCCGGGCACGGATTACCACTGGTATCGTCGCCAGAGAGAGGGCTTCTGGGCCCACAAACCGGGGGGCACGGCGGTGCGCAATACCGACAACGCCGGGCGAGTTATCAACGGGACGACCCTGAAGCCGCAGAATTGCAATCGCGGCCCCTACACCGTGTTCTGCGGCTATCGTTACGCGCCGAACAAGGTTGCCGGCTCAAGCAACCAACCGGGCCGATGGGGTCTGCCGGTACGTTGATTTTGGCGGCCGGTAAGGCACGCTACCTGGCGGCGGTGCTGATCGCCGCCATTTTCTTTGGCTGCGACAGACCGCTTCAATCCATGAATTCCATTCGAATCGAAATCGACATCTTCAGCGGCCGTCCCAACCCGGGCTGGACCCTGACGGATGCGGAAGCCACGGAATTGCGAGATTTGCTCGCACGCGCCTCCGTAACCTCCCTCACCCCCGTGCAGGAGGGCCTTGGCTACCGGGGTTTCCTGATCCACGGCATGGAGAGCGGTGGCATGGCGGGTCATGTACGCGTTTTCCAGGGGCTGATCCTGCGTGAAGGAGGCCATGCCGATCAGGCATGGCGAGACGAGGCCGGCGCGGAATCCTGGCTGCACCGGCTGGCGGTCGTCCGGGGTTATGGCGATTTGTTGGCGGACGAGGAATCGCCCACCACTCATGGCGACCAGCGTACCCGGTAAGGCTTGCGCGCACCCCTCCACCATGGGGTTCTCAACCCCGTGTTTAACGTGCGCCGTACCAAGGCGTTGCCTTCCAGCGGGCGTGAATCCCGGCCAGTAATTTTCGTTCCGACCGGTAGCAACGGAAGCAGATGTGGCGGTAACGAAGCGGCTGAACCGGTCTTTAACACCTCCTCCCCAAAATTTCTCTGTTTTGCGTGAGATACATGATGTAACTCATTGATTATTTGTTTCATCAACCCGGCAATTCATTTTGTTGTGCCATAATATTTTTACTGGCAAGGCTTTTTCCCTTG
>JAUYFG010000011.1 GCA_030690985.1 Pseudomonadota bacterium
GGACACGGTCGCCCCGACGGTCACGATCAGCGACGACGAAGCGGGCACGGCAAACATCGCCGGCGGCGAAGTGATCTACACCTTCCAGTTCAGCGAAGCGGTCACCGGGTTTGACGCGACCGACGTCGCGGTGGTGAATGGCGTCAAGGGCACATTCACCGCAGTGGATGCCGACACCTACACCCTGGCGGTGACGCCGAATGCCGGTTTCACCGGCAACCTCACGGTGAATGTGGCGGCCGGCGCGGCGCTGGATACGGCCGGCAACGGCAGCACGGCGGCGGCTCAGTCGGTGCAGGATGTGGATACCACAGTCCCGACCCTCTCCAGCAGCACCCCCGCCGACAACGCCACGGCGGTGGTGGTGGGCAGCAACATCGTGCTGACCTTCAACGAGAACGTGACGGTGGGTGTGGGCGACATCGTCATCAGCAACAGCACGGACACCCGCACGATTGCCGTAGGCGATGCGACACAGGTCACCATCGCCGGCACCACCGTCACCATCAACCCGACGGCTGACCTCAACGCCAACACCACCTATTACGTGCAGATGGCGAGCGGCGTGATCGTCGACATTTCGAACAACCCCTATGCGGGCATCGCCGACACCACCACCCTGAACTTCGACACGGTGGACACCACTCCCCCCACGGTCGCCGACGTCGCCATCACCTCCGCCACCGGCCTCCTGAACAGCACCCTCAACGTGGGTGATGTGGTCAGCGTCACGGTGACCATGAGCGAAGCCACCGTCGTTGTCACCACCGGCGGCACGCCGCAACTGGCGCTCAACATCGGCGGCACCACGGTGCAGGCCAACTTCGCCACCGGCTCCGGCACCGCCGCGCTGGTCTTCACCTACACCATCCTGGCCGGGCAGACCGACACCAACGGCATCTCCATCGCCGCCAACAGCCTCGCGCTCAACGGCGGCACCATGAAGGATGCGGCCGGCAACAACGCCACGCTCACCCATGGGGCTATTGGCGACACCAGCGGCTACCTGGTGGACACCACCGCCCCCACCAACGTCGGCGCCACCTTCGCCAACACCGCCAATGCCGTCGTCACGTTCGATTACAGCGAGGCGGTGACCGGCGGGGGCGGTTTGAGCCTGACCCGGATCGCAGCGGGAGTCGAGCCCTGGAACGGCACGGCGATGACCCTTACCGGCGGCGGCGGCGCGCCCGGCATCACACTCACGGTCGACACCAACACCACGCTGATCGATACCGATGTGGTGCGGGCGCGCTATGACGCCGGCGGCGGCGGTACCCTGGCCGATCTGGCCGGCAACGTCCTCGCTTCCAGGGAAATCTTCATCGGCGGTTCGGGGAACAGCACGATTGATCTGGATGGGTACAACAACGGCAACCTCCCGATCATGCTGCGCGGCAATGCCGGCAACGACACCCTGACCGGCTCCCACTACAACGACGTGCTGATCGACGGCATCGGCGTGGATACGCTGAACGGCAACCACGGCGCGGACACCCTGCGCCTGGTCGAGAACGGCGGCACCCTTGCCTACAGCCGCGACGTGGTGCAAGTCGGCGTGGCCCAAAGCACCGTGGCCGCGATGGACCATGTCCGCGGCTCCTCCACCGCGCCCGCCGGCACCGGCTTCGACATCAGCTCCACCACCGTCGCCAGCCATGATGTGCTGGACCTGTTCGCCGTCAATATCGCCGGCAACGTCGGCATTACCAATGGAACCGATGCCGGCAGCATCGCCCAACACAGCGTCACCAGCGGCATCGTCAGCTTCTTCGATGCGGGCGGCAACGCCATTTTGATCAACAGCCTCAATGCCGCAGATGCAGCCAGTTATCTGTCCGCCAACTTCACCGCCGTCGGGGTCACGGCGGCATTCAGGATCGATACCGACGATAGTGGCGCCGTCGATTCGCTGCGCGTGTTCCAGAATGCCGTCAGCAGCCCGCTGCTGGGCGGCACGGTAATAATCCCCGATACGCTGATCGAACTCTCCGATCTGGCCGGCATCAACAGCGCCATCCTCGGCACCACGCTCGACACCACGACGGCGAATATGGTGCGGATCAAGGATACCCAGGCGCCCAACCCGGTGGCCTTCGCCGTCACCACCAACGGCTTCGCGTTAGATTTCGCGGAGAACGCCTTCGCCACCACCCCGGGGTTGGCGTTGACCATGCAGAAGAACGGCGTCACGACCATGAACATCACCAGCGTCACCGGCAACGGCACGACCAGCCTGGCCATTGTCACCGACCAGTCGATCTTGACCACCGACTGGGTGTTGAGTAAGTACACCGGCACTACCGTAGCCAACGGCATCTCGGATGCCGCCGGCAATGTGGTGCCGGGAGACGACACCACGCAACTGGGCGGCGATGCCGAAGGCAGGGAGGGCGACACAGTCATCGACCTGACCTTGTTCCCGGTGGCGCCCGACGCCGCGACTGGTGGTTATGGCCTCAACGGCTACGGCGGCAATGACACCCTCACCGGCTCCAGCGGCGTCGACCGGATCAGCGGCGGCACCGGCGCGGACACGATGACCAGCGGCGCGGGCAAAGACGAATACGGCTTCGAGCAGGGGGATTCACCTCTGGTTACGGCCATGAACCTGGGTGCGGGCGTGTCGAACACCACCCTCGACAGCGGCGACACCTTCAGCTTCGCCAACGGCGTCGACCGCATCACCGACTTCGCCCGCATCGACGCCTCCAACACCGAAGGTTTCAACCTCAACAAGTCGATGGGCGAGCTGCTCGGCAATGCGGGCGCGCCCGGCTACATGGGCAGCGCCCCGAGCGACGGCCTGGCCACCGACCAGGGCTTTTTCGCGGTGCAGGGTAATTACACCAATGGAGCCGCCGGCAGCGCCGGCACCTTCACGGTGAACACCACCGCCGCCGGCCTCGACACCCTGATCGTCTGGGACGGCAACTCCAGCGCCGTGGTAACCCAGACCGCCATCGTCCTCTCCGGCGTCACGTTCGCTCAACTCAGCCTGCAAACCGGCAGCAACTGGATCTCGCATGTGTAAGCAGCGACGTAGGATGTGGTGAGCGTAGCGAACCGCATCGGCCTGGCACGCGCCACATGATGCGGTTCGCGATGCTCTGATGAAGCCCCTACCCTTCGGTAACCACATCCTACGCGGGGTTCGGAATGCCGGTTCGCGCCGGGAACGTTCGCCGCAGGCCACCCTCCCGGATTCCGCTACGCTGCATCCGGGCTACGCGGCTACACGGCCGGGCGAGCCGCCGTTATTGGTCGTGATAAGGTGAACCCCATTTCCATCTGCCCGGAGCGTGTGCCATGACTGCTGCAGCGACTCAACCCATCGCAATCAAGATCGACCCGGACACCCGTGAGCGCATCGGGCGTCTTGCCGAGGCCCGCCACCGCAGCCCAAACGGAATGGTGCGCGAAGCCATCCAGCAGTACGTCGAGCGAGAGGAAAAGCGCGATGCCTTCCGCCAGGACGCCCTCAACGCCTGGGCCGAGTATCAGGAAACCGGCTTGCATGTGACGCTGGAAGAGGCCGATGCCTGGCTTGCAAAGCTGGCCGCGGGAGAGGACGCGGAGCCGCCTGAATGCCACGTTTGATCTGGTCGCCACCCGCGCTGCTGGACGTACGACGCCTCTATCGCTTCCTGGCCGAGAAGAACACCGATGCAGCCAGGCGAGCGGTAAAAACGATCCGCGATGGCGTGAAGATCATCGCCAGCCACCCGCAGATCGGCAGGCCAGATGAAGAAATGGACCCGGAATGCCGGGAGTTGCCAATCAGCTTCGGCGACAGCGGTTATGTCGTGCTCTACCGCTACGAGAACGATCTGGTCACGGTGCTGGCGCTGCGTCATCAAAGGGAGGTCGGATACTGATTCCGGCATGGATGGACCGGGAGGTTGCGCTGCGTAAACCTTGGCGTCAGCACCCTCCCGGATTCCGCAAAGCTGCATCCGGGCTACGCGGCTGCGGTAATTTGGCAAGTTCGCAATTTTATGCGATACAGCACCGATAGTATGATTATTGATCCTGACTGCACCATTGGAGGTAACGCATGGCGACCGTTCGCAAGACTATTACCCTGACTGACCAGCAAGATGGCTGGATCAAGGCGCAGATCAATGCGGGGTACTACACCAACGACAGCGAATTTATCCGCGACCTCATCCGTCGCGAGCAGGAGCGCAGTGCGGGGAACGAGGTTGTGCGCGCCGCCCTGATTGAAGGCGAAAACAGCGGTGAGCCCGAGCCGTTCGATGTTGCCGGGTTCAAACAGCGCATGCGTACCGCGCATGGCTGAAGCCGAATATCGTCTTACCCCGGCGGCAGGCCGCGACCTTGAAAAAATCTGGGGGCACACCCGGCAACAATGGGGCGCGGAGCAGGCCGACCGCTACACCGATATCGTTACGGCGGCCTGCGCGGAGATTGCGCGAGCACCGATAACCGCCCCCGCTTGTGACCACATCCGCCAGGGATATCGTCGTCGCGGTGTCGAGCGACACCTGATTTATTTCCGCATCACGGATTACGGCGTTGCCATCGTTCGTATCTTGCATGAACGCATGGACGCTCTGCGTCACCTGTAAATGCCAGTAGTCAGCCACGCTGAAACGGAGAGGCGGAGACGTGAATCTCCCTCCCTCGAACGAATGCCCGGCCGATCAACCACCTCTTTCCGGGTGCTATTATTGGCACTCTTAAAAGCCCTTTGGAGCCCCTTATGGCCCACACCATCCTGGCGGAAACCACCGCGAGCGTGTCTGAACTGAAGAAGAACCCGATGGGCACCGTCGCCGCCGGCGAGGGGTTTCCGGTGGCCATCCTCAATCGCAACGAGCCCGCCTTCTACTGCGTACCGGCGAAGGCCTACGAGGCGCTGATGGACAAGCTGAAAGAGTGCGACCTAAATACGCTTGCCACGAAATGTGAGGAGCCGGTTGCACAGCATCGTTATGACTCGTCGAGCGAATACATCCGCGATCTGATCCGCGCCGATCAGGTTCGCCGTGCCGGGGACGATCTGCGTGAATTGCTGCGCCAGGGCCTGGTCTCCGGGGAGCCGCAAGCACTCGAAGATACTTTCTGGGGTGATCTGCGAACACGCATCGCCAGGGCGCGGCAGGCGTGAGCGCCATTCGGCTTCGGCTTCGTGCTCGCCAGGACATCGAGGAAGCACTGGGCTATTACCTGGATGAATTGGCCTTCGATGCCGCCGAGGGGTTTACCAGGGAATCGGAGGCGGCGTTTCATCACCTGTCCTGCCTCCCCGCCAGCGGTTCCCCGCGCTATGCCCATCTGCTCGATCTGCCGGGTTTGCGCACTTGGCCGGTAGCGGCTTATCCCTACCTGATTTTCTATTTCGAGCGGGATGGCCTGGTGGATGTCATGCGTGTCCTGCATACCCGGCGGGATATTTCCGCGCTACTCCTGGAGCAGGCTGGTTGAACATCGCCACCGTAGCCACGAGGATGGGCGGCAACGCTCAAATCGACCGACATGGAATCACGATGAATAGATTGAAGCGAACCTCTGCTCTGGCCTGCCTGGCCTTGCTCGCCGCCTCCACCTGGGCCGCCCCTCTCACCTTCGACCAGGCACTGCAGGCGGCGCTGTCCACGCACCCGCTGGTGCAGGGCAAGCGTTCGGCCCAGGCCGCGGCCAAGGCCGAACAGGAAGGCGCAGAGTGGCAGCGCTACCCCACCCCCAGCATCGAGGCGAGTACACAAACCGGCGCCCAGACCGGCGGCAGCAACGCCAGCCTGCTGCGCGTCGATCAACCGTTGTGGACCGGCGGGCGCATCACGGCCGGCATCGCCGCCGCCGGCAGCCGCCATGACGCCGCCGGCATGGCGATCGACGAGGCGCGCCAGGAGCTCGCGCTCAGGGTCATCGCCGCCGGCAGCGAAGCATTGCGGCAGCAGGCGCGGCAGCGTCATGCCCAGGCCAGTGTCGGCGAACACGAGAAATTGCTGGCGATGATCCGCCGCCGCGT
Organism: Pseudomonadota bacterium; assembly: GCA_030690985.1. GTDB lineage: Bacteria > Pseudomonadota > Gammaproteobacteria > Burkholderiales > Thiobacillaceae > PFJX01. Next base: position 5,999 of record JAUYFG010000011.1, read on the forward strand.
GACCCAGGAGGTCAGCCCGCTGGCGGACCAGCGCCTGGCGGAATCGCGCCTGTATTCCACCGCCAACGAGTTGTCGTCCAGCAGTCAGGCGCTCGCCAACGCGCTGGCGCAACTCAGCCAGCTCATTGGGCCCGGGCAGACGGTCACGGAAATCGACCCCTGGAGCTACAGCGAAGCGGCCAAGCCCGGGAACTTGCCCGACGATCTGTTTCAGATGCTCGACCGCGCCCTGGCGCATTCTCCCGCGCTGCGCCGCTTGAGTTTCGAGGCCGAGGCCGCGAATGCCGACATCGACTCGAAGCGCTCGGCCTATATGCCGCAACTGTCACTGCGCCTGGAGAGCAGCCAGGGCAGCGTTTCCGACAACCGTGCCCTGCTGGTTCTGCTGGCGCAACCGGGCGCGGGGCTGTCGGCGAAATCCGGCGTCGATGCCGCTTTTCACCGCCGCGAAGCCACGCGGCTGGCGGCGGAAACGGCACGGCGCGATGTGCGGCAACAGGTCTCCCTGGACTGGAACGAGTGGACGGCGGCGCGCGCGCGGCAGGACTTCGCGGAGCAGGCGCGCGGCACCTCGGCCGAGGTGTCCGAGTCCTACGCCCGCCAGTACACCGCAGGGCGCAAGACCTGGCTGGACGTGCTCAACGCGGTGCGCGAAACCACCCAGGCGGAACAGGCGCTGGTGGACGCGAGAAGCCAGATGCAGGCGGCGGTGCTGCGTCTGAAGGTACAGACCGGGGGGCTGGGGCTGGCAACGAGATAGCGAAGTAGTCGTAGGTTGGGCAAAGCGAAGCGTGCCCAACGAACCGCCGCGATGTTGGGCACGCTTCGCTTTGCCCAACCTACGCCATGCAAACCTGGATTCCTCAATGAATGAAAACCTCGCCCCTCTGATCGACCGCGCCGCCCGTTTGGCTGGCCAGCGGGTTGCCGGCGGCCGTCTCGACGATCTGGCGACGCTTCCCGATGGACTGAACGCGACCACGCTGTTCATTACCGCCTGGCGCACGGCGGGCCTGGAGGGCACACCGACGCGCCTGGCCGACCCCACGCCCGCCGATCTGCCATTTGCCGTTTATCAATGTGCCGGCGGGCAGGCAGAACCAGGCTGGTTTCTCCTGCAAGGGCGCGGGGCGGATGGCGCCTGGCGGGGCGAGACCGTGGACGGTGCGCCGCTGGCCCTGGCCTCGCTTGAAACGGCCGAATGCCTGACCCTGCCGCGCAGTTCGCAAACCGCCACCCGCTCGCCCGGCGCGCTCGGCCTGGTTTTGCGTGCCTTGTTCGCGCGCAAGGGCATCTTCATCGAAGCAGTGCTGGCGACCGCCCTGGTCAATCTGCTGACCCTGGGCACCTCGCTCTACAGCATGCAGATATTCGACCGGGTGATTCCCAACCAGGGTTTTCAGACCCTGTGGGTGCTCACCGTGGGCGTCGCGCTGGCGGTGGGCCTGGAATTCCTCCTGAAACAGGTGCGCAGCCACATGGTGGACCGCACCTGCAACGTCATCGACCACGAGCTTTCCGAGTGGTTTTTCGGCCGCATGCTGGGCATCCGCATGGAGGCGCGCCCGGCCTCGGTGGGTACGCTCGCCTCGCAGGTGAAGGGCTTCGAGATGGTGCGCGGGGTGCTCGCCTCGACCTCGCTGTTCGTGCTGGCCGATGTGCCGTTCGCGCTGTTCTTCATTCTGGTGATCTTTCTCGTCGGCGGCTGGCTGGCGCTGGTGCCGCTCATCGCGCTGCCCATCGCGCTGGCCGCCGGCCTGATGTTCCAGCATGTCATCCAGAAGCACACCCGCGACAACCTGGCCGGCAACAACCGCAAAGCCGGCCTGCTGGTGGAAGCGGTGGATGGCGCCGAATCACTCAAGGCCAACAGCGCGGAATGGAAGATGCAGGGGCGCTGGAATGCCCTGGTGGCGGAAACCAGCGCTTCGGATCAGCAAATCCGCACTTATTCCGCGCTGGCGCAGAACCTCACCGTGGCCTTGCAGCAATTCAGCTATATCGGCCTGATCGCCACCGGCGCCTGGCTGGTCACCGAAAACCTGCTGACCATGGGCGGCCTGCTCGCCTGCTCGATCATCAGCAACCGGGCGTTGATGCCCATCGTGCAACTGCCCGGCGTGATGGTGCAGTGGGCACATGCGCGCGCCGCCATCGAGGGGCTGGACCAGATCATCGCCCTGCCCAGCGAGGTGGACGACGCCGAGCACGCCCTGGTGCCGCAGTCGCTGGAAGGCGCCATCAAATTCGAGCGGGTGCGCTTCACCTACGGCATGGCAAAACGCCTGGCGCTGGAAGTGGAACGCCTGGAAATCAAGCCGGGCGAGCGCATCGGCATGATCGGCCCGATCGGCTCGGGAAAAAGCACCCTGCTGAAACTCGCCTCCGGCCTGTATCGCCCGAACGAGGGCAAGTTGTTCTTGAGCGGCATGGACATGGCGATGCTCACGCCGGCGGCAGTGCGCGAGACCGTGGGCTACCTGCCGCAGGAAGCGCGCCTGTTCAGCGGCAGCCTGCGCGACAACCTGCTGCTCGGCCTGCCCGACCCCGGCGACGAAGCCATCCTGGAAGCCACCCGCAAGAGCGGCCTGATCGACCTGATCGCCGGCCAGCCGAAGGGCCTGGGCCTGGAAATCACCGAGGGCGGGCGCGGCGTTTCCGGCGGCCAGAAGCAGCTCATCGCGCTCACCCGATTGCTGCTGGCGAAGCCGTTGGTCTGGCTGCTGGACGAACCCACCGGTGCGATGGACGCCGACAGCGAGGCCCGCGTGGTGGCGCTGCTGAAATCGGTACTCGGCAGCCAGGAGAGCGCCATCGTCGCCACCCACAAGACCGCCTTGCTGCCCCTGTTCACCCGCCTGCTGATGGTGCAGGACGGCCGCATCGTCATGGACGGCCCGCGCGACGAGGTCATGGCGAAGCTGTCAGGCAAGGCGTGAATGTAGGTCGGGTTACGCGATAAAGCCGTTAACGTGCATGGCGGCCAGGCCACCCCGAATGATGAAACCGGGCGCACCTGTAGCGCAGGCGTCCTCGCCTGCTCGTGGCGCTGAATGCAGGCGGGACGCCTGCGCTACAAGGGCGGGCCTGTTTCAGGCTAATGATGAAACCGGACGCACCTGTAGCGCAGGCGTCCTCGCCTGCTCGTGGCGCTGAATGCAGGCGGGACGCCTGCGCTACAAGGGCGGGCCTGTTTCAGGCTAATGATGAAACCGGGCGCACCTGTAGCGCAGGCGTCCTCGCCTGCT